>CAMWUL010000044.1 GCA_947177445.1 uncultured Lachnospiraceae bacterium | reverse complement strand
AATTCAGATTTTCATAAAGATATGATTTCTGCTGTGGAAAGCAAAAATCCATTGACAAAAATGATTTTGGTGAAATAAATATATCACATAGCGCTATTTTCCGCAAGCCTTTTTGCGCGCTGTCTGCACAAAAAACCAAGACAGCAATTGCCCCATCGGGGCAACGCCGGGACAGCGTTGCCCTGACACACATTTCCCGGAAGCTACAGCCGCCTCAGCTGTCCCATGATGTACTCCACCTGCCTGATGGCGTCATCCACCTGCCTTTTGGCATCGCTGATCCTGGACTGTACCAGCCAGTCGGCGATAATTCCGTCAAAAAAATAATCCGCAAAAGCAAGAAAGTCTCCAGTCTGAATATGGAATTCCGCTATGGTGTCCACATCCATCAATTCCCGCTGAAATCGCTTTAACGCACTGCGGGCATTCTGGACAAGCCGTTCTGCGTCGTTCATTTTGGAATGCTTCATAAAGGTACTGATCAGTCCCCCGCCAAACAGATCCAGCAGTCCCCAGTTTCCTGCACTGTTCAGACAATTTCTTGCCTCATCCAGATATCTCAGGGCCTCCTGCCCCGCGTCCATGGCTTCCCTCAATTCTTTATTCCGATTATACACTTCTCCGTTCATTTAACCCCTCTCTCTGTCGGACATAAGCTTTACGTCTCCGGCCTCCGGAATCTTTTTCCTGTCCGCCTGAGGCGATAAATACCGTCTCCACAGGCAAACTGTTTTTATCTTCTCCTTCAGCATAAGCCCTTTCGCCCCGGAACGCAATATAAGATCCCGCACGATAAGAAGGTATAACGTGATCCCCGCAAACAGCAGCTTTCAAATATTACTTTTTGAATAATGTGCCCAAAAGTCCTCTTTTCAGCACCTGAGCCCCGGTATTGATCAGGGTTCTTTCGATCTGAGCCTTGCGGCGCTCCGCCGCCCTTTCCCGTTTCTTTGCCGCTGCTTCCCTTTCCCGCTCCTTTTTCTTCAAAGCGGCGGCTTCCTCCTTCTCCTTCTGCTTTTCAAACGCCGCCTTTTCTTTTTCCAGCTGCTCCCTTTCCGCCTCCAGCGCCGCCTGCCTGGCCTCCTGCTCCATCTGTTCATTCAGAATCTCATAAGCGGACAGAGCATCCACGGCCTCATCATATTTTCCCATACCATCCTGGGCCATAAGCCTCCTGCGGACGGCTTCCTCCACCGGCCCCATAAAGCTCTGGGGACAGATGACTGCGGTCTGCTGAACCACCCCGGGCACCCCTTCCTCGTCCAGGAAGGAGATCAGCGCCTGTCCCACCCCCAGCTCCATGATCACAGCCTCGGTCCGGAAGGCCGGATTTGCCCGGAAGGACTGAGCCGCCGTTCTCACCGCCTTCTGCTCCGCCGGCGTATATGCCCGAAGCGCATGCTGCACCCGATTGCTCAGCTGGGCCAGCACGCTGTTCGGAATATCTCCCGGACTTTGTGTCACAAAATAAATCCCCACTCCCCGGGAACGAATCAGCTTCACCATCTGTTCCACCTTCTGCACCAGCACCTTGGGCGCGTCGGCAAACAGCATATGTGCCTCGTCAAAGAAAAACACCAGCTTAGGTCTGTCCAGATCCCCGGCCTCGGGCAGCCTCTCAAACAGTTCCGCCATCATCCACAGAAGAAAGCCGGCATACAAGGTGGGATTCTGCACCAGCTTTACGCTGTCCAGAATATTTACTACTCCTTTTCCGTCAGCATCTCTGCGCATCCAGTCAAAAATATCCAGATCCGGCTCCCCGAAAAACAGATCACCGCCCTGATTCTCCAGAGGGATCAGCGCCCGGAGTATTCCGCCCACTGACTGCGGAGACATATTCCCATAAGAAGCGGTGTATTCCGCTCTGTGCTCGTTTACATAGTTCAGTACCGCTTTCAGGTCCTTCAGATCCGTGAGCAGAAGTCCCTTGTCGTCGGCGATCCGGAATACAATATGCAGCACACCCTCCTGGGCCGCCGTCAATCCCAGAATCCGGGCCAGCAGCTCCGGCCCCATGTCGGACACCGTAGCCCGCACTGGATGTCCCTTTTCCTGATAAATATCCCAGAAGCACACAGGATATGCCTTGTACTGGAAGCTGTCTCTGATGCCGAATTTATCAATTCTTTTTTCCATGCTTGCGGAAGGCTCTCCCGGCGCCCCAAGACCGGACACATCCCCCTTTACGTCGCACAAAAACACCGGCACCCCCGCATCCGAAAAGGATTCCGCCATAGCCTTCATGGTAATGGTTTTGCCCGTTCCGCTGGCCCCTGCGATCAGACCATGGCGGTTGCTCATGTTCAGAACCATTTCAACCGGTCCTTCATCGCAAAGTCCCATATAAATCTTACCGTCTCTGTACATATTTCCCCCCGTTCCGCTCCTTCGGCGGCTTTTCATTGTTATTCGTTCCGCCAAAAGCCTTCTGTGTTTCCATAGTAGTCTTTTCCGGCATTAAGCGCCTGCCGCCTACACCTCTGCATACCTTTGCAGAATATATTCCTTCGCCTGCTGATTGTTCTCCGGCACCGTATCCTCCAGTGTGGCATGGATAAAGGGCTTCCTCTCCTTCATGAACTTCAAAACCGCCGTGTAATCCATTTCCCCCAGACCGCACCCGGTAAAAAGCATTTCCCCGTCCCGGATATAGAAATCCTTTAAATGCACCATGGCCACATCAGGCCCCAGCAGATCAATGGCCTCTTCCATAATAGCCTGCCGGTCCCGATAATTGGCAATATCCAGAAGATTTACAGGGTCAAAAATAATCTGAAGATTGGGCGACCCGATCTCATCCAGAACTCTTCTGGCCCTTTTGGGATCGGACACAATATGCCGGTAAACCGGCTCGATGCCAAGGATCACCCCCATGGTTTCCGCATACTTTACCACGGGGCGCACACGCTCAATGAAAAGCTTAAGAGCCTCTTCGGTATGACACTGAGGTGTAAACGCATAGGCCTCATTGGGTGCACCGGTCTCCGTCCCCACCACGCCGCAGCTCAAAAGCGACGCAAAGCGGATATGAGCCATGTACCGATGAACCGTCTTATCCAGCTGCTCCTTATTGGGATCCGCCAGATTCAGGTAACAGCCCAGCACGGCAATATCCACATTGTTTTTTGCAAATACATTTCGGATGTACATGGCCAGCCCCGGCGTCAGAGCCTCATCCGTAGTGGGAAACTCCCGGATAACCTTTGCCAGCGCCAGATGCCCGCAGGCAAAGCCCAGACGGTGCACATCCGCAATCCGCTCCTCAAAGGGAAGCTCCCGTGTGTCGTGTAATCTGATTCCCAGCTGCATACCGTTACCTCCTTCAGGCTTTTATTCCTATAAAAATATGATACAATGGACTTGGAAGAAAAACAAGCAGTTCTGAAGGAGACAATATGAAAAAAAGTCCGAAACGAGTCCTGAATGAAGCTCTGATATATGAAATTCTTTCCGTCGTCAGTGAGATTCCGGAGGGAAGAGCCGCCTCCTACGGCCAGATCGCAAAGCTTATCGGCAGAGACAATAACGCAAGACTGGTTGGAAAAGTATTGAGTATGGCGCAGTATTACGGAGAATACCCCTGCCACCGGGTGGTGAACCATCAGGGAAGATGCGCCCCACACTTTACGCAGCAGCGTTATCTGCTGGAACGCGAAGGTGTGGGGTTTAACAGCCATGGCTGTGTAGACATGAAACGGTATGGATGGGATCCTCAGGAAGCTTCCTTCCTCTGAAACACCATACCGAACAATAGCGGCGAAGCCAGCGTCAGAGGATACAGATAGCGCAGCAGCGCCACCGGCCCCAATATGGCCGTGCCAAAGTACAGTCCCAGGGGAACAACGCCCAGAAACAGCCCCTTTTTCCTTCTGGCCAGAGCCAGGCCGGGAAGGGCCGCCAACAGCCACAGACAGGTCTCGGGCCTCCAGAGCACATTGTACCTGGGCGCCTGAAACACACTGTACAAAAACTGGAAAAATCTCTCAAAGATCCCTCTCTGTTCACTTCTCTGGATACCCCAGCGGTTTCTGTCGGAAAAGGTATAGGAAAACGCCAGGCCCTTGTATTCATTGCTGGTCATATCCCAGTAGGGCCGGATCAGATCCACCCAGGCCAGCAGATATTCCCGGGGATTCTGTTTTCCGATCTCCATATAGTTGGAAAAATATTTCCCAAAGTCCTCTGCCAGAACCTCCGTCCGGAAATGGGACTTCACCTGATCGGCGGCATCCGCAATATATACCTCCATTCCCTCCGGCGGGATCAGCTCCGTCACAATTTCGTACTGTTCCTGCGTCAGATTGTCCCCGACACCTCCGGCAGATGCCCAGGCAGAGCATACCCGGGCCATCTGCTGCATGGGAACGCAAAGCATCTCCCTTTTATCCCCTTCAGGTATTTGAAGCACATGAGAGGACAAAGAGAAGAATGCCTGGGAGACCAGACAAACCACAAGCAGACAGACCCACAGCCCTCTTTTTTTCAAGCGCAAAAGCAGACAGACGGGCACCAGAGCAAACAGAATATAAATTCCCTGATTGCGGAACAGACACACCAGAATGCCGAATACCACAAGTTTTATCAAATGCCCCCTGTTCATCCTGACGCACTCTGCGGCCTCCCACAGCGCTGCAGAAAAGCACAGCAAAAATGCCCCAAATAAAATATCCTTTGTAGAAGTGAAGGTCAGCACCCAAAGGAAAGGATTCAAGGCGGCCCAGACGGCGCCCAGCATAATCCAGATCAGAGGCACACGGCACCGCCTGCAGACCAGCAGACTATAGGAAAGGCTTCCTGTAACCGCCAGTCCCTGAAGAGCCATGTACAGCACAAATCCCGCCGTATAGCTGTGAAAAAGCATCTCTCCCAGAGAAAAAAGCCACCCCATCAGGAATGTGTGGGCCAGGGGATGATGGGAGGTCAACGAAGTTCCCGCATCCCCAAAATACTCCGCTATCTGTATGGGCGCATCATAGCCGAAGGTTCCGGGAAAAAGCGAAATCCAGGCGGGCAGATAAGCCAGAAGCAAAAGAAACCACAGCTGGAAAAAAAAGCTCCGGTCCGTAAAATAAGAATCCACGGCCTCTTCCGCCCTGTGATACAGACCCTTCATCTGTTCCAGCCATTTGACGCACCCTGCCGGAAGCCGGCGGGGCAGATAAATACAGGCTGCGGCAAACAAACCCAGAAGAAGCGCAAACACCAGCAACGGCTTCCACACCGGCTCCTCAAAATAGTTCAGTACGGACACATATAACGCAAATAGTACTGCCGTCATCAAAACGGCGGCCCCGATCCTTATCTTGTCCTTCATCAGTCCTCTCCCTTTATCCACTCAGACAGACGCCATTGGCCCGAAGCACTAACGGCTCCCTGACCGGCATTCTTTTCAAATATACATTTTGCATTATTCTTGACCTAAATAATAGTCAGAATCAAGGCACTTGTCAATAAAAAGAATCCACGCTTCGTATGTCTTCTATTGTTCGCAAAAAGGGCGGGAATTCCCGTCTTCCAGAATCCCGCCCTGATCTCTAAAAATTGTCTGTGTCCGGGCACCCGTTACTTTCCGGTAAACCGAACACTCACATTTCCCATGGAGCACTCCAGTGTCATCTTCTTGGACGCTCCATTGTTCATTGACCTTTCGAAGCCCAGCCCGCTGTGCTTCATGCCTCCCACGTCCATGTTGCCCATGCCGCCCTGCAGATCATAATTGAAATCCTCTTCTCTGCCGTCGATGGTCATCTCCACATTTCCCATGGAACAGCTTATGTCGGCCTTCTCCGTAATAGCGCCCCGAGCTTCCAGCTCTCCCATGCCGATCTCGGCCTCCAGCTCGGCCACGTCCATATCCTGAAGCACAATCTGCCCCAATCCCACATTGACCTCCAGCTCATGTACCTTTGCCCGGGATATCTTGATCTGTCCGGCTCCCACCACCAGAGAAGCCTGCTTCGCACTCAGCTCTTCAAATTCCAAAACTCCGGCCCCCAGCTCAATATCCGCCTCTTCAAAGCTGCAGCCGTCAGGAACATACAGCGTAATCCTGGAATTCTTCAGCTGATTCCACCTCCTGGAGCTGGTAATGCTTTTCACATAAAGGGTATCCCCCTCCACAAAGCACTGGAACTTTCCGATATTCTGTGCCTCCACATAAAAGGAATCGTCCCCGGAGGATTTTGTGATCAGGCTGCAGCCGCCCACCTCTATATCCAGCTCCTTCACATTGCCGCCCACACTGTATTTTTTTACATCGCCCTTCAGTACATCGTAGCTGCGGTTAAATTCCATGGACTCATCGATGGCGTAATCCACGTCTCCCAGGCTGTCCCCGATATCGTCGAGCACCTCCCACCAGTTTCCAAAGTCCCACCAATTTCCCAGGTTCAGATGAACCCTTCCTCCGGTGGCGGCCTCCACCACATCTGATATGGCGGTTCTGCCCCGTATGGTGCCGGCCACAGCCGCAAGCACAAATCCCACTGCCAAAAGTATCAATGCCGTGATCCCACAGCCCTTCATAAATTTTTTCATGTCAATCCTCCTCTATTTCCTGCACCAATGAAACAGCCAGCCTATGCCCTTGAATATTAACGGAGTAACGATTCCCGCCATAGCCACGGTCAGCATCAAAAACAGAATGCCGATTCCGCCGCATACCAGTGCTCCTCCTATCAGCCCTGCGCCCACCAGCGGATCCACCGCCATGCACGTGAAACCCACAATCAGCAACAGCACAAACACCGCCATCAGACACACCGCCGCCACACCAAATCCCAAAATTATACCAAACCATCCCAGCAAAAGCCCCGCCAGAGCTCCCAGCAGCCCCACTGCCACGGGAAGAATAATGGGAGAAGCCAGTACCAGAAGCACGATCAAAAGCACCACCGCCCAGGAAGGCATATCCGACTTTTTCCCGGGATCCGGCCGGCGGTATGCGCTCTGCTCTCCGTTTCCTCCACAGGAAGCCGCATTGGGCGGTACCTGCCGAAAACTGCCCTCGCTTCTGCCGCTGTACTGGCCAAAGCCGCCCTGCCCGGGACCGCCGCCCAATCCGGTGCTTCCTCTCTGCTGCGCATCCTGTCCGGCATCTGCTCCGGTCTGATCATATTCTATCACAGCCCGGTCCGAAGCCCTGGCCCGCTGGAAAGAACCCTCCCCAATACTTCCAAAGAGATCCTTCTTGATATTTTCGGCTACTCTGGCCGGATTCCCCAGTGCTTCGATAACCTCCTGCTCATTGTCCGCTCCCGCATCATCAAAATAGTCATTATAATATTGCAGTGCCTCTTCCCTTTCCGTCGATGAAATATTTTGAAGCAGACTGTCCAGTTGTTTCATAAAATCAATTCTGTTCATACTCTAACCCGCGTCACGAAACGCCATCCTTTCCCTCATTGCTCACTTTTGTGCCCGCTGCGCGGACTCCGGGGCCTTCACACTTCCTCCGGCCCTGCCCGAAAAACAATTCTTCCTTCAAACAGCCCCGTAATCTTATCGGAATACTGCCGCCATTCGCTTTCGTAAAGCCGAAGCTGTGCCCAGCCCTGGCTGGTCACCTTATAATACCGTCTGTTTCTGCCCGCGCACTCCATGTCATAGACCTCCAGACATTCATCCTTCTGCAGCCTCCGCAGAACAGGATATAATGTGGATTCCGACAGCTCTATCACCTGCCGGACCTCCTGTGTGATCTTGTATCCGTAGGTTCCCTCCGGTTCCTTGGATACCACCGCCAGCACTATGGCGTCCAAAAGGGCGGCTCCTGTATTAAATACCATTCCATCGCTCCTCCCTTGACAGGAAATCTGCCTCTCCGTCCTGACAGCAGAACATCGCCTGTCATTTTCGGATACCGCATTTCCTTTTATATAATATTATACAGCGTATAATATCTGTTGTTACTGATACTATACGCCATATAATATTGTATGTCAATACACTATTATGAAAAATTTAAAGAATTCACAGCTAATTAAAATTTTACCATGGCAAAAGCCGGGAACCTGTTCACAAGTTCCCGGCTTTGATTAGGTTTTTTCCCCGCTTCCTTTCCTCTCCCGGACCACCAGCCGGGGTACTACCCTGTCCTTATTAACCTCCGGAGACGAATGGCCCTCCAGCGCGTCAAGAACCATTCCCACACACTTTTCGGCCAGCAGCTCCACCGGCTGAGAGACGGCGGATATCTTCAAAAGCTCCATCCAGGGCATATCATCAAAAATCACCAGATGGGATTCGTCAAAATCCTTCAGCTGCAGCAGCTCAATGGCCTTCAGCGTATCGACTCCTAACAGGTTTGTACCAGCGATGACAGCATCCGGCTTTTTCCTTGTGATAAACCGGCTGATCTCTTCCGCGTGAGAGGTGTCGGGAGGCAGCTTCAATATCAGCTCCTCCTCCAGCTGCAGATGATTTTCCTCATAAGCTCTTCTGTAGCCCTCCGACCTGTGAGGCGTAAACTGCACGTTCACGGACAACAGGGCAATACGCCTGTAGCCTCTTTCGATCAGGTGGCTGGTGGCCAGATATGCTCCATGACTGTCGTCTACACAGACAGAGTCAATGTCCCTGTATGCGGTACGATAAAGCTGTACAATAGGAATATTCCGTTTCTTGATCGTATCGATGAGCCTTCTGTTCTGATTGGAAACCGGCGTCATGATCAGGGCGTCGATCCGGTTCGCCAAAAGCATTTCCATCACTTCTTTTTCAATTTCCCCGTTTTCATAGGAATATCCTACCTGAACCTGATATTTGTGCTCCCTGAATTTATTGACCAGAATGCCCAGCGTGCTGTTATAAAAGTGGTTATTGATATCGGAGACGATAATACCAATGGTATTGCTCTTGCCGGTTCTCAGGTTCTGGGCGCTGAAATCGGGGATGTATCCCAGACTTTCGCATGCCTGCTTCACCCGCTCCCGCAGTTCCGGCTTCACATTTCCCAACCCCCGGACCACTCTTGACACTGTCGATTCCGATGTTCCCACCTCACGCGCCACATCCCTTAAAGTCACCATGCCTTACCTCTCCTGTCTCATGCCTCATGCCCGGACGGCTCCCGCCGCCCGAACCGGGCTGTTTTCGCCTATCCTTCCCTGCCGTCCGGCCACACCGCGGGAATATCCGATACCCTGATGTAATCATATCTGATATCCGACTGCCATGCCCTCAGTCCGAAACCTCCCGGCCAGTACGGAACCTCCTGCTCCAACACAAGCTGATCATCAATAAACATATACAGCGTCACATACTGATTCTCATCCTCATCCGCTCTGTAACGTCCGATTATAGTATAAACGTATTCCTGTCCGGATTCAAGGGAAAAATCAGCAACCCATCCTCTGTCGGGATAAGCTTCCCTGTCATTGGTGGCTATGGGACCGCCGTCCGTATTGCCTGCCTTCCACAGGTTGATGCAGGACTTTTCCGTCCCCCAGGCAAGGGCTGCGTCATATCTTCCCTCAGCTGCCACAAACATAGGAATGCCGCCGTCATTTTCGATTCCTGCGTTATCCACAGGAAGATATACCTTCGTCTCGATGCAGAAATCCTTCAAATAGATCTCATTTCCATCCTGATCCGGTGTGCCGAAATAAATGGCACTCCAGTCGGCAGGATTTTTCGACACCGCCCAGCCATTGCCGTTTTCATCCTTTACCACCTTGAAGCCTGCGCCCTCCACCGCTACACCCGGCACATCCGCTCCGTCCTCCACATCGTCAAAGGAAAAATCCACATACACCCTGGGCTCCGCTGCCTTCTCTTCTCCCTCTTTTTCACAGGCGGCAAGTCCCAGACATACAAGCGCTGTCATTCCCACTGTCAATCCGGCTTTTCTTATTTTCGTTATTCTTCTAATCATTTTTTATCCTCCGTTTATCTTTGTTTATCCTCTGTTTTCTTCCGGTCAAAGTCTTTCTTCACTCCTGCCCTGCGGCAGCAAGCTTTACTATACAGGAAACCGAGATGAGAAACGAAATCACCGCGCTGACCGCCGTAACCTTGAACTCCAATGTGCCCGCCTCCACAAAAAACAGGGTAAACAGCGACAGCACAAATAAAATACCTGCATATCTCAGAAAAAAATTTACATTTCCCATTTCGGTACTCCTTCATAGACACATTTCACATAAGCTCCATCCACCTGACGGTATTCCACCGGCTCGCAGAGACACTTTTCCTTCCCATAAATACAGCGGGAATAGAAAGGACAGCCGCCGTTTCTTTTTTCCAGATCCATCAACTCCATGCTCTTTAACGGCAGAGGGGTATCAATATCCGCACAGTCCGGGTCCGGCACGGGAACCGCCTTAAACAACGCCTGACTGTAGGGATGCTTGGGACTTCTGATCAGCTCATCCATGGAGGACAGCTCCATGATTTCCCCCATATACATAACACAGATCCTGCCTGAATTGGCAATATAGCGCGCCGTGGACAGATCGTGGGTAATATAGACGAACGCTATGCCCATTTCTCTGTTCAGCTCTGACATCAGGTTCAAAATAGCCAGCCGCATAGACACATCGATCATGGAAACCGGCTCGTCCGCCACAATCAGCCTGGGATCCATGGTAAGGGCCCTGGCCATCAGCACCCTCTGTCTCTGACCTCCGCTCATCTGATGAGGAAATTTTGACAGAAACTGCTCCGCCGGAGCGAGTCCCACCCGTTCCAGCAGCTCCCCCGCCAGCTTCTCGCCCTGGGCGTAGCTTAACTCCTTATGATGGACGCGGATAGGCGCCATCATGGAGTCCCGGATGGTCTTCACCGGATTCAGGGCTGCATAGGAATCCTGCTGAATAAACTGCACCGCCTTCTTGTACCCGCTGTCCATCCCCATCAATCGATAAATATTCTGCCCCTGGTATGTGATCTCGCCCTTTCCGGGCTTTAACAGACCTGTGATGATCTTTCCCAACGTGGTTTTGCCGCAGCCGCTCTCGCCTACAATGGCCAGGATTTCCCCTTTATAAATATCCAGGTTGATATCCTTCAGTACATGGAAATACCTTTCCCGGGAAAATATGCCGCCGCCTTTTTCAAACACCATATGAATATTTTTCAACTGCATCAACACTTCGTTATTTGACATGAAACACCTCTTTTTGACATCGGGACAGATGGTTTTCACCCACCGTTCTCAGTATCGGCTCCTCCCTGCCGCAGGTCTCGTCGGCATAAGGACATCTTGGCCGGAACACGCACCCCTCCGGCAGCTCCATCAGATCCGGCGGCGCTCCTCCTATGGGCTTCATGCTTTCCAGATCGCCGTACAGGGAAGGCGTGGCCATGATCAGACCCCTGGTATAAGGATGCGCCTTATGCCGGAACACGTCCGCCGTCCTTCCGTATTCCACCACTCTGCCCGCGTACATCACTGCCATGTAATCGGTAAATTTCGCAACAATGGAAATATCGTGAGTCAGCAGCAGCATGGCAATTCCGGTTTCTTTATTAATCTTTTTTAATATTTTAAATATGTAATCCTGGGTAATCACATCCAGCGCGGTAGTGGGCTCGTCCAAAATGATCAGCTCCGGGTCCAGCAGCAGGCTCATGGCGATCATCACCCTTTGTTTCATGCCCCCGGACAGCTCGTGGGGATACATTTTCATGATCCTGTCGGCGTTTAGATTTACCACCGACAACACCCTGCGCGTCCTGTCTGCCGCATCACTTTTCGTGGTTTTGGGCTCATGCACCTTCATGGTCTCATAAAAATGATCCAAAATGGTCATAACCGGGTTCAAAGAGCTTTGAGCTCCCTGAAACACCATGGAAATCCGGCTCCACCGAAAGGCGTTCAGCTGCTTTTCGTTTAATTTGCCCACCTCCACCACGCTTCCGTCCTTCTCATGAAAGATAATATCTCCCGAAACGATTTCTCCGGGCGTGGAAATGCAGTTTAAAAGTGCTGATGCCACCGTGGTCTTTCCGCTTCCGCTTTCTCCCACCAGCGCCGTCATCCTGCCTCTCCTAATATCCAGACTGACCCTGCTGGCGGCCCGTATGGAATATTTTTTCATCTTGTATTCCACAGTCAGATCCTTTATGGTGACGGTATTTTCTCCCGGCGGTCCGGGATTCGGCTTTCTTTCGGCCATGTCCGGTTTCTCCCTTTTTTCAGATTTCCTTCTGTCCATATCTTCTCCCAACTTCCCGTTATATTCTGTAACGCTCCTGCTTTTATGCCTGCAGCCTCGGATTCAGTGCTTCATCCAGCCCGTGGGCCAGAAGGATGGAACCCATCTGAAAAAGCATGATAGCCACTATGGGTGCGAACAAAAAATACGACGCCTCCGGGATCAGCAGTGCCCCGGAATCCTTGGCCCGAAGCAGCATGGCGCCCCAGTTGGAGGGCTGAAAGGCCGCAAGTCCCAGCATCATGATACCTACACTGCCCGTGATGGCATTTCTCATAATCATAATAAAATTAATCAGGATGTAAGAAGCAATGTTCGGCATCAGTTCACTGAAAATGATATGTGCCCTGCTTAAATTCATCACTCTGCAGATCTGGATAAAATCCCTTTCCTTTAAAGAATGGATCTGGGCTCTGATGGCTCTGCTTAAGCCCGCCCAGCTCCACAAGGACAACACCAGTGCAAAGCTGACAGGATCCTCAATGGTAAAAAAGGAGGCAAATATCAATAGCACCGGAAAACTGGGAATGGATAAGAACAGATTCGTAATCACGCCGATCACCCTGTCCGTAACACCGCCGGCCAGGCCGGACACCATTCCCAGCACGGTACCCAGGATAATCGTGATCACCGAAGTCAAAAGCGCAATGGTCAGCACATCCCTGGAACCGTGAACCAGCTGGCGAAACACATCCCTCCCCAGATTATCCGTGCCCAGCCAGTGGCCGGCGCCGGGCGCCAGATATTTGCTGTTCTCGTCCGTAACCGGATTATAAGGAAACAAAATGGGCCCGAAAACCGCCAGCAGAACAAAGAACAGCATGATCGCCCCACCCAGAACTGCCTTCCTGTTGGAAAAGACCACCTTACATTTCCTGACGGCGCCATGCACCGCCGATGTGAAAAATCTCTTTATCATCAGGTACTCCTCCTTATGCGGGGGTCGATCAGAGAATAGATGGAATCAACCACCAGATTGGCAAGCACAATCATAAAGGACATAAACAGAATAAGTCCCTGTATGATAAAATAGTCTCTGGCTCCCATGAATGCGGAAAACTGCTGCCCCAGCCCCGGATAGTTGAAAATGGATTCCATCAAGGAAGACCCGCCGAACAGCCCTGCAAATGACAATGCCAGCGAAGTTACCAGCGGAAGCATGGCATTTCTTCTCAAATACCTGTTTACAATAATCCTTTCCGGAATGCCTCTGGCCCTTGCCGCATAGATGTAATCATCCCCCAGCACGCCGATGGAGCTGGCACGCATGGACAGAGCCCAGGAGCCAATCTGGACGATGGAGTATGCAAGAACAGGCAGCGCTGCATGATACAGCACATTGAGCAGCCATGGCCAGCCCTCGTACTCCAGCATCACATCATAATTCCCCTGCACCGGAAATATCCGAAATCTCACTCCGAATACAAAGATCAGGATCATGCCCCACAGGTAATCCGGTATGGATCCGGATACCACGATGTAGGACAACGCCGCCTTCTCACCCACGCCTTTCCTTTTCCAGGCCATATGGGACCCCATAAAAATTCCCACGATGAAGCTTAAAAATAAAGACACGCTGGATATGAACAGAGTCCATGGCAGGAATCCTGCAATCAGCCGGTTTACGGTAATGTCCGGTCTGCGCATGGAAATTCCAAGGTTTCCATGCAAAAGACCATATATATATTTTCCCAGCTGTACCAAAATCTTCTCATCCGGGTCATAGTTCAGCATCTGCTTGGCCAGCGCTCTTGCCTCCTCAAAGGGGATCCTGCGCTCCGTCATAAGGGTCTGCGCATAAGTGTCCACAGGGTTGCCGGGCATCAGCTTGATCAGCAAAAATCCAAAAACCGCTACCAGTACCAGCGTCAGAAAAGCGATGAGCAGGCGCCTCCAGAAGTATCTGGTTTTATTATAAAAAGAAGTAATCGCTCTCATCTAAACCTCCCGTAGACGTTTCAGTTCTTTGGCTCATAAAATCCCTGGGAAAAGCTGATTCCCTGAGAGTAGATCAAATTTGTCCTGGCTACTTCAAAGAATTCGTCGGTTCCGGCTTCCGGCACATAGGTTACATTCCTTTCCCTTGTAAAATACTCTTCCATGGGCAGTCCCCCAATTTTTGACGTATCCACAAAGGAGCCTGTCACATTCTGGTAGAACTGTACCCCGAGATTTTCATTTGCGGTTCCCATGATCATGTCCGCCAAAACCTCTCTCAGCTCTTCGTCGGAATAATAGTACAGATTGCTCAGCACATCCTTTACATAGAAGGAACCGCTGCCGTCCCGCTTCTGGTACTCCAGCGCCAGACTTCCGACCTGGTTCTCTTCGATTCTTCCCGCCGCATAATCCTCCTCCGTAAATTTGGGAAGCTTCATAATAGGACCGTTGATGTCATTGAACACATACTGGAAGGAGCCTGTGGGATAGGAAAAGCTCATGTTCAGATCAGTCCAGTTCACCACAAAATCATACACACTGTCCGCCGCCCTTGCCGTATCGAACCAGGAGCCCCAGTCATTGGCCCGTTTCAGAGAAACCTCGATGCCAAAATCATTCATAGCGCTTTCCACTGCTTCCGCCACACCGCACATTCCCGGATGAGTTCCGTCATATCCCAGTGACAGCTTTACCGGACTTCCGTCAATGGTCCATCTGCCGTCCTTTTTCACCCAGCCCTCGGCCTCCAGCAGCTGTGCTGCCTTGTCCAGATCCTGACTGTACCGGGGAATACCATCAAAGTCTTCCGGAGCAAGCCAGGTCTGCGCCTCGCTGGGCGCCATGCCGATCAAAGGGAACTGACTGGTGATGGCGTATTTATTTCCTGCATTCCTCATTTCCTCCCGGTTGAAGATATACTGGAAGGCCTGCCGCACTCCCGGTGTCCAGATCTCCTTCTCCAGGTTGAAAACCAGTCCGATGGCTCCCGGGTCAAACATCTTCAGATGCGCCATATTGGGATTGCTGTCCAGAATGGCATTCAAAGTAGCCTCCGGAGCCATTCCGTCCTGATAATAGATCTCCCCATTGGAAAGCATGTTGTAAATAGAGTTGGTGTCCGCTACATTGTAGCAGATGACCTTATCAAACTTTACATTGTCCGCAAAATAATAATCTTCATTTTTTGTAAGAATCATCTGATTCTGGGTTTCCTTTTCCAGCTTATAGGGACCTGTGGCCACGAACCAATCCGGATTATAAGCCTTGAAGTCATTGTAATTTGCAAGGAATTCTTCCTCCGCCTCCGGGCTGATCAGCTTGCCGAAGGGTGCGGAGCCCAGATAACCCTCCTCACAGTCGGGCTGGCTGAGCAGAATCTCCTGGCATCTGTCCACAAACTGCTGGAACTCCTTGTATTGTACGGAACCTGTTTTCTGCTCTGCAAGCAACAGCGTCTTCACATTATCATTGGGCTCCATCCAGCTCTTCCAGGTAAGCTTTACTGTTTTATCGTCAATCTTTTCCATGGGCTTTGCCAGATAATTGGTAACGCTTACAAAGTTGATATGATAATATGCCATCACGTCATCCGCCAAAAAATCGTCCCCATTCTGCCATTTGGCATTTTCCCGGATGTGAATCAGGGAAGTGCCGTCCTCCAGATGCTCGATGCTCTCCGCCAGAAGATAAAACAATTCATCTGTAGATCTCACATACTGAACCAGAGGCTCCACTGCCAGCCACTCCAGACCTCCAATGGCCGAGCCTCCGTGGTAGTGGTTCCTGATTCCGGTCTTGTCCCAGGTTTTTGCGATTCTGAAGGTACTGTCAGACTGATCCCCCTGATCCTGTTTTGCACCGCATCCGCACAGTCCCAGCAAAAGTGCCAGAACCAGTCCTGCTCCCAGGGCCTTCCTCCAAGCGCTGCGTTTCCTGTTACTTTTCTTCATAATATGTAACCCTCCTTCCATATATAGGCTTCTGTAATCTCACTTCCCGATCCTGCGGGAAGCCGTTTACTCCTGCACCTCCTGTATCGTTTTCAGGTGAAATGCCTCCACTCTGCAGATCGTTGCCTTATCACTTTCCACGGATACCTGCTCCTCTCCCAGCTTCACCCCGATTCTGGCCGGCATATAATACCGGTCATTGATATAAATTTCCATCATATCCGCCTCGGAAATGATCCGTATGGTTCCCTGGTTTTCCAGCTGTTCCTCATCCAGCTCTATTTCGCTTAGGGTCATATGGTTGAAAATCACTCTGGCGGCACTTTCCCCGGCCCTCCTCACAATCTCGATCTTCAGCTTTTTGTCAATATAGTCCAAGGTAAGCGTCTCGCCCTCCAACACAAAATCCACTTCCAGAACGCATCTTTTGGCCGCCGTCAAAGCAACGCTGCTGTCCGATCCTACGTCTGCGGTATTTTCCAGTTCAAAATAGCGCTCTCCGCGGATAAGGTCTATGGTCTCCTGGTCCATTCTGGCCCCCAGCAGACCGTCCTCCAATTGATAAACCTCTGTGGGAAGATTCACATGTCCTCCCCAGAAGCCTGCGTCATACTGTCTGGGGATCCAGCCGAATACATAGAATCTGTCCCCTCTGGGAGCAACCTGAGCCGCGCAGATGTCCTCGCTGGTGAGGTAATGAATTTCCTTGGCGGTCCAGTCCACGGAATATGGATCCATTCCCTCATCTCCAATCAGATAAGCCAGACGGCCCACCCCGTGTCTGGAAAAGCCGAAAAAGCTGGTGAACACATACCATCTGCTGCCGATCTTAAGCAGCTGGGGACATTCCGGATCATGATTGTCATTTGTCCGGGCAAACACGGGCTTCGCCTCTTTGCTCCAGTCCTCCAGACTTTTGGATGCGGTTCTGCCGATGGCAAGATTTGCATCAAAAATCCCCTCTCCCGGCACCCGCCTTACATAATTGATGGCCACAGAATAAAAACGCTCCGTCTCCTCATCATATGCCACGAAGGGATCCCTGCACCCTCCCGGGAACTGGTCCTTATCCTGAAACGCTCGGAAGCGTTCCCCGGCATATTCCCAGTTGATGAGATCTTCACTGACGTTTGCGTAGTAATCTCCGTAATAGGAGTAATATCTGCCATCTGCCTGAACAATTCCCAGGACTCCATAATTGGCCATGGAAGATCTGGAGGTCAGTTCTACGGGCTCCCATCCAATCCCGTCCCCGGAGATCAAAAGCTTTGAGTGGAACTGTCCGCTGGTATCCAGGTAATACAGAAACCACTTTCCGGATTTCTCGTCATAGAAGGGATGCACATCCCCGATATAACGATACTCATAGCCCTCCGGAAGAATATAATGCAGGAGCACCTCCTCTTTTTGTACCTCGGTCTGCACTTCGGTCTGCACATTTGTCTGTGCCTTCTCACCTTCCTGCCCCATATCCTTTCCTCCCTTTCCACTTTCTCCGACCTGCCCGCAGCCTCCCAGCGCCAGAGCCGGTATCGTCAGAATAAGCAGCGCGGCCCAAAATGCCGGCCAATGCCTTTTCCTTTCCCTGCCGCCTGCTCTTCTGCCTGTCTGACCTTTATTTTCTGATAAATTTTCAAATTGTAAATACTCCAACATTTTCCATCCTCACCTGGCCATTCTCCGAAAAAATGCCGATCCGGTTCTCCTTTTTTGCGTGCATGCGGGAGGTAAGGGCCGTTCCGTCCAGGTACAGCACACAGACATCTCCCTCCACCACCATCTCCAGGTGATACCGCTGTCCGGGCTTCAGGGAAACCGGCCTCTCCACATTGGTAAAATTTGTCTGCCCCCAGGGAAAATTGGGCAATGTTCCAAAGGAAAGTCTGCCCCGTCCGGGGGAAATCCGGTAGCTGTATGCAAAGTCCTCCTCCTGATCATACCGAAGCAAAATTCCTGCATCCACGTTGCTCTGAGAAATCACCATGTCCGCCGTCAATAAATAACTGTCCGCCTCAACTGTAAGCAAGGACTGAGCAGCATAGCCCTGGCTGCTGCCGCATTCCACCGTTTCCCGGAAAACAAGCTGCTTCTTAAAATGTTTTTTTATACTTTCCGGCAGCCGGCACCCTAAGGATCTGTCCGGCCTGCAAAACACCTGATGGACCATAAGACTTCCTCCCCACTGCCAATCTGTGCTGTCGCTGTCGTCCACCCTCGTAGGCACCCAGCCGAACACATATCGCTTCTCCCCGTCCGAGGCGGTCTTCGCCGCATAAAAGGCTCTGCCGTCAAAGGCATCGTCCACCGTGGAAACCCACTTGTCCGCTCCCGGCTCTGCGACCCGGTATCTGGTGGCAAATCGGTCTGAAAATTCTGAATACACCAGATACTTATTGTCTTCCATGGTAAAGTGATCCGGACATTCGTGAGCATAATAGGCTCCGGGGCTCCACAAAGGCTTTTCCACCTTCCATTCCTTCAGATCCCAGGATGTACACAACGCGGTGCACCCACGCTTTATCCTGTCCCCATCCTTCAGCCGGGCTGCCAGCAGCATCCTGTAACAGCCGTTCTTTTCATCCCGATACACAAACGGATCTCTCCAGTCGTGGGGTTCATAGCCATCCAAAGGGGCATAAAAGGTATCCTCCTTTTGTTTCTCCCAATGAATCAAATCACTGCTTTTAGCGTGCATCACCGCCTGCTCCGGATGCCCCTGGGCCCTGAGATGGGGATTGTGACCAGTGTAAAAAATATGGTACTTTCCCTCCGCCTCCTTAAAGACAGATCCTGTAAACACATACAGATCCTGCTCTTTTTCCGTTCCTCTGGGAAGAATCTCTCCCATTTCCTCATACTCCACGAAATCCTTCGTCCGGATCAGTCTCCAGGGGGTTCCCTCGCCTCTGTTCTCAACATCCCGATAGTCATGCAGATAGTACAGGTAAAAGAGTCCGTTTTCATAATACGGAATGATATCGGCTGTGATTCCATCCTGTGCTCTGTAATAAAGCATAAGCCCCTCCAATTCCTAATTTTTTGTTTTGACAACGTTGTCACAGCATCATAATAGCATGGATTGACAACGTTGTCAATCCATAAAAAATAAATATAAAAAAATTAGTTACGATTTATGGCATATCCGTAAATCGTAACTAAAATTGTGGAAATAAATTGTGGAAATATAAAGTGACTATAAAAATGGAAAAAAGTCGAAGAAACAAGTCAATGGATAAAGCTGTGATTCATACCTGCGCCTGTTCCGCATCTCCGCCGCCAAGCTGCATCTCCACCCGTTCCGCATCCGAAAATGCAGCCCCGGCCGTCTCCCGGTACTGCTGCTTCAGACTGTTTTTGTGGATCACGATACAGGACAGCAGTATCGCCCCCAGGCAGAGCTGGAGCGAAATGCTTTCAACCGCCGCCAGTGCTGCAGCCCCCAGCGAAAACACAATAAACGTTACCCTCGTGCGCCGGGTATGCGGATTAATCCGGACCAGAGTGGAATTGAAAATATAGAGTATGCAGAGCAGTCCCAGCAGTTCTGTATACAGGGGCAGAAGCCCCACCAGCACTCCAAAGGATACAGCAATACCCTTCCCTCCCTTTCCGCGGTGAAACAGCGAATAAGCATGCCCAAACACAGGAGCCGCCATGATCAGGGGAAACATACTGCCTGTCTCCAGACCCATCCTTACAGACAGATTCACCGGCAGCGCACCCTTGAGCAGATCGCCCGCCAGGCAAGCGATCCCCACCGGCACTCCTGCATACTTCATGGCATTGGCCGTGCCGGGATTGTGATCATTGCTAAGCTCTGTCACATCCACATTCTTGATAGCTCTGGGAAGAAAGCTCCCGAACAATATGCTTCCGCATAATATTCCCGCCAAAGTCATAAACAGCTGATGAATGATCATCCTCTTCCTCCTCATTTTCCCGGCAAGGCTCTTGAAAGACCTGTCCCCGCCGGGATTCTTGCTGTCTCATTCCTGCCACAAGGGATTCTTACTGCCAAGTCCCTGCTATACGGGATTCTTGCTGTCCCTCTCTCCCACAAGGGATTCTTACTGCCAAGTCCCTGCTATACGGGATTTTTGCTCTATTAGGGATTCTCCTCCCGCCCGCGGTTGACAATATACTCAAATATGTTCCCGGCGGCATCCGGCTTTCCAAACCTTTTCTGGCATTCCCGCATTTGTGCCTGAAGGCTCTCATCTCTCAGAAGCTCCAGCCCTCTTTGAACCACCTGGTCCTCCTGCTTGTGAGATACACTCATCCCTCTCTCCGTGAAAAAAGCCACATTTCTCTCTTCGCATCCGGGGATAGGGTGGGTGTGCACCAGGGGCACCTCTGCCGCCACCGCCTCTGTGGACGTCAGGCCGCCGGGCTTGGTGAAAAGCACATCGGCTGCAGACATATAGATATGCGCTTCGTTTGTGAAATCCAGCACCCGCACCCGGTCCGCAGAACAATATTTCTCCCGAAGACTCTTTTTCAGCTTTTCGTTGGTGCCTCCCATAATATAGACATTCGTTCTTTCGTCCGTCTGCCGTACCAGCTTATCCGCCATACTCTCCACATGGCCATACCCCATGCTTCCCGTCATAATCAGAATGCATTTTCTGTCCTGTTCCATGCCAAGCTGCTCCCGGCACTGCTTCCGGGAAGGGATTTCCCGAAACCGGTCCGATACAGGGATTCCCAGGGGCACCAATTTTTCCTCCGGT
The DNA here is from genome assembly GCA_947177445.1 of uncultured Lachnospiraceae bacterium. Taxonomy (GTDB): domain Bacteria; phylum Bacillota; class Clostridia; order Lachnospirales; family Lachnospiraceae; genus Acetatifactor. The sequence goes on along the minus strand of CAMWUL010000044.1, from coordinate 7,927 downwards.
ATCCCCCTTTTTACAAACTCCGGAATCAAATCCTCGTGAGGGATAAAGAAACGGTCCATTTCGGTCTCTTCCGTGAAAGGGATACAGGTATAATCCGTGGCTATAAAATATGATGCTGCCTTCAGGGGATACTTTTTCATCATATAGGTAACAGCCTCCGCCGGAAACAGATGGGGCATCAGAACGGTGTCAAACCCGTTTTCTTCAATATAGTGATACAACTTTTCCGCATAGAGAGCATTGGCATAATAGACCGGGCTTTTGTGGCGGGACGAGGAAATGGCCCGCCCTGCCCGATAAGCTCCCGCGAATACTCTTTTCGCTTTAACGATGCTCCATATATAGACCTTTCTTCCATAGCGGGCCGCCCGATCCGAAGCAAAGCTCAATGCATCCTCCATAACACAGGGTATCTGATTTTTATCAAATTGTTCCTTCATCGCCCTTGCCGCAGAATTGTGTCCCTCTCCCGTTCCTGTGGATAAAATCAATACCTTCATATAATCAATACTCCGCTTTCAACATAATCAGTGCTCCATCTTCCAGAAGAATGCGCTGTAGGCAGGAAGCAGTGTGCCTCCGCCGAAATCATGCTCTTTACCGCTGATCAGATCCACTGCCCTGCCGCAGCCCGCATCAAAATGAGCCGTAAAGTCTTCGCCGTCCGCATTGACCGCCACCAGCACTCTTTCATGTTCGGTCTTTCTCTCAAAAATGCACTGCCGGTTCGTCAGAAGAACCGACCTGAAGCTTCCGTAATTAAGCGCCTCCGAATCTCTCTTTGCTTTGACGAGACTGCTGATCCACTGGCTGAGTTCATTCCATGCCGGCTCCTCAAAGCAGGGGCGGAGCGCCGGATCTCCCTGGGATTTATCCGCCTTTTCTCCCCATTCGCTTCCATAATAAATACAGGGGATTCCCGGCATTCCCAAGGCGACGGCATAAATCAGAGGCAGGTGCCTTTCATTGGACAATATGCTGGCCACCCTCGTCACATCATGATTATCCACAAAGGACAGCAGGTGCTTTCCCTTGTACAATGTCCAGTTTTCCGGCCCAAACTGACGCAGCAGGGAATGATTTATCTCAAACAGATTCATGCTGTTAAAGCTGCTGTACAAGCCCTTATAGCACTCATAATTGGTAGCCGAATGCAGCATCTGGTCGTTCATCAGACGATTGTAGTCCCCATGCAGCATCTCTCCTACCAGGAAAAAGTCCTCCTTCAGCCCTTCCGTAAAGCTTCGAAGTCTTCTCACAAACCCTTCATCCAGGCTGTAGGCTACATCAAGACGCAGTCCGTCGATGCCAAATTCCTCCACCCAGAATTTCACACTGTCCAAAAGGTATCTGATCACATCCTCATTGTGCAGATTCAGCTTGACCAGATCATAATTTCCTTCCCAGCCCTCATACCACAGACCGTCATGATATGGAGAATCGCCGTCAAACGCAATCCTGTAAAACCAGCTCACATAGGGCGAAGCCTCTCTGTTTTTCAATACATCCTGGAAAGGGCCAAAGCCTCTTCCCACATGATTGAACACGCCGTCCAGAACCACCCGGATCCCGTTTTCATGAAGAGCGCCGCAGACTTTTTTGAAGTCTTCATTTGTTCCAAGACGTACATCGAGCTTTCTGTAATCCCTGGTGTTATACCCATGAGTATCCGATTCGAACAGCGGTGAAAAATAAACCGCGTTCACCCCCAGCCTGCTCATATGGTCGATCCAGTCCAATACCTTCAGTATCCGGTGTTGGCAGACCCCATCGTTTTCAAATGGCGCTCCGCAGAACCCCAAAGGATAGATCTGATAAAATACGCTTTCATATGCCCACATTTTTTCTTTCTCCTTTCGGCTTTAAAGTATTGTAGATATTTATATTGACCAGATCAGTACTGTCTGATCTGAATCATCTGACATTCAATTCAGCTATTGCGCTGCTTCTGTGGATAACCTGAACCCACATGTCAGTTTTTTGCTTCCTCGCTCCCGAAAAAATCCACCAAATCCACAGACTTATCCACATATACACATATGTCAGTTTTGAAATTGTCCATGTCATTTCACAGATTTTCCATCTGCATTCCCTGTCGTATTACCCGTCGTTTCCTCCGTCATGTTCTCTCCAACAATATTTATACCATTTTTCCTGTCATATTTCCACTCTAACTTTTCCGGAAAGGGAACTCCAGAACCGTTCCACCCGCTCCCCGACGGTATTCACCGTCACAGTCTCAAACTGCTCCCATTCCCGGGGAAACATACGCTGATAGGCAAACTGCAGAAAACGGTGATCCAGCAGGGCAATCACACCCACATCCTCCATGGTGCGGATGACACGGCCTGCGGCCTGAAGCACCTTATTCATTCCCGGATAGCGATAAGAATAGTCAAAGCCACTCTCGCCCCGTCCGTCAAAGTACTCCTTCAAAAGCTCCCGCTCAAAGCATACCTGGGGAATTCCTGTTCCTGCAATAATAACACCGATCAGGCTGTCATTCTTCAAGTCTATCCCTTCGCCGAAAATACCTCCCAGTACGCAAAAGCCGATCAATACGCTCTCCCGGGCCGAAGCTCTTCCCCCGTCTGTATATCGTGCCAGAAATTCTTCCCTGTCTCCCTCGCTCATGGCTTCATTCTGCAGGATACACTGCCTGTCCTGTGCACCGAAATTTTCGCTGTAGGTCTCATAAAGCGTCCTCATAAACGCATAGGACGGACAAAAAACCATATAGTTCCCGGCCCGCGCCCTGACAATTTCTTCAATATACCTGGCCAGATTAAAAAATTCTTCCTCGGACCGTCTGGAATACTTACTGGTCACATCATTGGCAATAAAAAGCCCTTTTCTGGCCGGATCAAACACCGATCTGGCATAAACCTCATAATCCTCCTCATCTCCGCCAAGCAGCTTCTTGTAATACTGGATCGGAAGAAAGGTGGCCGAAAACAATATACTGCTCTTTCCGCGCAGCATACAGCTCTTCAAATTTTCCCGGGGATTCACGCAAAACAGCTTTATGAGAAAGCTTCCGTCCTCCCCGAGCTGGGTATACTTCACATAGTTTTCGTCCAACAGCTCGTAAACCGTCAGGAAATGACTGACCTCAAAATAAAATTCCAGCAGGGATTTCCGCACCGGCATATCCTCATCCTGTTCCGAAAGGTAATCGTCCAGGACCGCATGGAGCCGGGTCAGAGGCTGTGAAAACCCGTCGATATCCTCCACAACCCGGCACTGTCCGCCTTCCCGCTTCAGGGCAAGCAGTTCCTTGTTGCACTTTTCCAGGTGATACAAAAGCTTTTCTCCATAGCCCTCCTTCACCAGTATGCTTTTTCCCCCATGCCTTCCGGACAAGCTTTCAATACTGAATTGGTCAACAGCATCCTCCTCACTCTTAAATACTGACTCTTGTGTCATAAAATCTGTCATTTTCAGATCTAACTGCCCCTTGATTCCGGATTTTTTGCGCCTTTTTGAAGTTTCTGACAGTATTGTCTGTTTTAGTTCTCTGCGCAGTTCCATAAACTGTTCCTTCCAAAGCGCCGCGCTGTACATTTCTCTTCCTCTCTCCAGGAGATTATGTGCCTCATCGATGAGGAAAAGATATTTTCCTCCCGTATTCTCGCTGAAAAATCGTCTGAGGTATGCATGGGGGTCAAACAAATAATTATAGTCACATATAACCGCATCCGAAAACAGGCTCATATCCAGACACATTTCAAATGGGCATACCTGATGCTTTTGCGCATATTCTTCAACAGCCTCCCTGCTGAAGCTTTCCCTGGCGGTCAGAAGGTCAAACACTGCCTCATTGATCCGGTCATAATGACCTCTGGCATAAGGACAGTATTCCGGATTGCATTCTGTCTCCTCCATAAAGCAAATCTTTTCCTTTGCGGTCAGAATCACGCTTTTAAAATGAAGCCCCTTTTGTCGAAGCAATGCCAGCGTATCATCCGCCACTGTTCTGGTAATCGTCTTGGCAGTGAGATAAAACAGCTTTTCCCCTATCCCTTTTCCCATGGCCTGTACAGCCGGATATATGGTGGAAATAGTCTTACCCACCCCGGTTGGAGCTTCCAGAAACAGCTTCCTTCCGTGATATATAGTTCTATATACACTTGCCGCCAGCTCCTTCTGCCCTTCCCGGTACGGAAAAGGAAACTTCAGATCCTGGATAGAGCTTTGTCTGAGCCTGCCCCATTCCCAGGCATGATCCGCCCACCTGGCATAAGACTGGATCAGCTCCTGAAACCATTCTTCCAATTCTTCAAAGCTATATTCCTGGTAAAAATACCGAATTTCCTCCGAAGGCATATTACAATACGTCATCCGTACATGCAGAATGGGAATTTGATTCTGCAGTCCGTACATGTAGGCATAGCACTTCGCCTGGGCTATATGCAGGGGCATAGGCCCCTTCATCCTGGCCAGCTCGCGATAGGTTCCCTTGATCTCATCTATGGTCACCTTTCCCTCCTCACGAAGGATTCCGTCCGCCCTGCCTTCCACCACCAGCAGATATCTATCGTTTTCCTGTGTGTATTTGAGAGAAACCTCTGCCTGATAGCCCGCCCCCATTCTGCGCTGGATCATCCGATGGATCCTGCCTCCCTCCTGCATGGCATTATCCGGCGAGGCTTTATGACGGTTGTCAATATCCCCATGCCGCAGAACAAACTCCACCAGGCTCCTCACGGAAATGCGGATTTCCTCCAGAACCGGCTTCTCCTTTGAAACAAAGCTCTCCCCTGATGCAGAGTTCTCTTCTGAAACAAAGCTCTCTCCTGCTGCAGAACTTTCCTCTGAAATTACTTTCTCTTTCAAAACAGATTTCTCCCTTAAGCCCGGTTTCTCTTCGAACACAATATTCCTTCTTGATCCGCTCTTTTCTTTTGGCATATCCTCAGATATCCTCTCTGAAATCTTTCTCCGCAAAGCAAAATGACGCAAAATACAGAGGCCGTCAATACAAAAACTCCCTATGAAGATAGTAAACTATCCTGCATAGGGAGTCAATTTACTTTTCCGGATACACATCCGATCTTTATGTCGGATATCTTTCAGTTGTCAGGATATCCCTTCTGAGTGGAATATAACCTGACAGCAGGCCTGTCAGCAGGCAATGGCATACTTCCTGAGCAATTCCTCAAACTCCTCATTGTAGCCGTTATAGGATACTGTCAGAGGCGCCCTGAAGTCCAGACCATACACGCCTAAAAATGACTTCGCATCTACCACATATCTGTTATAGGAAATGTCGATGTCGAAATCACATTTTGAGGTAACATTCACAAAGCTCTGCACCTCATTCTGAGTCAAACGAATTGTCTTTGTCATTTCCAACCATCCTTTCATAAGCAAAAATCAAAACCAATTTCAAATTAAGTTACCTTGTTATAATTTAACATTATATGCAAATTATTCAAAATGTAAAGCGTTTTCCGCGGGCAAAAATTTGGCATATTTTTCCCCAAATTAACGCAATTCTGCATTCTGTCCACAGCATAAAAAGAATGAAAAAAACTTTTGTCTATTTTGTCTATTTTTTGCTTTCACACTGCAAAGTACTGCCATGCAACTTTATCGCACTTACCGAAATTCTGTCATATATTCTTGGAACCTCAGCGGCAGCATATTTCTCTGCAGCTTCAAATTTTTTCGTTCTCTGATAGCTATGGTTCTGCAAAAATGCCGGAACAGCTCCTGGTACGATTCCTCCATTTCCGAAAAGCGCAATTGGGGTTCCGCTGCTTCCTCCCCGCGAAGCAGGTACCATTGCTTCCTGGCCGGATGAATACCGAACAGGTTCCTTCTGTCATCATATATCACAAAATTCTCAATAGGCAGCCTGTCGGCAAAGTGCGGCATGATAAAGGTCAGCACATTGCATTTCGGCCCAATCCTGGAATACAGCACTCCGTTCTCCAGCTCCTGAAAACGGACAAATTCCAATTCCCGCCCCACCTCCCGATTAGCGCTTCTGGCCAGAGCAAACGCCTTGTGAATATTGTCATTTGTCAGATCGTCAAACAGCCGCCCCGGACCGCAGTTGCTGCGAAGTCCCTCCACCACGGTGCGATAGACCGCCTGGGCTTTTTCCTCATCCTCCGTGGCCAGAGCCAGGCACAGAGAATAGGAATCCTTCTCTCCAAAGCGCCTTCGCAGGGTGTTCATCACCTTTTGTGTCTTTTCCTCATCCGGAACTACATACACATCTTCCGCAAACAGCATGGGGTCCTCCGACAGACTTAAAATCGTTTCCCCATGGTTTCTTTTTTCCTCATAGGCCTGATAAATTGCCGTAAAGATCCCCTCCAGGGAATCCTGGCACCGATACACGACCATATCCCACCTCCATTTACGGTTCGCACATCAGCCTGGCAGGGCTGACAGTCCGACGAAGGAGAACGAACTCAGCTGCGTACTCCGGCAGTCCTGCAAAAGCCCGCTGTCCCCGGGAATTCCGGCAGGAAAGCTTCGCCATCAAACCTGTCCCAAAGCCGTCTGAAGCCGCTCCACATCCCTCAGCGGTCTTGAAAACTGATCGTCGTCAAACAGAGACATCTGCCGAAAGGTCATACCGTCGCTTCCAAGCTGTACCCGGTCCCTCTTTTCTGTAAGATTTCTCACGATATAATCTTCATCCAGCTTGACCGGATACATCATTCTGCCGTTGCAGGTGATAAAAAATAAAGCCCGTTTTAAAACCACCCCGATCTTCTTCAAATCACCAAAGGTGAGATTAACCTTTCTGCGGGCCGCCACGATCCGCTGTGCGCTTTTGACACCCACTCCCGGAACCCTCAGCAGCAATTCCAGCGGCGCACGGTTGATCTCCACCGGAAACTGCTCCAAATGGCGCACTGCCCAATCCTCCTTGGGATCCAGCAGCACGTTGAAAAAGGGACGTTTTTCATCCAGAAGCTCCTCCGCCCGAAAACCGTAAAAACGCAGGAGCCAGTCCGCCTGATACAATCTGTGCTCCCGCAGCAGCGGCGGTCCTCCCGGCAGGGCAGGGAGCAGCTTATCCTTTGTCACATTCACAAAGGCCGAGTAGAATACTCTCTTTAACTGGAATCTCTGATACAGGCTTTCAGCCACATGAATGATCTGGAAATCACTTTCCGGCGTAGCACCTATGATCATCTGAGTAGACTGCCCGCCCGACACAAACCTGGGTGCATTCCTGTAGAGGACGATGTCCTCCCTGTTGGAAGTAATCTCGTTCTGAATCTGCCGCATGGGAGTCAGTATGGTCCTTCTGTGCTTGTTGGGCGCAAGTGCCTTCAGGCCTTCCGCAGTAGGCAGCTCCAGATTGACGCTCATCCGGTCCACCAGAAATCCTGTCTGCCGGATCAGCATCGGATCGGCTCCCGGAATAGCTTTTACATGTACGTACCCATTAAACCGGTACTTGTTCCGAAGCAGCCAGACGGTCCTGTAGATCATCTCCATGGTATACCCGGGGCTCCGAATAATTCCTGAGCTCAAAAACAGCCCCTCGATATAGTTTCTCCGATAAAATTCCATGGTGAGCGTACAAACCTCATCCGGGGTAAAGGTCGCCCTGGGAATATCGTTAGAGCAGCGGTTCTGACAGTATTTGCAGTCGTAGATACACTCATTGGTCTGCAGGATCTTCAGCAGGGAAATGCACCTTCCGTCGCTGCTGAAGCTGTGGCAGATCCCTGCCGCCACACAGTTTCCAATGCCTGTGCCGTTTCCCTTCCTGTCCACCCCGCTGGAGGTGCATGCCACGTCATATTTTGCCGCGTCCGTTAAAATCCCCAGTTTATCCATCAGAGACTTTTCCTGCCCTGTGGCCAGATATTCCATGACACTCCCCTCCCATCCTCAATGCTCAATGCTCAATGCTCAATGCTCAATGCTCAATGCTCAATGCTCAATGCTCAAT
>CAMWUL010000043.1 GCA_947177445.1 uncultured Lachnospiraceae bacterium | reverse complement strand
GCCACGGTCCGGCAGACAGCCAAAACCTTCGGGGTAAGCAAGAGTACGGTACATAAAGACGTAACAGACAGGCTGATGCAGATCAATCCGGCTCTCGCAAAACAGGCCAGGCAGGTGTTGGATGTGAACAAATCGGAACGCCATATCCGGGGAGGACTTGCCACGAAAGAGAAATATATGCACCAGCACAGCGGAGCCGTATAAGCCGTAAGGCCATGGTAACGAAAGAATTTTTCAGCGCGGTGAGCGACAGACGCGCAGAGACTGGATACTTGAGTATATTGTACCATAGATTCAACCGGCAGTAGAGCCTCCTGGAATCCAATTCGATTGTAAAGGGCGCATAGCAGATGTATACTCTGTTTATCAGCTGATATAAGTAATCAAATAACAATTGAATTGGATACAGAGGAGGCAGTATATGGATATCGGAAAACGGATCAGGACATTACGCATGACGAAAAAGGTAAAGCAGGAGGAGCTGGCAGAATATCTGGGGGTATCCTTTCAGGCAGTGTCGAAATGGGAGACTGGAGCCAGCGTGCCGGACATTGCCCTCCTGCCCAATATAGCGGTTTATTTTGGAGTGACTATTGATGAGCTGTTTCAGTTCCCCGACGAGGCGGAGCTTGAACGGATTGAAAATATGTTTTGGCAGGAGAGGCGGATCAGGCCGGAAACCTTTGATCATTGTATCAGATTTCTGGAGGAGGTGATCCGGAATGATCCCCGGAATACACGGGCATACAGCTGTATGGCTTACCTGTATAATCACAGGGCGAAGAGCGATCACGAGGCGGCGGGAGAATACGCTAAAAAGGTGTTGGAGCTGGATCCCAAGGATAAGACAGGCTGGGTGGCGTTCCTGGAGGCGAACAATGGCGTGTGCGGAGACGAATGGTATGATAATCACTTTGAAGTGATTGAATACTTTGAGGGCTTTTTGAAGAAAAATCCGGGAAACTATTTGGGGTTATATGGAATCATCGAAAATTTGCTTGCCGATGAACGCTATGACGAAGCAGTTCCCTATATCGAGCAGATCCGGACTGTGGCCAAAAACCATCAGTACGAGGTGTATATGGGGGAGGTTATGCTGGGAAAGGGTGATGCAGAAAGGGCTGTGGAGTACATGAACAGGGCTGTGGAGCATTTTCCCAAAGCCTGGCAGGCCTACTGTGACAGGGGCGACTGCTTTAAAAGGCTGGGAAGGTATCAGGAGGCCATAGCAGATTACGAGAAATGCGTTGCCATGCAGGAGCCGCCGCGGATTACCGACGGACTCTACTCTCTGGCTCAGGTGCATGAGATACTGGGCGATTATGACGCGGCTATAAATGACAGACAACGGATTATAAAGTGCCTGAAGGAGGAGTATCACACTACTTCAGGAGAGTCCGTCGATGCTCATAAGCGGGAGATAGAGCGCCTGAAAAAGAAAAAGGCAGGTGCGGTGTAGGACAAAATTTCATAAATACAAAATGTCAGGGGACAGAAATTTGGCTTTCTGTTCCCTTTTTTGCGTCCTTGGAAGAGATATTTTGAAAAAAATCCACAACTAATATTACTTTTCGTTATTTACGCTTCCTATTTTTGCATCTATACTGAACACTGAAGTTTTAGGCGAAGGGGGCAGGTGACATGAGAAGAAAGCAATACAGTACAGTTTTTTATCAGCTGGCGCTGTTTTTCTTTGTGGCCGGCATCCTGCCCATCGCTATATTGGGAATATATATGTACAGCCGCATCAGCAGTCTGGCAGGACAGGAGCTGACGCATTCCTACGAGCTTCTGGCTTCTCAGTATCTGGGGGCGGTGCAGGAGAAAGTGATGCAGTACGAAACCAGTCTGGGGTTCATTGCGAAAAACACCGTGATCAGCGAACAGCTGGGAAACGAGGAGCTGAATTCCTACACACGGGGGAAGATGATCAGCGAGGAGGTATCTCAGTCTCTGATTTTGGATGACAGGAATACGATTCGTAACTGCCTGATTTATTCCTACCTGGAGGATATGCCGGTGTATGGCAGCAGGGTGACCATGGGAGAGGTGGCGGAGCGGGAGAAATGGTATCAGTCCTGGAAGGGAGCCGTGGAGGAATGGTTTTTTTATGAAAACCCTGTGAATGCCGGCGAGAATCTGGGCGTACTGGTATATCCTATTTACCATCAGGATCTGACTGCACTGGTGTGGGAGCAGATCGGTATTGTGAGACTGGAGTTTTATCTGCCGCGTTTGTTTGCTCCTGCCAGGGAGGACAGAAACAGCTTTCGAGTGGCGGTTTTTGACGATAATCGCCAGATCTGGTATCAAAGCGACGGAGTGGATGAACCGGAAGCGCGGAAATGTCTGACGGTGGTTCAGGGGAAAGGCTGGGACGATGGGAATGTCAGAAATGTGAGCGGGCAGATGATATGTGCCCGGCGCCTGGAGGAGTGCGGCTTGAATCTTCTGCTCTTTTTTGGCCGGGACGGACTGGAGGAAAAACGCCGGGAGGTGAACCGGATGATTCTTCCTCTGATTCTGCTGGTGACGGGCATCGACAGCGTGGGCTGCTACATATTTGCCGGAATGTTTTCCAAGAGAGTCAATTTTCTTGTTAACAAGTTCAAACGGGTGGAGACAGGCGATTTCTCTGTGACGGAGCCTGTCTCCGGAAAGGATGAGCTTCGGATACTGGACGATCAGTTCAGTCATATGCTGGAGACCATCAACTCTCTGATCAGAGAAAATTATGTTCAGGAGCTGGAGAAAAAGGAGACGGAGCTGCAGAATCTTCAGCTTCAGATCAATCCTCACTTTCTGTACAATACCCTGGAGACCATCAGCTCTATTGCGGCTGTACGGCAGACCTTCGCGGTCTGTGAGCTGTGCGGCCGGCTGGGAGATATTTTTCGGTACAGTCTGGGTAAGGATTATGGGGAGTTTGTCACGGTGGAGCAGGAGCTGCATCATGTGGAAAACTATGTTTATATCCAAAAGGTGCGCTATGGAGATAAATTTGAGGTGTTTTACCATGTGGAGCCGGAGGTGCGTCAATGTTTGATTCTTCGCTTTATCCTGCAGCCTGTGGTGGAAAATGCCATTCTCCACGGCATTGCACCCATGACGGGGTGCGGAACTCTGGAGATCACTGTGGAAAGACGGGAAGAGACATTGTGTGTGCGGGTGGAGGATGACGGGGTCGGCTTGGACGGCATGAAAAAAGCGGAGCTGGAGGAGCATATCAACGGCCCGGAGAGCAGCTCCGGGGAGCAGGGGAAGGGAAGCATCGGAGTGCGGAATGTGCACCGGCGTATCCGGCTGGCCTGCGGGGAACAATATGGAGTCACCATTGAATCCGAGCCGTATCGGGGCTCCAGTTTCCTGATCACATTTCCACTGCGCAGAAGAGAGGACTGAAAATGTACAGATTGATGGTTGTGGACGATGAAGCATTGATCCGTCAGGGATTGTTGGCCAGACTGGAGTTTTTGGGGTTTGCATTTGAGCAGGTGTGGGAGACCGGAGGCGGAACGGAGGCTTTAAAAATTCTGGAGGAATCGCCGGTGGATATCTGTATCGCGGATATCCAGATGCCGGATCTGGACGGCCTGACCTTTATTGAGAGGGCAAAGCTGCTCAAGGGAGGTATGAGAACACAATTTATCCTGTTGAGCGGCTATGCGGAATTTTCCTATGCGGAGCGGGCCATATCACTGGGGGTGTCGGACTACCTGCTGAAGCCTCTGGCCAATGAGGAGCTTTCCAGGGCCATAAATAAGGCCATGGGGCTGCTGGAGGAGGAGAGCAGACGCCGGGCTACGGCTGCATCCCGGGAGCGCCTGGCCAGGACTCAGCAGGATTTCTGGCTGGAACGGGAGATTAACGCTCTGCTGAATGAGAAAAAGCCGCAGGAAAACAGGAAACGCTATCCTCAGATTCAGGAAAGACATCCGGAGCTGCTTTGCGCCGAAGAACAGATGCTGATGCTGGGAATTCTGAACATTGAGGCGGACATACAGCAGGGAAGCTTTGCGAGGGAGGATGCGGAGCTGCTGCGCTTTTCGGTGCGGAATGTGTTTTCCGAGCTGGCTTCCCGGGGGGCAAAGCTTATCGCGGACAACCTTACCAATATGGAACAGATGTATCTGATCTTTATCGGCAGGGAACCCATGAGCCTCCGGGAGGAGGTGGAGCGGATTTTCGTCAGAATATATACGCTGTTTGAGAGAAAGCTGGATGTGTTTCTGTCCATGGGGGTCAGCAGCTGCCGGAAATCTCTGGATGCCGCCGCCAGAAGAGAGGCGGGAGAAGCATTGAAATGGCGTAATGCCCAGGACAGGCTGGCTCTTTGCTTTTATGGGGACCGGAAAATGCTGGAGGTGAAGAATTTCCCCACGGCAGAGCTGAATCTGCTGGGAGTCTTTATGGAGAGAGGGGATCTGGAGGGCATACGCAAATCCATCGGGCGGATCCTGGCGGAACAGCTTCATTCCCGGTACAGTGCTCAGTTTACCCATATGATCCTGGGGCGTATTCTCAACATGGCTCTGCTGGCCTTCCCGGCCAGCGAGGGCAGAGAGGAGAGGCTGGAGGAGCTGATGTCCGGTTTTGCCCTGGCGGATGAGACCGGGGAGCCCAAGGAGCTGGCGGAACGGCTTTACGCCCTGCTGCTTCGCTACATCGGGCAGGAATTCCAGGAGGCCCATGCGGAGGATAAAATCAAGCTGGCCATTCAGTATATGCAGCAGAACTTTGAACGGAATATCGTGATCAACGAGCTGGCGGGACGGTACGGCATGAGTCCCAACTATTTTTCTACCATGTTTAAAAAGGAGACAAATCAGTCGGCGATTGCTTATCTGACAAACCTGCGGGTGCAGAAGGCGGCCTGGTATCTGGAAAATACGGAAGAGAGTGCGGTGGATATCTCCCAACGGGTGGGTTATGAGGACAGCCAATATTTTTTCAGGGTATTTAAAAAGACGATGGGGATGACTCCCCTTATGTATCGAAAGGAATTCAGAAAAAATGCGAGTGAACGAAGCGACAGAGAAAAAAATAACGGATAAGGGGCAGGCGTTTTTCCTGTTTCTTATCTGCTGGATGGCGTATTTTACCTGCTATATCGGGAGGCTGAACTTTTCCTCCGCCATGGCGGCCATGATCGAGGAGGCGGTTCTGACCAGGACACAGGCCGGGACCATCAGCATGGTGTACTTTTTTGTCTACGGCTCCGGACAGCTTTTGAACGGCTTTTTGGGAGATCGTCTTCCTCCGGGAAGGATGATTTTCGGGGGACTGTTCCTGTCCATGGTCTGCAATCTGCTGATGGGGGTATCGGGATCCTTTGTCATTATGTCAGTGGTCTGGGGTGTCAACGGATACGCCCAGTCCATGGTGTGGCCTCCTATCATCCGGATTTTTGCCAGACGGCTGGAGGAGGCCGTGCGTCTGCGCTATTGTGTGGATATCGTCTCCACTCAGGCGGCGGGCACCCTGGCGGCCTATGTGCTGTCGGCGGCGGTGCTGGCGGTGTCCGGCTGGCGGACGGTGTTTTGGGGAGCAGGACTTTGCCTGCTGGCAGCCGCCATTCTCTGGGCCGCAGGCTACGCCCGGGTGGAGCGTCTTGCGGGAGGCGGCAGCGGGACTGGCTTCCGGAGGGAAAAGAATTTACCAAACACAGGTCTGCCTGAAGAGGAGGCCGGTATGAAGGAAGCCGTGCCCCCTGCCGGGCAGGAGGGAAGAAGCTTCCTTGCACTGATCGGGGGCGGGCTCTGGCTGATCATTCTGCCGGTGGTGGTGCACGGAATCCTGAAGGACGGCGTTACCTCCTGGGTTCCCACCTATATCCTGGAGACCTTTCATACCTCAGCTTCCCTGTCCGTGCTGGTGACTACGGTGCTTCCCATCGTCAATCTTTCCGGCGCCTACCTGGCCCGGGCCCTTTATCGTAAATGCGCCGGCAACGAGGTCAGGGCATCCGCTGTCTTTTTCGGTGTGTCCGCGGCAGCCCTGCTGGCCCTCTGGACGGTTGGATCTCTTTCTCTGGCGCTGACAGTGGGCTTGCTTTCGGTGATCACTGCCTCCATGATGGGAGTCAATACCCTGTTTGTGAACCTGCTTCCCCTCCGCTATGAGAAGGAGGGGAAGGTGTCCAGTGTATCCGGATTCTTAAATGCCTGCGCCTATCTTGGCACTGCAGTCTCCACCTTTTCCATCGGACTGATGGTGGAGGGGCTGGGCTGGGGCGCTACGGTGGCCGGATGGCTGGCAGTGACGGCGGCGGGACTGGTGGTCTGTCTGGCTGTGAGAGGCAGGTACAGAACCGGCGATACACAAAGCAGCGATTCCGGCTCGGCAGCCTCTTCGTAGAGCTTGGGGATCACGGGACAGAGCGGATCCGAAATCCCGGCGCTTGAGTCCCTGGGGTTCAAGGCTGCCAGGTGTGCGAACTTTTCCCAGGGAATGGTTAAGGGGCTGTCCGGAGAGATCCGTTCCTCTATGGTGCCGCCGGCCAGCCGCAGGGTCATGAGATATGTTTTGCCCGGGTCCACGGGACACCCGGGCTTTCTGCCGTCCAGAATGCGGAAGACGGTCTGCCGTTTTTCCGGGAGATTTTCCGCCGCAAGCAAGGGGCCTTTGGAGACCCAGGTACGGCGTTCTCTCACCGCCAGATCCAGGGCTGCGGAAGCGGGAAGGCCCCGGTCCGGGACATAGGTGGCGAAATTGCCCGCCAGCTCCCATTTTCCGTGAAGATCCATGCCGCAGGTGGCCGCTATGTGCCAGCCGGCCAGCACCAGCTTTTCCCAGAGCAGAAGGGCCGGCACATTTACCTGCTTCAAGGGCTCGGGATTGTTGAAAATCTCAATAAAATCCACATCAGAGTAATCTGTCATCTGCATCTCAAAGCGGCAGCCGGTGGCAAAGGGATAACCGTAGGAAAAGGGATGGGCGATGCCTGCCAGGGCGCCGGTGCTTCGGATCTTACGAAAGATCAGCTCCGGACGGCGGGGATCGATGGAATCCCAGGGAACGTACTCCGCCAGGTTAAGGCACAGAATATGCCCGTAATAGGTGGTGTATTCCATGCCATAGATACATTGGATGGGATTCGGCGTTTCCTCCAGCAGCGCCTTCATTTTCGGGTGGCCGGAAATGGTGTTGTGGTCCGTCAGCGCAAAGGCATCAACGCCATCCGCCGCCATATGATCCAGCAGGTCCTGACAGCTCAGGGAGGCGTCGGATTCTGTGGTGTGGTTGTGCAGCTCCAGTCTTAAAAATTTTTGCGGGCTTTCTGCTTTCATAATGATCTTTTCTTCTGCTTCTTTGCAGTTTTCCAGCTTTTTACCCTTAACAGTAACTGTATACGACGTATCGTCCAGCAAGACCTGAAATACCAAAACCGTAACCTTCAGTACGCCCTCCAGGCGTTTGGGCATAATACAGCCCTCGGAGAGCTCCCCGGGACCAAAGTGCATATGCCGGCAGGTGAGCTGCTTGTGGATACAGCCAATAAACTCATCGTTCAGGGAGGCGGAAAGATGGATCTCCGTCTTGGTCTCCCGGAAAAAGAGCTGGGCCAGCTGATCCTGGCTCATGGATTCATAGGCGCTGGTGTCATACCGGACACGGCAGTAATCCACCAGCTCCTCCACCGGTACCTGAGAGGGAGCGTCGTAATGTTGTTTGTCGAAGGCCAGGCAGATATCCAGCTCGTCCAGAGGCTCCGTCAGACAGAAGGTGTAGGTGATCTGACCAATGAATTCCTTGCTGAGCAGGCCCTTGGCCTCATATAGTTGCCGCATTTTCAGTTCCTCCTATTTTTCAGATGGTTTGGCGGCAGGGACAGCTTCGCGGCTGTATTGCTGCCAATCTTACTATAGCGGAAAAACAACCCATACGGAATGGACAAATCAAAGAGGGGAGGTGGAAATTTTCCCATTACTGATCGGAGTTTTCTCCATTGTGGAATCGGCGTTCTTTTTTCTATCATTAACAAAATGATTTCAAGGGAGGAGCGGCGGAGTGGAAAAGAAACTGTATTTCAGGGAGGACGGGAGCTTTCGGATCCTTCAGCTGACGGATATTCATTATACCGAGGATGACGAGCGGGATCATAGAACCGTGGCGCTGATGCGGGAGCTGATCCGCCGGGAGGCGCCCGACTTTATCGTTACCACGGGGGACACCGTTTACGGAGAGAAAAATATGGAGTACCTGCCTCTGGCCCTGGCGCCCCTGACAGAGTCCGGAATTCCCTGGACCTTTACCTTCGGAAATCACGATGTGGAGTTTGCGGGAAATCGTGAAGAGCTGTTTGCCGCGGTTCAAAGGCTGCCGGGCTGTATGGCGTATCACGATCCGGATTCCCTGGACGGAACAGGAAACCATACCATCGGTATCGAAGACGGAGAGGGAAGAGTGCGGTGGCTGATTTTCGGCATTGACTCGGGAGATTACAATCCTCTGAAGCAGGTTGGGGGCTACGGCTTTGTGACTCACAACCAGATCCACTGGTACCAGGATCAGATCCGCAGACAGGAGCAGCAGGGAGAGGATTTTGGGGTTCTGATCTTTCAGCACATGGCCCTGCCGGAATATGCAGAGGTGTTCCGCTATGAGACCTGCTACGGCACAAGGCGGGAGGGCTATGGATGTCCCAGGATCAACACGGGATTTTTTGCGGCCATGGTTCAGGCGGGCCACAATCCCAGTATCTTTGTGGGACATGACCATGTGAACGACTTTTACGGGAAGCTCTACGGCGTTACCTTGGGGTACGGCCGGGCCACCGGCTACGGAACCTACGGAGCCCAGGATTTTGCCCGGGGAGGAAGAGTATTTGTGCTGAACAGGGAAGACACCTCCTCCTATACCACTTATGTAAGCCTGGAGGGCGGCATTGTGGTGGATGATCCCTGGCGGTATGAACCGTTGGAAAAAAGGGCGGAAGGATAAATAACTATCAGACTATAATCGGGTAAGCGTAGAAATTTACAGAGAATAAAGGAAAATAGTCCATTGTTTCAGAAGATAGCGTTTCAGTATAATGATTCCACTAGAGCAAGGAAGAGGAGGGTATTACATGAAAAGCAGTGTAAAGGCTCAAAAAGCGCCCATCGGAAAGCGGCTCGTCAAGTTCTGGCCGCTGTATGTCATGCTGGTGCCGTGCATCATCTACTACATATTGATCAAGTATGTACCCATGGCCGGACTTTTGCTGGCGTTTAAGGATTACTCCTACAAAAAGGGGATTTTTGGAAGCCCCTGGGTGGGCTGGCGTTATTTTGAAACCTTTTTCACCAGCTATGACTGCCTGCGGCTGATTAAGAACACGCTGGTGGTCGGATTGATCAAATGTATCCTGGAATTTCCCTTCGCCATCATTCTGGCGCTGATGCTGAATGAGGTGCGGAACATGAAATTCAAGAAGATAACCCAGACCATTACATATCTTCCTCACTTCCTGTCCACGGTTATCATTATCACCATGCTGCAGAGGATTCTGGCTCCCGGAGAAGGTCTTCTGAACCAGATCATAGCTCAGATGGGAGGAAGCGGAGATACCTTCTTCCTGATGGAAACCAAGTATTTTTATCAGATTTTGTTCTCCATGGATCTGTGGCGCAACATCGGCTGGGACTCCATTATTTATCTGGCAGCCATAGCCGGAGTGGACAGCTCGCTTTATGAGGCGGCGGAGATGGACGGCTGCGGCAAGCTGAAGCGCATGTGGCACATTACCCTGCCGGGGATCCGGGGAACCATCGGCCTGCTGTTTATCATGGGCATCGGCGGCCTGCTCTCATCAGGCTTTGAACAGATTTACCTGCTGCGTACACCCGGCAACATGGATCTGGCGGACACCCTGGACGTATATGTAGTGCGGATCGGTCTGTTGGGAGGACAGTTCGGATATGCCACGGCCATCGGGTTGATTCAGGGACTGGTAGGACTGGTCATGGTGGTGACGGCAAACAAGATCTGCAAGAAGATGACAGAGGTCAGTCTCTGGTAGAGAAGGAAATGGAGAACCTTCTGACGCAAGTCTTTATATAGAAGGAAAATTAAAGGAGGAAAGAACATGAAAAAGCAAATTTTAAAACGTGTGTTTTCCACGCTGTTGGTGGGAACCATGGTTGCAGGGCTGCTTACAGGCTGCGGCGACGGAGGAGATAAGCCGTCGGACAACAGCACACCCCAGCAGTCAAACACGGGATCGGGTCAGACCGGATCCGGCCAGGAAAATCAGGGAGGCGATGAGGCACAGAACGACGAGTGGATCGCAGACCGCGAAATCGTTGTACAGATCTTTGTAAGCGATGCCGGCAATGCGCTGCCGGAGGATCAGGAGAGTACACCGGTATTCCAGGAGATCAAAAGGCGCACGGGTATTTCCCTGAAGCTGCAGTTTACACCCGGTCAGAACGGCAGTCTGGATGCATTGACCACCCAGCTGAATGCAGGACTGGATCCCAGCGTGGATGCTCTGATCTGCTATTTGAACAACTCCACCAGACCGGAGTTCCCGGTTCTGCTGAAGGCAGCCAAGGTGGATGAGATGTTTGCAGATGTGTCCGAGTACATGAAAAATTCCAAGGTGTACTCCAAGTATTATGAGGAAGGCTTCCTGCCCAATGACTCTTATAAGAACATTGTGTTCCGCGAGGATCTGGACGGTGTGTATCTGCTCCACCTGAACGTGGATGAGGTTGACCGGTCCATGATCTATGATCCCAATGAAGAATACCTGGGCGGACCTTATATCCAGAAAAAAATTGCGGATGAACTCAATATTGATCCCAAGAGCATAAGAACTCCTGAGGAATTCTACGATCTGCTGGTAAAGATTAAAGAGCATGGCTTTAAGGATGACAACGGCCAGGATATTATTCCTCTGGGACCCAAATTCTGGGGCGGCTCCTTTGATGCACTGAGCTGGGATATGAGAGGTTTGAAGTGGGGCGTCAGCGATTTTTACAATATGGACACAGACGGCCAGATCTATCATGAGGCCGAGACGGACCACATTTATGATCTGATCAACTATGTGCGTAAGCTTCTGAATGAAGGCCTCATGGACAAAGAATATTTCGATATGTCCGAAGAAAGAGCCGGAGAGAAATACTGGAGCCACAGCTATGCCATCATGGGTGACGTTCACAACTATGTGGATATCATTTACTCCTCTGAGGACTGGGTGCCTTTGGGGCCTCTGAATGACATTTCAGGCGACAATAAGATGGTTACCACCGGAAAAGGCGGCTCCTGCTGTCTGGCAATTATGGATCAGGCCGAGAATCCTGAAGAAGTTTTCAAGTTCTTTGACTGGCTTTGCACCTATGAAGGACAGCTGCTGTGCCAGTACGGCGTAGAGGGCGTTTCCTACACCATGGTGGACGGACAGCCCCGCCTGACGGATGAAGTTAAGGCGAAGCTGAATGAAGGCGACGAGGACTGGCTGATCAATAATGTGGGCGCAGCCTTCGGCGGAAGCGGAGCATACTTCTTTGAGTGCGTTTTGACCAACAAGAACAACATTGACAACTTCGGCGAAACCAGACCCGGCGCATCCGGAGGCGATGACAGTGAAAACATCTTTGCTCGAAGCGTTCGCATTGCCGAGGAGTATCCCAGAGAGTATAAGCTGGTAGAAGGCTTAAGCGCTACCGCTTACCTGACGGGTCTGTCCTGTGAGGCGGCGCTGAAGGAGGCTCACGATGCATGGAAGGAAGAATTGGTAAAGGCATTCTATGCGAACGAGAGCGATGTGGAGAGCATTATCAACGCATTCCGTGACCGGCTGAAACGCGCAGGCATTGACGAATTCAAGGAAGAGCTGATGAGAATTTACAACGAAGATCCTACAGCGATCAACTTCTATAATTAATAAACATGCGGGGAGGGCGCTATGAGTAAAATGCGGCATTTACACACGGGAATAAAAGTAAAGAGGAGCCTTGGTGAAAGGATAATACAGGTCATCATTTATCTGGTTCTGATTGCAGTCTGCCTGCTCATTGTCCTTCCCTGCCTGAATGTGGTGGCACTTGCCTTTAACGACGGCAAGGACGCGGCCAGAGGCGGTGTGTACTTCTGGCCCAGGATGTTTACTCTGGAAAACTTTCAGGAGGTATTCAAGAATAAGGGCATTGTCCGCGGCTATGGAATTACCATAGCCAGGACGGTGATCGGAACTTTTATGAGCCTGCTGCTTCTTTCCCTTGCGGCCTTTGCCCTGAAGGAAAAGCAGCTTCCGGGAAGAACCTTTATCAATTTCATGATTACCTTTACCATGCTCTTTGGCGGCGGTACCGTGCCTACATACATCCAGTACAGAAGGCTTGGCCTGCTCAATAATTTCTGGGTGTATGTCATACCGGGGCTTTTCAGCGTGACCTACCTGATGATGATGCGGACCTTCTTTGAAGGGATTCCGGACAGTCTGGAGGAATCGGCAAAGCTGGACGGATGCGGATACTTTGGAATTTACGCGAGGATCATGATGCCTCTGAGTAAGCCGGTTATCGCCGTGGTAGGCCTGTATACGGCGGTAGGCCACTGGAACGACTGGTTCTCCGGAGCCTTCTACATGATGGATACGAAGAAGTGGCCCGTGCAGACGGTTCTGCAGCAGATGCTGAACAAGGCCATGAGCCAGCAGCAGATCACCAGTGTGGCCCAGGCCATTGCCAGCGCCGGAGGCGTAACCTCCAATGCGCTTAAGATGGCAGCCGTAGTTGTCACAACGGTTCCTATCCTGTGCGTATATCCTTTCATACAGAAGTATTTTGCACAGGGTACCATGATCGGAGCCGTAAAGGGATAAACAAAAGTTTCCAGGGCGTGAAGATGTATTGACTTTAACCGCCGCACAAAAGCCGGATGTGCTTGATAAATAGGGCTTTGTGCGGCGGTTTTGCGTGAAGCCTGAATTGATGAGCGCTAAGGCGGGCAGGAGGTATAAGTTTGAAAAAGTGGGATGTTTTTGTCTTCGGCGATATTAATATTGATCTGCTGATACCGGGGGTAAGCAGTCTGCCGCCCGCAGGAGAAGAATGGGAGGTGCCCCGGATGCGGACGGAGCCGGGGGGAGGAGCCCTGCTGTTTGCACTGGGCCTTGCAAAGCTTGGGATGAAGCCGGTATTTTTGGGCAGTGTGGGAGAGGACATTTACGGTGACTATCTGAAAAACCGCATGGAGGAGACGGGGGTGGACTGCTCCCTTCTGGAGATCCGGTCAGGAGCCCAGACGGGAATTTCCATCAGCTTTACGGATGATAAGGACAGGTGCTTTCTTACGTTTCGGGGAGGCTGCACAGTGCCGGATATCCGGGAGGTTTCCCTTGAGCAGGTATCCTGTGCCAGGCATATTCATCTCACGGGCTATGCGGAGGCGCAGAACCATGATGTCTATCTTGCCTTTCTGCAAAGGCTCCGCCGGGAGACGGATGTGACGGTTTCCTTTGATGTAGGCTGGGACAGCTCGGGAGAGTGGAGCCGGCGGATCTATGAGCTGTTCCCCTACCTGGACATATTGCTGATGAATGAAACGGAGTGTCTGCATTACAGCGGAAAATCCACCGCCTGTGAGGCGGCGCTGGATTTTGCAGAAAGCGGGTGTCTTGCCGCCATCAAGCTGGGAAAAAAGGGAGCCCTTTGCTGCCGGGAGGGACAGATTTTTGCCCGGGAGGGCTTTTCCGTGCCGGTAGTGGACACTACGGGAGCAGGGGATTCCTTCAACGCCGGGTTTGTATACGGCTTTTTGAACGGGAAGGATCCGGAAACCTGTCTTGAACTGGGAAATGGCTGCGGCGCTCTTTCCTGTACCGGACTGGGAGGCAACGTTATGTTTCCCACATTGGAGCGGCTGCAGGATTTTCTGGACAGAAAAGCATAGAAATATGGAGGTATCAGTATGAAGATAGCAGTAATCGGAGGAGCCGGCGTCAGGACGGTGATCTTTATCAACGGATTGTTAAAGCGCTGCCGCAGGCTGGACATCCATGAGGTGGCATTATATGATATTGACAGGGACAAGCTTGGGATCATTCAGAAGCTCTGTGCCCATGTGGTAAGCCGGGCAGGCGGCGAGCTGCGGGTATATGCGGCCCGGGACGCCCGGGAGGCCGTAACGGGAGCGGACTATGTGGTAACTACCCTGCGGGTGGGGGGAGACCATTCCCGGACAATGGACGAGGAGATCGCATTGCGCTGCGGAGTGATCGGCCAGGAGACCACCGGTGTGGGCGGGTTTTCCATGGCGGCCCGGACCATCCCTGTGCTGCTGGAATATTGTGAATTGATCCGCAGCTGTGCGCCCAATGCCTGGATTTTTAATTTTACAAACCCTTCCGGGCTGGTGACCCAGGCGCTGAAGAGCGCGGGCTATGACAGGGTGATCGGGATCTGTGACGCTCCCAGCAGCGCCAAGTTCCGGATGGCTGATTATCTGGGGGTGACAGAGGAAGAGCTGTATGTGGAATTTTTCGGGCTGAACCATCTGTCCTGGATCCGGAGCGTCAAGGTATCGGGCCGGGAAATTATGGGAGAGCTGCTGGAGGATTCCGATTTCCTGAAGGGGGTAGAGGAGTTCGAGCGGTTTGACCCGGAGGTGATCCGGCTGGTGGGTCTTCTTCCCAACGAGTATCTTTACTACTATTACCACAGAGAGAAAGCGTTGGAGAATATTACAAAAGCCGGCGCCGCCAGAGGGCGTAATATCGAGGAGATCAACCGCAGAATGTTTGAGGAGCTGCGGGGGATGGATATGGACAAGGATCCCGAGGGAGCCCTTCAAACCTTCCTGTATTATATGCAGCTGAGGGAAAACTCCTACATGGCTGTGGAGACCGGAGGTGAGGGACGTCCCGTTTTGGAGCGGGGACAGCTGCCCATACCGGAGGGAATCGGCTATGCAGGGGTGATGCTGGACTGCATTGAGGGAATGCAGTCGGATAGCGGCAGATATCTGGTGCTGTCCGTGGAAAACCAGGGGGCCTTGCCGGAGCTGAATCCGGAGGATGTGGTGGAGATGACCTGCCTGGTGTCCAGGGAGGGCATCCGGCCTGTGAAGGTGGAAAATCCGCCCCGGGACTGCATGCTTTTGATTCACAGCATCAAGCACTATGAGAGGCTGGCTGTAAAAGCCATCATGGAAGGCTCCTCCAGGGAGGCGGTCAGAGCCCTGATGCTGCATCCGCTGATCAATTCTTATTCGCTGGCAGAACGGCTGGTGAAGGAGTACGGGGAAGCCTATGAGGGTATGTTCCGAAAATAATGTGGGACTCGGGAGAATTTGGGCGTCCCGTCCCGGGTAATAACGAAAGGAGGACACAAAAATGCCTTTTGATTTTCACAACAGGGACAGAATGGAGTCCTGGATCGATGAGCTGAAGGAGCTGCGTTACCGCTGTCTGCGTGAAATCGGAGAATTTGAATGGCACAGTGATGCAGGAGAAATCGGCTGCAGACAGCCGGGGGACCTGGAAAGCCCGGAAAAGGTGGGAAAGGGCTTTGCCTGGAGCGGCTGGGACCGGTACAACTGGCTGTGCACAAGGGTGGAAGTGGAGGAGGAGCTGGTTCGGGCAGCCGCGGACGGCGATATTGTAGGGCTCTTTGACTTTGGAGTACCTGAGGGAACCGGCAATAACAGCCACTTTGAAAGTCTGCTGTATGTAAACGGAGAACCCTGCCAGGGAGTGGACGGAAACCACAAGGAAGTCTTTTTCCCCATAGAGGAAACGGGCAGGACATTGGACCTGAAATTCCGGGTCTGGTCCGGATTGTGCGGAGGGGGAAGACCTCACGATATGCATATGCGGATCGAGCGGGCTCAAATGGGGATTCTGGACAGGGCGGCGGATGACTTTTACTATCTGGCCCGCACGGCGCTGGACACCTATGATCTGCTTCCTGCGGAAAATGAATATAAGGAGTGGCTGCTGGGCAGAGTGACAGCGGCATTTCGGCTGGTGGATTATACTGTTCCCGGGGACGACGCCTTCTATGAAAGCGTAAAGCAGGCATACCGCTTCCTTTCGGAGGAGCTGCAGGGGGCAGGAAAACCGGATGTGACAGTCACCATGCTGGGACATACCCATATCGACGTGGGCTGGCTGTGGCGGGTCCGCCATACCAGGGAAAAGGCGGCCCGCTCCTTCTCCACGGTGAATCGTCTGATGGAGCAGTATCCGTCCTATCAATTTCTGCAGTCCCAGGCACAGCTGTATGAGTTTATCAAGACGGACTATCCCGATATTTATGAGCATATCCGAAAAAGAGCCGCCCAGGGACGCTGGGAGCCCTCCGGCTCCATGTGGGTGGAGTGCGACTGCAATCTGACCTCGGGGGAATCCATCATCAGGCAGATTTTGGTGGGCAAGCAGTTTTTCCGTCAGGAATTTGGCTATGAGAACACCTTCCTGTGGCTTCCGGATGTGTTCGGTTATTCCTGGGCGCTGCCCCAGATCCTGAAAAAGTCCGGGGTGAAAACCTTTATGACCACAAAGATCAGCTGGAATGACACCAACCGTTTACCCTATGACACCTTCCTCTGGAAGGGAATGGATGGAAGCCTGCTGACCACCCATTTTATCACTACCACGGATGAGGGCTCCAGCTCCTATACCTACAACGGGAATACCAGGCCCTATGCGGTGAAGGGAGTGTGGGATAATTACCGGAATAAGGATCTGAACCGGGATCTTCTCATTTCCTTCGGCTACGGGGACGGCGGCGGAGGTCCCAACAGGGACATGATCAAGACCGTGGAGTGTCTGGAGAAAATGCCCGGGATTCCTCATGTGAGATGGGAGAGCGCCACCGCCTATTTTGACCGGCTGAATGAAACCATTGAGAAAAATCCCCTGGGCGGGTATCTTCCGGTGTGGGACGGAGAGCTGTACCTGGAATTCCACCGGGGAACCTATACCTCTCAGGCGTATAATAAAAAGACCAACCGACAGCTGGAATATCGGCTGCGCCGCACCGAGCTTTTGGGTGTGCTGGCAGGAGAGGAAAGCGGGCAGCGGCAGCTCTATGACAGAGAAAGATTGCTGCGGGCCTGGAAGATCGTGCTCTGTCAGCAGTTCCACGATATCCTGCCCGGATCCTCCATCCACGAGGTGTATGAGGACAGCCATGAGGAATATGGAAAGGCGGCACAGCTGCTTGAAGAGGTGCAGGAGGCAGCGAAGGAGGCGCTTATTGTGCCCCAGGCCGATACCTTTACCGTGTGGAACAGCTCCAACTGGGCGCTGAGCGGCGCAGTAAAGCTGCCCGGATCTCTGGATAAGGGCGGAAATACTTATTTGGATGAAGAAGGAAAGCGCCTTCCGGCAGTGTGCGGAAAAGAGGCGGACTATGTGTGGATTGACCAGGCCAGGCCCTTTGGACCGGAGGTGATTTCGGTGCGCGGCGGGGAGTGCGGCTCCGGGGAAGGAGCGGTGTGTGGTCCTGCGAAGGGCGCCTGTTCGATTCCCGTAGTGGATACCCCTTACTACCATGCGGTCTGGAATGCTTCCGGCCAGCTGACAGAGCTGTACGATAAAACTGCCGGACGGCAGGTGCTGGCGCCGGGAAAATGCGGAAACATGCTGCAGATATTTGAGGATAAGCCCCGGTGCTTCGATGCCTGGGAGCTGGAGCCCACCCTGGACGAGAAGTGCCGGCCTGTGGAGGACTGCCGAAGCATTACCGTGGAGCGCAACGAGCTGGGAGCCTTTGTTCATTTGGAGTATATGTGGCACGATTCTCACATCTGGCAGACAGTCTGCTTTTATGAGAGAAAACGACGGATCGATTTTGTTACCCGGGTGGACTGGAGGGAGCATCAGAAGCTTTTGAAGGCAGCGTTTCCTGTGAACATCAGGGCTGTCAGCGCCCGGTATGACATTCAGGAGGGCAATATTGTGCGTCCTGTGGTGTGCAACACCTCCTGGGATGCGGCCCGGTTTGAGACGGTGGCTCATAAATGGGTTGACTTTTCGGAGACAGGCTACGGGGTAGCATTGCTGAACAATTGCAAATATGGTCATGATATTAAGGAGAACACCATCCGCCTGTCCCTGCTGAAATCGGCGGTGGATCCGGATTACGACGCAGACAACGGTCTGCATGAATTTACCTATTCCCTTCTGCCTCATCAGGAGGAATGGTATGCCGCAGGTCTGGAGCAGGAGGCCTTTGAGCTGAATGAGCCGCTGACGGTATTTGCCGGCGGCTGGAAGGGAAGCCGGGAGAGCGCTGTCCGTCTGGACAGGGATTTTGTGGAGGTAGACGCCGTAAAACGTGCGGAGAACGGAGACGAGATCGTGCTTCGCTTCCATGAATATACCGGAAGGCGGGGCCGGATTAAGCTGGAGACGGCCTGGAGGAGCGCGGCCTGGTGTGAGTGCAGCCTTATGGAGGAGCCCTGCACTGACTGGCAGGAGGGTCCTGTGGAGGTGGAGGTTACTCCATATGAAATCAAGACCCTGCTGTTTCGGATGAAATAATTGAGCGGAAGGCCGGGCTGTGAATAGTTAAGACAGGAGTGGCAGAATGCAGTTTATACTGAAAGGGAAAATGGAAGAAGGGATTCCCGGGCTTACCTGGGAAAAAACGGAGGGTGACAGAGCCTCTCTGCGGGATATGGTGAATCAGTGGGGATATTGCCTGAAAAGGGATTGTCAGATCGATCTGGATGCCTTTGCGGCGGAGCTGTTTCAGGGCACTGTCCGGGAGGCGGCGGGCTTCCTGGTGGAGGCGCTTATGCAGGGAGCTTACCGCTTCGGAAGGAAGGCGCTGGGGCCGGGAGCCTCGAAAAGGATTTTTGAATTGCGAAATGAGCTGGCAGCGCTGCCTGCTGTCACGGTCTTTTTGGTTTCCGCCGGAGAGGGTGCCATAGAGGATGTCATAGAAAAGGCCCGGTGCCTGGGCCGCTGCCGAAATTATGCCAGAATGCTGGGAGATCTGCCGGCAAATTATCTCACGGCAGATGATCTTTGCCTCTATGCCGGACGTCTGGCGGAGGAAAGGCCTGCCCTGTCCCTGGAGATTTTCCGGGATCAGGAGCTTCGGCAAATGGGCTGCGGGGGGATTTTGGGAGTAAATCAGGCCTCCAAAACCTCCGCCGCTCTTCTGCACCTGGGATATGAGGGCAGGGGGGAAGGTCCTGTGACGGCGCTGGTGGGAAAGGGCGTCATGTTTGACAGCGGCGGCATCCACCTGAAATCCATGAGCGACATGGAGGGCATGAAATATGATATGTGCGGTGCGGCGGATGTGCTGTGCCTGATGGAATATGCGGCGGAGACAGGCTTTGATTTTCCGCTTGCGGCGGCAATCCCTCTGGTGGAAAACGCGGTAGGAGAAAACAGCCTTCGGATGGGTGATGTAATTACCATGGTATCGGGAAAAACGGTGGAGGTGTACAATACGGATGCGGAGGGAAGGCTGATTCTGGCGGACGCGCTGGCCTTCGTGGCCGAAGGGGCAGACCGGCTGGTGGATCTGGCCACCCTGACGTACTCCTGCCGGGATGCCCTGGGGGACGAGACGGCGGGCTTTTTCTGCAATGATGAGACGCTGGCGGAACAGGTGGAGACGGCTTCAAAAGACAGCGGAGAACCGGTGTGGCGTCTGCCTCTGGGCGAGCGCTACCGGCGCCAGCTGTTCTGGTCCAAGGCGGCGGATATGGCCAATTATATGCCCGATAAGAGAGCCGGGGCCAGCGTGGCAGGGTGTTTTCTGGAGGAATTTGTGGAAGGAAAGCCCTGGGTGCATTTTGACATGGTAGGACCGGCGGTGCAGCGTGCGGAGAACGGCAGGATGGAGAAGGGCGCAACAGGGCGGATGTTTGCGGCGGTGGCAAAGCTTTTGAGTTACGCGAATGGCGCGGTGTGAACAGCAGCTATGGATGCGAAGCCCTGCCGCTGAGGCAATCAGGATCTGGCGGCAGGATTCAATAAAAACACACAGGGAGAGGATCGGAATGGGACAGGAAGAAAAAAGGAAGGAAGAGGAGCTTAAGCGGGAGGTTTCGGCTCTGGCCGGGGAGCTGGCGGCAGGCCTGGAGGAAGGAAAGCTGAAGGATATGTTCCAGAGGTGCTTTGTCAGCACAGCGGACACGACGGCCCGCTTTCTGCCGGGAGGCCGGGCCTACGTAATCACAGGGGATATCGAGGCCATGTGGCTGAGGGATTCCTCGGCCCAGGTGGCTCATTATCTTCCTTATTTAAAGCATTCTCCCATGCTTCGGGAGCTGGTGCGCGGGCTGGTGCTGCAGCAGATGGAATTTATCTGTATAGACCCCTATGCCAATGCCTTTAATCAGGAGGCCAGCGGCAGGTGCTTTGAAAAGGATGAGACGGAAAGCTCACCCTGGGTCTGGGAGCGGAAGTATGAGGTGGATTCGCTGTGCTATCCCGTCCGCCTTTTGAAGCAGTATCGGCAGGCTGTGGGAGACAATAGTGTTTTCGGAGACAGGACAAAGGAGGCGCTGGAGCGGATCGTGGGTGTATGGGAGGCTCAGCAGCGCCATGAGGAGTGCTCGGATTATTCCTTTGTGCGCAGGAACTGCCCGGACTCGGACACTCTCTCCCACAATGGAAAGGGAAGCCCCTGCGCTTACACGGGCATGACCTGGAGCGGCTTTCGGCCCAGCGACGACGCCTGTCGGTACGGATATCTGATTCCCGCCAATTTTTTTGCGGCGGCAGCCCTGGAATATGTGTCGGAATTTGCAAGAGAGATTTATAAGGATGAGAAGCTGGCGGAGAGGACAGATCGGCTGGCGGAGCAGATTCTGAAGGGGATCCGAAGGTACGGCATCGTTCAGACTCAGGAATTTGGACCCATTTATGCCTATGAAACCGACGGTCTTGGCCATTATAACCTGATGGACGATGCAAACGTGCCCAGTCTGCTTTCCCTTCCCTGGCTGGAGGCGCCGGGAGTGGATGAAGAAATCTGGAGGAATACCCGTGCCTTTGTGCTGAGCAGGAACAATCCTTATTATTATGAAGGAAAGGCGGCCAGAGGCATCGGAAGTCCCCATACGCCCGGAAACAATATCTGGCCCATCGCGCTGACCATGCAGGGGCTGACCTCCCGGGAGGAACAGGAGCGGGAGGAGCTGCTTCGGGTGCTGACGGAGACGGACGCGGGCACAAAGCTGATGCACGAGAGCTTTGACGCGGAATGCCCGGAGAGGTTTACCAGAGAATGGTTTGCCTGGGCAAATTCATTATTCGCGCTGTTTGTGGTGGAGCAGCGAAACTTAAGTGTTCCCGGACGGTAAATATTTTCTGCCGGTAATGAGGGATTTGGAGTTTATTCCGAAGCCGGCGGCAGGAATGGTGTAAGGAGACATATGGATTTTACATTTGATTTTAAAATAACAAAGCCTGTATTGGAGAATTATCTGAGCAGGTCGGTGACTGCCTCAGGACTGTACGCCAGCGACACCCTGGAGGATGATCTGAGGGCGCTTAAAAGGATCGGAGCAAAATTCCTGGGCCGGGCTTCCGGGATCTGGTATATGATGGAGCCGGAGGAGGAGCACTTCGAGAAATCACGGCGTCTGGCCCAGCTGGTGCATGAGATGGACCCGGAGATTATTTTGCAGGCCTGCGTTTTCGAGATCGTGGTGGAACGCGTGGAGGAGGTGGAGATTCCTCTCTATGTGCTGAGGGCTTTCGGACAGAAGGAGGAGCGGAGAAATTTTCGCCTGATGGATATGCTGTTTCCCGGTGAGCCTGCGGGCTTTCGAAGCAAGAGGGACGATCCCGCAAAGAACGGCGGGATTCCGGACCTGAGCCGCACCGAGGCGGCCATGTGGTTTTATTATCGCGCCACCCGCTATATCGACTGCGGTTACGAGGCGCTTCACATGGGGCAGGTGCATCTGTATACCGCCAATGATCCGGGGATGGCGAGGACGGCGGAGGTTTTCGGCATGATCCGGGAGTATGCAGCCGAACACGGAAGACGCCGCAAGGTTTTGATGGATGCGCACACACATGGGGTGAGTATTCGGGGAAAGCTGTTGTTTGATTATCACGCCATGCCCTTTACGCGGGTGCCCCTCCTGGAGGAAGAGGGACAGAAGCTGGTGCTGGTGCGGGAGGGCTTCAGCGAGGGCGGGGAGAATCCTGACGGCTGGAGTGCGGAGGCCATGCCGTTTCTGATGGAATATGATAATTGGGGAGGACGGGTGGTGGATGATCCCGAAAAGCTGACACGCCGGGAGCTGGCGGCCAGGGACTGGTGGGGCTATGATCAGATCGCCTGGTTTGCCAATCAGCCCTGGGAGGAACGGAATCGCTTTCTGGAGTACACCTACCGCTGGACGGAGATCATGAATGTGAACGCATTTTTTGAGGTTCCCTTCCGCAGAATGCTGGGAGATGCCGGGGTGGAGATGGAGCGGGCCGACAACGGCCGCCGGGAGGTTCAGACCTTTTATCAATGCAATGAAAAGAGTCCGGCCTGTCCCATGGGCTTTTCCCAGGAGGAGGCCATCTGCAGGATTTGGGCCCAGGGCCACGGCCTGCGGGAGAGGGCGGGAAATCCGCCGCTTTTGTTTGACCATGGAGCCCGGGAGGTGTATGATGAAAAAACAGGGTACAAGCTTCCGGAGCGGGTGGTGGTCTATGGCAGCTTTCAGCCTTATGTGGGTGCGGTGGAGAATGATTCCAACAGCGAGGTGACCCGGATGTATTATGTGGGGAACAATACCTATGTGCTGTCGGTGCTGATTCCTTTTGCAGGCCGGTATCATTTCGGCGTATCCACTTATGGCACGTTATCGGCGGTCTACACCACGGACCGGTATCCCAGGAGCGGTTCCGGGCCCAGGGAGTGGTTTTGTACGAAAAAGGATAATACGGTGGTGCGCTTTACTTATGAGTTTATGGGGGCCGGGGGAGTGAAGGCGGAGGTTTTTGATGATTGAGAGGGTAAAATGGATCAGTTCGTTGGAAAAGGTATTTCCGGATAAGGAGCCGGGACTGCGTGCCGGGGACGGCGCCGTTTCTTTGGGGAGGGAGGCAGCCGGCCTGTCCGGGACGGCTTTGTCCGTTCCGGAAGCGGTTCCCTGCTTTTTGGAGGGGGAGGTGTTCTCTCTGCAGTGTGCCTTCCTGACAGGCCGGGATGCGGAAGGCTGGGCGGAGGTAACGATTTCCGGGCCTTTTGCAGAATATGCCGCAGTGAGGGAGGTCTGTCCGGTGCCCTGCCGTTTTGCCGGAACTGCATTGGCGGACGGGCAGGAGCAGGTGTACGCGCCGGGATTGTATCCGGATCTGTTAAAGGAGCTGCGGGACAACCGTATCAGGCTGTATCCCGGTCAGTGGCAGGGATTGTGGATCACCATAAAATGCGGCGGGCAGGAGTCAGGCAGGGAGCTTCCTGTGGGAATCCATGAGCTGGAACTGACTTTGACGCCGGATCAGGGAGAGCCGGTGAAGGAGAGTCTGAAGCTGGAGCTGATGCCTGCAGGGCTTCCGGAGCAGAAGCTGATCCACACGGAGTGGTTTCATACAGATTGTCTGGCGGATTACTACAGGGTGGAGCCCTGG
Organism: uncultured Lachnospiraceae bacterium; assembly: GCA_947177445.1. Classification (GTDB taxonomy): domain Bacteria; phylum Bacillota; class Clostridia; order Lachnospirales; family Lachnospiraceae; genus Acetatifactor. The sequence continues at coordinate 5,204 of CAMWUL010000043.1, read as the reverse complement.
AGCGAGGCCCACTGGAGTATTGTGGAGAAGTTTTTGATGCACTATGGGGCCATGGGTATGAATATGGTGCTGGTGCCGGTGTTTACGCCGCCTCTGGACACGGCGGTGGGACGGGAGCGCACCACGGTTCAGCTGGTGGATGTCTGGGAGGAAGACGGAGGAAGCTGGAGCTTTGGGTTTGAACGGGTGGAACGATATGTGGAGCTGTGCAGACAGGCAGGGATCCGCTATCTGGAGATCGCCCATTTGTTTACCCAGTGGGGCGCCCGCTGTGCCCCCAAGGTAATGGTGCGGCGCGGCGGTGTGCAGGTTAGGCGCTTCGGCTGGGATACGGCCTCGGACAGTCCGGAGTATCTGGGCTTTCTGGAACAGTTTTTGAAGGCGTTCACAGGGAAGCTGTCCCAGTGGGGATATGAGGGACGGGCGTTTTTCCATCTCTCGGACGAGCCTGGCGGGGAGGAAACCTTGAAGCGCTATGGTTTTCTGCGTGAGAAGGTTACCGGGTGGATTGCGCCGTACCCATTGATGGATGCTTTGTCGGATTATTCCTTTTACGAGACCGGTGCGGTGGACTATGCCGTGCCCAGCATGAACAGCCTGCCTCTGTTTGCGGAGAAGGGGGCAAGTCCTTTGTGGACCTATTATTGCGGCGCTCACAGCGAAGGGACTCCCAACCGGTACATAGCCATGCCGGCCAGCCAGGTAAGGGTGCTGGGCGTTTTGCTCTATGTGTATCAGGTGGAGGGCTTCCTGCACTGGGGATATAATTTCTATAATTCTCAGTACTCCCTGGAGCATATCGATCCCTATGCGGTGACGGACGCGGGCGGCGCCTTTCCCTCGGGAGATTCCTACCTGGTTTATCCGGGAGAGGGCGGCAGACCGGAGGATTCTCAGCGTATGCTGCTGATGCTGGAGGCCATGCAGGATCTGCGGGCGCTTCAGCTGCTGGAGAGTCTGTGGGGAAGAGACCGGGTGCTGGAGCTGATCCGCAGCGAGGCGGGAGAAGAGCTGACCGCGAAGCGCTGGCCCAGGGATCCCGGGTTCCTGCTGAGGCTTCGGGAAAAGGTAAACAGGGCCGTAAGTGTATAAAGAATTATGTAGAAAGGCCGGATTGGAATTTTGGATTCCATCCGGTCTTTTTGTGAATGGCGCGGGTATGAACAGCGCAGTAAATTGGGGATGGTTTTTTGGGGAAATTTCGGTTAAGATAAGGAAGGAGACAATGCTGAGGAAGGAAGAAGCGTTAAGAAGGGAGGCGGCATTATGGCGGATTCGGAAAAGGTTCAGAGGCTTGCGGCCCAGGTCATGTCCCTGGCCCATGATCATATCCTGATGCATCTGCGGTTTTTTGACCGTGCCCTGGCCCGTCTGGAGTGTCGGGAGCGGCCCCATATGGGATGTATGGCTTCCGATGGCAACGTCTGCTTTTATGACCCGGTGTTCGTGCTGAGGCGGTATCGGGAGGAGCCCAAATCCATTGTCAGGATGTATCTGCATATTCTGCTTCACTGCATTTTTTCTCACGGCTTTCAATACCAGAAGCTGGATCGGGAAAAATGGGATCTGGCGGCGGATATCGCCGTGGAAAATGTGATTTTGGATATGAGGCTTCCGGGGGCGGCTCTGGAGACGGACGAGGAGGCGGACAGAAAGAGGAAGGTACTGCAGGAGGACGTGGGACCGCTGACTGCCGAACGGATATACAGATATCTGAAAGAAAATCCCCTGACGCCGGAGGCGGAAGAGGAGCTTCGCAGGCTTTTTTCCAGGGATGTGCATTCTCTGTGGAAGCCTGCGCAGCAGCTGGAGCTTGGGCAGGAGGAATGGAAAAGGATCAGCGAGCGGGTCCGGGCGGACCTGAAATCCTTTACAAAAGGCAGGGCAGGGGGCGAAGCCCTGGAGGAAAATTTGAAGGAGACGGTCCGTGACCGGTATGACTATGGGGATATTCTGCGCCGATTTGCTGTCACAGGAGAGGACCTGGCGGTGAATGACGAGGAGTTTGATTACATTTATTACACCTATGGGCTGGAGCATTACGGCAATCTGCCTCTGATCGAGCCGCTGGAGTACAGGGAGGTTAAGAAGGTGCGGGAGTTTGTGGTGGCAGTCGATACCTCCGCATCCTGCCGGGGGCCTGTTGTCAGGGGATTTTTGAGAAAGACCTACTCCCTGCTGAAGGCCAGCGAAAATTTTTTTCATAAGGTGAATATACACATTATTCAGTGTGACAGCGAGGTCAGGAGCGACACGAAGATAACCTGTGACGATGATTTTGAAGCGTTTATGAAATACGGGAAGCTGAACGGGTTTGGGGCTACGGATTTCAGGCCGGTGTTTTCTTATGTGGAGGAGCTTTGCCGGCAGGGAGAATTTGAAAATTTGAAGGGGCTGATTTACTTTACGGACGGCTATGGTATTTATCCGGAGCGCATGCCGGATTATCAGGTGATTTTTGCTTTTCCCCAGGAGGACGAAAACCGGGCCCCGGTGCCGCCCTGGAGCATGAAGGTAGTGCTGGAGCCGGAGGAATAGCTGTTTTGCACTTACAGGAAAAAGGTCAGGAAGGGATAGATTATGAACATCAGGCAGGCAAAGGAATATATAAAAAATTCCGCAAATTTATATCTTAAGAAGGACGAATTTGGAGAATACCGGGTATCTGTGGTCAGGCAGAGACCTATTTTTCTGCTGGGAGCGCCGGGTATCGGAAAGACGGCAATCATGGAACAGATTGCCCAGGAGATGGGACTTGCCCTGGTGTCCTACTCGATGACCCACCACACCAGGCAGTCGGCGTTGGGCCTTCCCTTTATCACACAGAAGGTATATGGAGAAAAAAGTGTCAGTGTGTCTGAATATACCATGAGTGAGATCATTGCGTCCATCTATGATACCATGGAGGCCAGCGGAAAAAGGGAGGGTATTTTATTTTTGGATGAGATTAACTGTGTCTCTGAGACGCTGGCGCCCTCTATGCTGCAGTTTCTGCAGTATAAGGTGTTCGGCAGGCACAGGGTGCCGGAGGGCTGGGTCATAGTCACGGCGGGAAATCCACCGGAATATAACCGCTCGGTCCGGGAATTCGACGTGGTGACCCTGGATCGTTTGAAGGTTTTGGAGGTGGAGCCGGAGTATCGGATCTGGAAGGAATATGCGGTGGAGAAAAGGATTCACAATGCGGTGATCAGCTACCTGGATCTGAAAAAGGAGCATTTTTACTGTATGGAGATGACGCCGAAGGGCCGCAGCTTCGTGACGGCCAGGGGCTGGGAGGATTTGTCGGAGATTCTGACACTCTATGAGGACGAACAGCTTCCCGTGGACGAAAGTCTGGTGGGGCAGTATCTGCGAAACGACAAGGTGGTCCGGGAATTTACCGCTTACTATGATTTGTACAATAAATATAAGAAGGATTACCACATCGGGGACATTTTGGAGGGACATCCTTCCGTGCAGGCCATTGCCAGGGCGCGTGAGGCGGCCTTCGATGAACGACTGTCCCTGCTGGGCATGCTTCTGGACCGGGTTACCGCCCGGATGCGGGAGGTGATGGAACAGGCGGCGTATCTTACGGATCTGAAAAAGGCATTGAAGGCTGTAGGCGCTTCCGTTGGGGACTACGTGGAGCCGGTGCTGGCGCTTCTGGACACACAGGCGCAGGGGCGCAAAAAGCTGTTGGAAGGCCTTCAGAGCGCCAACGCTTTGTCCGATGCAGACCGTAAAAAGCATCGCAGTGTGATCCGTTTCCTGGAGGAGGGAAAAAAGGAATTGTATGTGGGAGGAATTTCCACGGGAGCGGAGGCCTATGACCTTTTAAAACAAAAATATTCTCAGCTGGTGGAGCGGATGAAGCAGGATACCGCCCGGGCGGGCCGGGAGCTGCATGCTTTGTTTGCCTTTGCGGAGGAGGCTTTTGGCGGGGGAAATGAAATGCTGATCCTGGTCACGGAGCTGACGGTGAACAATGTCAGCGCCCAGTTTATTGCGGCCTTTGGAAGCCCTGACTATGACAGACACAACCAGGAGCTTATGCTCAGCGAGCGGAGCAGTGATATTCAGCAGCAGATCGCACAGCTGGAGCTGTAGGAAGCGGAAGGTCTGGGAAGGAAGGGGCAGAGAAGTATAGAGTCGGCGGAAGGCCCCGAGTCGGAAAAAGTTTTGCGGGAGGAGAGGGATATGGAGGGAGAAAAAGAGCTTGTGATACCGGACGGCAGTCTGTACTATACGGTTTCAGAGAATGGGGTGCAGATCACCCGGTTTCAGGGAACGGCAGTTCAGGTCACCGTTCCGGAAGCCATAGAGGGCAGGCCTGTCAGGGGTTTGGCCAAGAAGGCATTCTTAAGCCGTAAGGACCTGCGCAGAGTGACGCTTCCGGACACCCTGGAGGAGGTGGGGGACTGGGCCTTTGGCTATTGCAGCGGCCTGGTACAGGTGACGCTGCCGAAAAAACAGATCCGGTTCGGAAAAGCGGTTTTTCTGGAGTGCGGCAGTCTGCGTCAGATCCGTTTGACGGCCTCTGCGCAGGCCGGAGAATGCAGGGAGAAGCCGTGGGATTGTGCGCAGGCAAAAGGCGGTGAGGATACCGGGGAATGTGCTCCGGAGCTTCTGGCGGCGGCTGTGACGGCCTTTGACGCATATTATCTGCTGGATCCTCTCCAGGCTGGAAGCGGGGAATGGCTGGAGAAATGGGACGCCAGGCTGGCAGCAATTCTGCACACTCCGGATCAGGAGGGCTATTCCAGGCAGGTGCTCTGCGGGGAGGAGGATTACGGCAGCACGGATCTGGGGGCGTATGTTCGGGAGAAGAGAAAGGGAAAGGTCAGGCTGGCGTTTCTGCGGCTTATGTTTCCCACGGGGCTGAAGGAGCCGCTTCGGAAGGAGCTGGAGGAATATCTTGTATCGCACACCAAGGGAGAGGAAAGTCAGGAGACCTGGCTGGTGGTGCTGGAGGAGCACGGGGATGACAGGGATTATTACAGCCTGTTTGCCCGGCTCGGCTGTCTTGGAGCGGACAATCTGGGAGAGATCCTTGCGGACATCGGAGAGGACTATCCGGAGATGAAGGCTCATTTTCTAAAGTGCCGGGAAGCAGGCGCCAAAGCGGAGGATTTCTTTGAGGGGCTGTCATTGGATGATTGAATATAAGTTACTTTTCACGGCTTCGCCGTTCAAAGCAACATGATGCCCAGCGCGTGCTG
>CAMWUL010000042.1 GCA_947177445.1 uncultured Lachnospiraceae bacterium | reverse complement strand
TCCTTAAAAATATAAGGTTTGTAATAAAAAACATAGAGGTAGATTTGACACTACCCAGGAGGAAGAGGAGGTTATGGAAATGAAGGACACAAAAGATATGCGGGAGTACGCAGAGTATTTGTTTGAGAAGGAGCTGTCTGAGGGAACTATCAGCATATATGTGAGGCAGGCACATCTTCTGCTTGCCTATCTGGACGGAAGATCCATTACCAGAAAGGAGATGATCCAATATAAGAGACATTTGGGCGAAAAAGACAGAAAGGTATCCACTACAAATTTATACATTGTGGCGGTGAACAGCTATCTGAAATATGCAGGCTTTGCCCACTGCACCATTAAGACAGAGCGCCTGCAGAAAAGCAGGTGCCTGGAAAATGTTATTTCCATGGAAGAATATAGAAAAATGCTTTCTTACGCCAAGGAGAGCGGACGAAGCAAGTACTATTATATTCTTAGGGTACTGGTGTTTACCGGTATCCGGATCAGCGAGCTGTCGTCGCTGACAGTGGAGGTATTGAGTCTGGGGAAATTTACGGTGGGGAACAAGGGGAAGACCAGGGTGGTGTACCTGGCGCCTAAACTGATTGATGAGCTGATGGAATACTGCAAAATGGAAAAGATACAGCAGGGCGTAATATTCACAGGAAAGGACCGGCAGCCCATCAGCAGAGTGGCAGTGTATAAGATGTTTATCTTTTTGGCGGACATGACCGGTATTGAAAAGAAAAAGGCTCATCCCCACAGCTTCCGCCATCTTTTTGCAGTGACCTATATGAAGCAGTATGCGGATTTAACAGGGCTGGCGGATATACTGGGGCATTCCAGCCTGGAGACTACCCGAATCTACACCGCCACCACGGCGGAGGAAAAGCGAAGCAGATTGAACGAGCTTGCATTTTAAAACCAGATCGACAGAATGGGATAAAAAGAAACAAAATACGATATTTTGTGTAGTATGTCAAGCTTATTTTTACATATTTCTCACGGATGGATATATTTAAAAGAGTTATCCGGCGGACTGAGGAGAAAGGCGAAAGGATCGCGAAATTGCGTTTCTTTTGCCTCTCTTTTTGATTAACAAAATATCGTATTATGTCATCAGGATCTTACGAAAGGAGGGATCAAGCTTGGAAATCGTGAAAAGTATTTTGACAAAAAACCCCTGTTATAAGGCCGGAAGAAAAATCAAGGTACAAGGCCTCATGCTCCACAGCGTGGGCTGCCCTCAACCCTCGGCGGAGGCCTTCGTGCGGAAATGGGACAGCCCGGATGCGTCCAGAGCCTGTGTGCACGCGTTTATCGACGGAAATACGGGAAAGGTGTATCAGACACTGCCCTGGGATCACCGGGCCTGGCATGGAGGCGGCAGCTCCAACAACACCCACATCGGCGTGGAAATGTGCGAACCGGCCTGCATCAAATACACCGGAGGAGCTTCCTTCAGCTTCGGTGATAAGGAAGCGGCTATGGCGGTGGTCAGGAGGACATATCAGGCCGCAGTGGAGCTGTTTGCCTTTCTCTGCAGGGAATTTGGTCTGAACCCGCTGGCAGATGGCGTGATTGTCAGTCATAAGGAGGGTCATACCAGGGGGATTGCCTCGGGCCATGGAGACCCCGACCATCTCTGGAAGGGTCTGCAGAGCGGTTATACCATGGACGGCTTTCGCGCAGACGTGGCGGCCATGGCGGAGGCGGCAGGACAGGAGAGGTCCGACGGAAGCGGCAATTCAGAAGGGACAGCAGCTTCTGTCCCGAGTCAGAAGACTGCGCCGGATACGGCATCCACCGCAAACCGGGAGGGAGGTCGGAATACAGCGTTGGATTCGGACTCTGCCGGTTCGATCCGGAGCTCGGAAGAATCCCGCGGTTTTGGAACAGGCGGAACCATCCGGGCGGGAGCATTGGTGGAGATTTGTTCTGCAGGGGTCTACTATTCGGGAAAGGAAATGCCTTCCTGGGTAAAAGGAGACCGGTGGCAGGTCAAATCTGTAAACGGCGACAGGGCTGTGCTGGGAAAAAATCAGGCGGGAACCCATGAGATTAACAGTCCGGTTCATGTAAAGTATCTGACGGTAGTGTCAGGTATTCCGGGAAATCATTCTGCCGCGGGGGCTGTGACAGAATCTGTTCAGAGGCAGAACCCGAAGGAGGCTTTGACCATTTCTGACCGGGGAACCGAGCTGGTGGCCAAATATGAGGGTTGTCGTCTGGAGGCCTACAAATGTCCGGCCGGTGTCTGGACCATCGGGTATGGGCATACCGCCGGAGTCAGCCAGGGGGACAGGCTTCCCTCCCAGGAGGCGGCAAAAGCGCTGCTGAAGGAAGATCTGAAGAAGTACGGAGATTATGTAAACGGTTGTGTGAAAAAGGGGCTGATCACTTTTTCCATCAACCAGAATCAGTTTGACGCACTTACCAGCTTTTGCTACAACTGCGGAAACGGGAATCTGCAAAAGCTGGTATCCGGCAGGGACGCGGCCACTATTGCGGAAAAGCTCTTGCAGTACAATAAAGGAGGCGGAAAGGTTCTCCCGGGGCTGGTCCGGCGCAGAGAAGAGGAAAGAGCGTTATTTTTAAGCTGATAAGGGGAGAAGAGCAGTAACGAATCTATAATCTTTGGAAAAAGGAGGTATTCTATGGATTTACGTGACAGAAGTAAATTAAAATCCACCAAAAGTGATGATTTTATCTATGAGGAGGAACTGGATCGGGAACTGATCGCCATGGGGATGACCCGGAAGGAGCTGCGGGCGGACTTGAAGAAGTATCTGACTCTGGAGCACCAGCCGGTGAGAATCGACTACTGCAGGATCGGATCCGCCACGCTTGTGGCGGATAGAGCTTTGAAGAGCGAGTACCCTGACTCCGTCTATGTTGTGGACTGGCTCAACAGGCTTACCATGGAGGAATTTAACAGCATAAGCACTGAGAACGTAAAAAAAATATCCAGTCTGATGCGGTACCCCGGAGGGCTGCACGAATGGCTGATGATTGTGGAGATACCTGCACTGAAGGAGATGGGAATAGACATGGAACTGGTGAAAACCTGCCGGACAGAGACCGTCCAGTGCAAATTTGCTTTGGATGAAAATGACACATCACTTTCCGGGCGCCATGGAGGTACCGGCAGCGGCAGAATGCATATTGCCCTCAGGGAAGCGCTGAATGAGGCTTACCATACATGGAAGGCGGATCCCTCTGGGGATCCGGTAAATGTATTGAAGACTCACTTGCTGAGGTTTGCGAAGAACTTTTATCCCGGAGGCCCGGCTACAGTTCCCCAGGGGCTGAAAAGGCTGATCCAGTAAAGTCCGGAAAAGCAGTGTATATCAGGATGCCCAAAATCTACTCTGGAAACGAGGAGGTACGTCATGCCGGGTGAGAGAGAATACAGGGAAGAGCTTTCCGATGAAGGCGGGTCGGGAGCGGGCTATAAAGAGAGCGATTTTATTCCGCTGGATGATCTGGTGTATGCACCGATCCACGCCCTTGCCCGGTCCAACCAACAGCTCCGGGCACAGGTGGTGGAGGATATCAAAAGCATGGGAACCCTGCGCCAGAACGGAAAGGAAGAGACGATTCGTCTCAACAATATCAACATAGCCTATGAACAGGTGAGGCCGGAGGGGGATGAGGGCTACAGTGTGGACAATCTGCAGATGCAGGTGCCCCTGCTGTCCATTGTTCCGGTTACGAATCTGAATGTGGAAAAGGCAGAGATCGATTTTTCCACGGAGGTCAACGCAGAAAAGGGGGAGGAAGGCGCCTGCGTCATTACCGCCCGGATCTGTTCTCCGGAACAGAGAGAAAGCGATTTTCTGCCCCGGGTCAGCTACAGAATGCTGATCAAATCCCTTCCTGCCACAGAGGGAATCATGAGACTGACCGATATGCTCAGCTCCAACCAGATTGCCAAAAAAACCGACACCACACCTGTGGCCGTGGACGGGAACCTGGGAAGCAATGATCAGAAGGACACCTGGCAGCAGACGGCCAGGCTGAAGGCCAAGATCAAAAAGCTGAAGCAGCTCTACCAGAAGATTTCCGATATGATCGCACAACAGGAGCGGATGGAGCAGATCAGCAGGGATGCCTTTGAGGAGGCAACCAGAGAATTCGACAAGGATAAATATCTGATGGCACAGTCCAACATCGTAAACCGGATTATGGAGTATCAGGAAAAAATCATGAACAGAGAAATCGAATTCGGATTGGAGAAGGACTATGAATAGCCGGCCATGCAGTCAGTGGCTTGAGCAGGCGATTTATGACCATGCACAGGAGCTGGCGTTGGAAATGAACCTGAGACTTTTTCTGGACCGGGAAAAAGGATTTTGCTGGGAGGAGGATCCGGACCGGACGCTTTTTGTGGAAAGCATTTCTATTGTAGATATCCGGTATCCTGAAAAGACAAAACCGGAGGTTCAGGGCAGAGGAAGGGCAATTTTCAGAATAGGAAGGTTTATTTTAGCCCTATGGAGACGGTTCAGAAGAACCGGCAGCCCATGAGAGGCATAACAGGAAACGGGTGCGTGAAAGCACCCAGGGCATGGAGCCCGCAACAGGCGGGCAGAAAGGTGAATTTATGGCAATTGCGGAACAATTTGCAGGCTTACAGATGGATCAGCTGATTGGTGCACCACTGCGGGCGGCGGCAGACGCCAGCAATCAGCTGGCAAATTCCACAGCAGAATTTATCAACCGTGTGGGCTTTGATGCCAACGGAAATGTGCAGACAGTGGCCTTTGGCTACCAGAAACGCAGCGTCAACGAGGACGGCACCAGCAATCTGGATGAAATGAAGGTGAATGTGCCCATGCTGGCCATTGTGCCCATTCCCAATCTGCAGGTGGACGAGGTAAATATCCTTTTTGACATGGAAGTCAAGCAGAGCGAGAAACAGGAATCCTCCATGGATATGGGGGCCACTGTCTCCGGCACGTTGAATCTGGGAATTGTGAAGGTCAGCGTTACCGGCAATATCAGCACTCACCAGTCCAACACCAGAAGCTCGGATAATTCTGCCAAGTATCATGTGGATGTGCGTGCCACCAACCATGGCATTCCCGAGGGTCTGGCCAGAGTGCTGGATATGATGGCGGCCAACGTGGCTCCTACGCTGGTGGGCAGCAGCCTCAAGGACGGGAACGGACAGGATCTTTCGGGGCAGGCGAAGCTCAAGGCGGAGCGGCTGAAGGGGATCCGGCAGGAGATCAGCCAGATCGAAAACCGCCTGGGAGCAGCCAGGGACGGCCTGGACAACAGCATTCGTCAAATGAAACGACTGGGTGTCACCCAACTGAATGCGTTTCAGGGCAGGATGATGAGGCTGATGAATGATCTGGAGAAGGATAATGAGGAGGATGACAAAGCCGCCGCAGCATATTCCCAGGCCATGGATGAGGTCAATCAGAGCTGGAATGCATTTCAGAATCAGGCGCCGGATATGATTCGCCTGCTGGTGGACTCCAACGACCAGCCCGACGGTGTATCTGAGCTTTTGGGACTTCGGGGGCTGAGCGATACGGGCGAGGCGGAAAAATACAGCGGCGGAGACTGCTATCAGGCTTTTGTCAGCGCCCAGAGAAACTCCATGACGGCCCAGGCCAACGTGAATACTATCGAGAAAGAGCTTTTTGACAAAAAGGCGGAATACAGCGATGTCATAGCAGGCCGGGCGGCGCTGCCGGAGTCGGGAGGATATGACGGTTCCGTGGACACGGAGGATTCTGAGAATCCTGAAGATCCTGAAGAATATTAATACAGAGGCAGTATGTCATGGGCAGGGAAGAAAAAACGGCTTTGGAGGACATCCATTATGTGAAGCTTGTTTCCATAGGAAGCGTCAATCCCAACAATCCCCTTTCGGATCAGTCAAGAGAGGCTCAGACGGCGCTTCTCAACAGGTGCCTGAATGAATACCCCAGGGGTATCATACTGGGGCGGGATGTAACGGTGGGGAAGTATCTGATCGGGGATCACCAGCTGACTATGGAAAAAATTACCTACCATGTGGGCTTTGCCAGAAAGCCGTCGTGGGAGGAGGACTCGTCAATATAGCATATACAAACGCAGGCCTCTGCAGGGGACTATGACACAGGATCGGCGCAGAGGCTGCGCGGCGGAAAGAAGAGAGAGGAAATATGACAATCGAAACGAGCAGAGAGCAGGAAAAGCTATGTTTAAAGGTAAAGGGCAGGCTGGACACAATGACATCGCCCCAGCTGGATAAAGAGGTGGAGACAAATCTGAAAGGAACGGAGCTGCTGACAATGGACTTTTCGGAGCTGGATTATGTTTCGTCGGCGGGACTTCGGGTGCTGCTCTCCGCCCACAAATCCATGAAAAAGCAGGGCGGGTCCATGGTGGTCCGGGGAGCTAACGAAGAGGTTCGGGAGGTTTTTACAATTACGGGCTTTTCGGAAATTCTGACAATCATGTGATTTTCTGGGAAACAGCCTTCCGGAGTTTGCACATTCCTCCTTTGACTGAGGCAATTCCGGAAGACTGTGAGGAGGCAGGGGAATGGGAAGGCTGATGCTGAAAAACAAAGAAGGCGATGAACTGGAGGTGATATTCTGCCGGTACAGGGAAGGGGACGAGAGAGGAATGATCGACTGTATCCGGGATGAGTATGGGGATACATATTTTAAAAAGGAATTTTATGCCCCGGAATATATAAAGCGGAAGGCAGAGGAGGGAACCATCACTTTTTTGACAGCCCGGACACAGGATGATGAGATCGCCGGTATGATGATTCTGAAACAGTTTTATCCGGAGGAGTCCATGTGCGAGATTGCTTCTCAGATTTTCCGAAAAAGATATCGGGGATATGGGATCGCCATGCCTTTTTTTGAGTATGGCATGGAGATTCTCCGCTCCCGCTCTTATACCGCGGCGTTCTGTCTGCCTGTATTGTTTCATACGGTGACCCAGCGTCTTTTGTGCCGAATAGGGCTGCGGGCTGCAGGGCTGGTGCTGAATGTATTCGATCTGGATCGGGTGATTCATTCCTATGACAATGGCAGGAACCGCAAGCACTCTCAGGGCGTGCAGGTATGCGCGTTGGGAAAGACAGATGCAGGGATCCTCTACCTGCCGGCCCGGCATAGAGATTTCTGTGGAAAGATATACCGGAGTCTTGGGGTGAAATTTCAGATAGCGGAGCCGAAGGAAAATACGGCGGAAATGTCCGGTGGGCAAGAGCGGGATTCAGGGGAGAATGCTCTGGGAGTGTTCCCTGGATACACGGACATGATCTATAAAAACGATGATCTGCAGGCGAACCTGGAGATCCGGATCCACCGCGTGGGGCAGGACCTGCCGGACCGGATGAGGCAGCTGCATTCCCGGTTTCCCCTGAGAGGGAAGCAGACGGCGGGGATTTTCCTGAACTGTAATGACCCCGGGGCGATTAGGGCCTGTGAACTGCTGGAGGAAATGGGATATTTTTTTACAGGGCTGAAGCCATTGTGCAGTCAACGGGAATATTTAATTCTGCATCATCCGGGTGAGGTGGATATTTATTTTGACGATTATCAGGCAACGGAGGAATTCCGACAGCTGATTCAATACATTGAAAAGGAATACCAAAAACGGCGAAAATGAACGGCAGGGAAAGGGGCGTCAGCATGGCGGGAAAAAGGAAGAAAATAGGATGCAAGGTAAACGGACTGCTATTGGCCATGGTCTCTCTCTCCATATTTCTGACAGGCGGGATCAGCATTTACAGCCTGTATTCCATGAAACAAATTTCTGTGGACAGCAGCAGGATGCTGGGACAGACTGCAGCAGATGATGCAGAACAGGCCCTGGAGGAAATGGCGGAGGAAAAGCTCAGGGATGTGGCGGTGGAAAAGGCCGCATATATAGAAGAAAAGTTCAGGGCGGTGGAGGCATATGTGCTGGGAATCGCGGAATTGGCCGGGCAGATCTATGATCATCCTGAGAGGTATCCGGACAGGATGGTAGACCTGCCCGTTCCCGGTTCTAAGTCCCTGGCGGCCCAGCTGCTTTGGTCGAAGCGCCTGTCAGCGCCGACGCCGGAAGAACAGGCGGCGCTGCCCAAGACGGTGGAGACGGGAGATGCCGTCAATACGGAGTTTTTTGAAAGAGAAGAGGACGAGAGCGGCGGGGAGTCTTCTGGAAGAGAAAAGGACGAGAGCGGCGGGAACCCTTCGAGAACGAAAGGAGAGGAAACAGATCCGGAGCAGAATAAGCCGGCGGAAGGAGATCCGGAGCAGGGGTTTTTGGAATGGGAAAGAATGCTGGGAGTCTTGACCTGTGCTTCGGAGGAAGAGAAAGGGGAGCTGCGGAAGCTGGGAAATATCCAGAATCTTCTGGAACAGTATAATTCTCATAATGACATGGTTTCCTCCACTTATCTGGCTACGGAAAGCGGCTGGATGATACAGGCGGATTATATATCCTTCAGTAAATATGAGAAGGAGCCTGTGACTGCAGAGGATGGGAAGACCCTGCTGCCCATGTCCTATGAGGCGGATGAAAGAGAGTGGTATGTATTGGCAAAAGAGGAGCCTGCCGGGCAGGTGATTTATACAGATGTAATCAAAGATGTTCATCGGGGAGAGGACTGCATTGTCTGTGCCAGCCCGGTATATCATAACGGAAAGATTGTGGCGGTGGCAGGTGTGGGTTCTTACCTGGAGACCGTGAACAATGCCGTTTTGGATACCATTATCGGCCAGGAAGGGTATGCCTTTTTGGTAAACCGTAAAGGTCAGGTCATGGTATCCGGAAAAAGACAGGGGGAGACCGCGGCTTGTGCGGAACAGAATCTGGATCTGCGCCAAAGCGCCAATCAGGAGCTGGCAGAGGCAGCAAAGCGTATGGTGGCAGGACACAGCGGTTATCTGCAGCTGACGGTGGACGGGCAGGAGGTCTGCATGGCGTATGCGCCTCTGAACCGGCTGGGCTGGAGCTTTGTGACAGTGATCGGCGTGGCGGAGGTCATTGCACCAGCCCGTCAGAGCCAGGACACAATTCTTTCCCTGACAGATTACGCAGCGCAGGAGCAGGATGGGGCCATCCGGCAGATGCTCGCCTATCTGGTGGCAGTGCTGGCCGCGGTGACCTTTCTGGTGAGCCTGACCGGTACCTGGTTTTCCCATAGGCTGACGGAGCCTATCCGCAGGCTTACCGGGGAGGTGGCCAGGATCGACGGAGGAAATCTGGATTATCGAATCCAAATGGAAACGGGGGACGAAGTGGAGGATCTGGGAAATGCATTTAACGGAATGGCTGACCAGATACAGAAATATATTAAAAATCTGGCGCTTGCCACGGCGGACAAGGAGCGGATCCGCACAGAGATTCAGGTTGCCTCCCGGCTTCAGGCGGACATGCTGCCCAACGCGGAAGGAGCGTTTGCGGAGAGAACAGAATTTTCGCTGTATGCCTCCATGACGCCGGCCAAGGGTGTAGGCGGAGATTTTTACGACTTTTTCCTGCTGGATGAGGATCATTTGGCGCTGGTTATGGCGGATGTATCAGGAAAGGGAGTCCCTGCTGCTCTGTTTATGGTGGTGTCCCGCACTTTGATCCGCAGTCATGTGGCCGCCGATATTCCACTGGAACAGGTCATGGAGGAAATCAATGACAGCCTGTGCGACAACAATAAAAACGGTATGTTTGTCACGGCCTGGATCGGAATACTGGTTCTGTCCACAGGAAAGCTGTCCTTTGTCAATGCCGGCCACTGCCGTCCGCTGATCAGAAGGCAGGACGGGACTTGCGTTTATGAAGATTCTCTGGGCGGCTTTGTCCTGGCCGGGATGGAGGATACGGTCTATCATGGATCATGGATCCGTCTGAGACAGGGAGACACGCTGCTGCTTTACACGGACGGAGTGACGGAGGCCACCAACTGCCGGGAGGAGCTTTACGGAGAACAGCGTCTGCTGGCAGCGGCAAAAAGCAGTGGAGGCTGCCCGCCCAAGGAATTGCTGAACAGAATATGGCGGGATGTGGATTCCTTTCAGAAGGATGCAGAGCAGTTCGACGACATCACCATGATGGCGGTGGTTTATCATGGAAAGGGCTTTGCAGAGAAGGCGGGAAGGCCGGTGGTAGAGAGCATTCGGGAGTTTTCGGTTTTTGCAGAGGATGTACTGGCGGAAAAGGGGGTGTCCCTGAAGACGATTCTGAAAATTCAAATGGCGGTGGATGAACTGCTGTCCAATATCTGTTATTACAGCGGCGCCGGGGAAATGACCCTGGCAGTCCGGGTGGAGGAGTCGGAGGAAGTGGTGGAAGGATCCGCAGATGAAGAGGCAGAGGAGCCGACATACAAGTCCGGGGATCGTTCTGCCAGCAGACGGGTGACTCTGATCATTGAGGACGACGGCATTCCCTACAATCCTTTGGAGAGGCCGGATCCGGATGTGGAGGAGCTTTTGGAGAAGAGGACTCAGGGGGGCCTGGGAATATATTTGGTCAAAAAACGCATGGATCAGATAGAGTATGAGTATAAAGATGGTATGAACCGACTGACTCTCAGGAAATGGGATATTTGAAAGTTACTTTTCACGGGTAGGGGGCCGCGAGGTGTTTTTTGTGGAAATTTTGCGCTCCGGGTGGTATACTGTCCGAAAAAGGGCAGAGATCTGCCCGGGGAGAAGCGGATTATTATGACACAGATATTTGACACACATGCTCATTATGACGACGAAGCATTTGACCAGGACAGAGAGGAGCTGCTTAAGCAGCTGCCGGAGAAGGGGATTGCCAGGGTTGTAAACGTAGGTGCAGGATTGGCCTCCTGCAAAAGGACAGCCGGGCTGATGGCCGATTATGAATATATTTACGGAGCCATGGGAGTGCATCCGGAGGAGACAGCCGGGCTGCAGGAGGGCGACATGGACTGGCTTGGGCAGCAATGCCGGCTGGATAAATGTGTTGCGGTGGGCGAGATCGGCCTGGACTACTACTGGGACAGCCCGGACCGGGAGACCCAGAAAAGGTGGTTTGCCCGTCAGCTGGAGCTGGCCAGAGAGGTGAAGCTTCCGGTAATCATTCACTCCCGGGATGCGGCAAAGGATACCCTGGATATCCTGAAGGCGGCGAAGGCCGGCGAGATCGGCGGAGTCATTCACTGCTATTCCTATACGAAGGAGACGGCCAGAGAATTTCTGAATATGGATTTCTATTTCGGAATCGGAGGAGTTCTTACCTTTTCCAATGCAAAAAAATTGAAGGAGGCAGCAGAGTATATTCCTCTGAACCGGATTGTGCTGGAAACCGACTGCCCCTATCTTGCGCCGGTGCCTAACCGGGGGAAGCGCAACAGTTCTCTGAATCTTCCCTATGTGGCGGAGGCGCTGGCGCAGATCCGGGGACTTTCTCAGGAGGAGCTCCTGAAGACTGTCTGGGATAATTCCCTTCGTCTGTACCGCATGGAACAGGCATGACGAAGGGGAGCTATCTTCGGAGCCGCCTGATAAAAAGGGCTCCGGCAGCTGACAGGAGGCCTGCGGACAGCATCCAGATCTTGGGAGAGTAGCTGCCCGCAGTCATGGAAAACAGATAAAAATTACCCAGCCTGTTTCCGGCCCCGTAGTTGACGGCATAGTATACCAGAGGGATCATATATCCGGTGACGGTATTGCTGCACAGGGCCGAGGCGGCCATGCCCAGAGAGCCCAGAAATATGGCATCGGCCAGGGTCCCGGACACCAGGCGCACGGTTATGTCACAGCCCCGGAGGGCCATATACGCCGAGAACAGACTGATCAGAACTGCCAGGAGAACTAAGGAGCAAAGAATTCTGGTCAGCCAGATTCTTACAGGATCCATGAATTTGGAAAAAATCAGGTCGCTGATGTCTCTGTCCTGTTCCGGCTGGAATACGGGGGTAAGCATTACGATTCCCAGGAGAGATACAAACATTTCCAGGGGGACAGCCGAGGAGGTTTGGTCCAGGTTTGCCGTTCCCGCCAGTATGGGCACCAAGGCCAACAGGATAACAGAGAGAAAAAAGGGCCGCAGGACATTATGCTTTAAATCTAATTTTAACATGAATCTTTCCCTTTCTTTTTGCATCAAATATCAAAATGGTGCCGGCCACCAGAAGAAGAGAGATGACCACAAGCGCCAGGCGATTTGCCATAAGTGCACCAAAGTGCTCCAGATAATCCCAGGTTCTGAACCAGGATCTGGGTCCTGAGTTGTGCCTGGGCGACAGCCGCAGCAGAGAGTAGTTGGCGGCAACGGAGCGGTATCCCAGATTTGTATCCATGAGCCACCACAGCCCCTGAACAGCTATGGCGATGGGAGAGTCCGTGAGCTCGGTGAGGAGCATGCCCAGGGCAGACACGACCATAACCTGAGGCATCAGCCATCCCAGATCGTACTTCAGAGGCGCCAGGTAATCCAGAACGGCGCCTTTGTAATTTCCCCAGGCGGAAGCGTTGGAAATATAGGACAGAAGGATCACAAATCCCATGATAGAGACTACAACGGCGCAATATCTGGCAAGAATCAGCTTTGCGCTCCGGATCTGCCGGACATGTACCAATTCCGTCATTTTTGCCCGCCGATCCCGCAGGCTCATGCTTACTCCCAGAAATACTGGCAGTATGGACAGTACCATTACTCCCGCGTAATCAGAGAAAAGGCGGGCGTATCCGCCGGTGATTTTATCCCGGATCACTGCCAGCTCGTACCGTTCCAGAGCCTCTTCATAGGTCAGAGGAACTGCCCCGAAGCCGATCAAGGTATCGGCCGCATAGGAAGAACCGCCGCCCAGAAGATCATCGGCACGCTGCATCAGCTCTTTAAACCGGGAATATTCCATATCCCCGCGCACGGTGGGAACGAAAGAGGAACCGGGTGAAGGGCTTTCCTCCTCCGGATCGGATGAAAGTCCGTCATTCTGAACCGTAAAAGAGATGCCTTCCTCTTCGCCAGAGGAACCGGACCCATTGTTATCAAAATCGATAGTAAAGCTGTCGTTTCCGCCGCCGTTCTCAGGAGCAGTTTTTTGCTGCTGAAGCAGCACCGTCATGTCCTCCCCTGTGATGAGAGACAGGATTTCTGCCATTTCCGCCTGCTGCCGTTCATTCAGCCGTATGGTTTTGATAAATCCGATGGGGTAGGTAATGTAGCGGTTTTCGCTGAATTCACTCCAGAGCTCTTCCAGGGCGGCGGGCATAACGATTTCCGGAATCTCCACGTTTTTTGTGCCGTAATTGCCGCCGGGTTCAGGCCTGGTCATATAATCGCCGGAAAAGTCCAGAGCGCCCTGAGAATACAGGGCCAGTACGGTGACTACGGCAAACACCAGGAAGGATACGGAGAATATGTTCTTTTTCAGCTCTTTGAGAAACAGCATCATTTGTCACCTCCCATATCCTTCCGGGACGGAAGCTCCCGGACCCCATGCGCAAGGAGACACCAGGTATAAGCATCCTCGATATTTGGTTCCGCCGATTCCGCATCCGGCTGTGCCTCATCCGAGAGAAAACGCAGATGGATCTTTTTTCCCTGGACATGCATGCCTGTGACAGCCAGTTCCTGTTTCAGCTTATCTGATTCCGCCCTGTCTGTAACTTTTGTAAAAACCTTTCCCCGGGCGGTATCCAGAAGCTGTTCCACGGTTCCGCTGTATACTGCCTTTCCCTGGTTCAGAATGGCAATATCCTCGCAGGCGGCTTCTATATCGCCCACAATGTGAGTTGAGAGGATGACGATTCGATCTTCAGCCAGCTCGGAGAGCAGGTTGCGGAACCGGATTCGTTCCTCGGGGTCCAGTCCCGCCGTGGGCTCGTCTACGATCAGAACCTTGGGATCATTCAGCAGTGCCTGGGCAATTCCCAGACGGCGCTTCATTCCTCCCGAGAGCGCTTTTATTTTTTTGTGACGCTGATCCGCCAGATTTACCTTTTCCAGAAGGCAGTCTGTGCGCCGGCGCCGTTCCACGGCGGCCAGGCCGGACAGGATTCCCAGGTAATCCATGGCTTCGGCCACACTCATGGTGGGATACATGGAGAATTCCTGGGGGAGATAGCCAATGATCCTGCGGATTTCGCCGGCATTTTCAATGGGAATTCCGCAGACACGGATTTCTCCGTCCTTTTTGGGAAGCAGACAGGCCAGTGTTTTCATCAGAGTGGTTTTTCCTGCACCGTTTCTTCCCAGCAGGCCGAACATTCCCTGACGAATGGTGAGATTAATATCGCACAGAGCCTGTTTTTTTCCATAATATTTGTTCAGTCCTTTTATTTCGATCAAATCGTTCATACTGTTTCCTTTCTCCGTTGAATTTTCAACCCTGCGGTTGAGTTTTTCTGGATGATAGACAGTATAAACCTGGATTTTCAACTTTTTATCAACATATAGAAATTTCTTTGAGATAAGGGGAACGGCAGAAGAATCAGGGCGTTTTTTGCCGGAATGCGGCGATAACCATACCTCCGTCTGCATTTTGCAGCCGCAGGAAGCCTCCGTGCTTTTCGCACAGAATTTTACAGATATTGAGTCCCATTCCAAGGTGTCCGCCTTCTGAGTCAGTCATGGTCTTGTAAAAGGGCTTGACGGCGTTGGCCAGATCCTTTTGCGTAAAACCTTCTCCGTCGTCTTTCACCGTAAGGAACAGGCATTCGTCCCGGCATTCTGTGGAAACGCTCACGTTTCCTGCCGCAAAGCGGACAGCATTGGAAAGCAGGTTTTCATATACCCGCAGAACCACGGAAGGATCGAGCAGAAGACATACATGCTTTTCGGAAGGGCAGGAAAAGTGGAATTTCTTTTCCCGGCACAGGCATTTCCCCGTGGACTGCAGCTGCAGGAGCAGTTCATCGAGTTCCACGGCAGCCGGGGTGATGCTTATATCCTCCAGGCGCTGAAGCTCGCTCATAGCCGTCACATAATCTTCCAGGCGCATAATATGCCGTCTCATCGTCTCCGCGGAGGAGATGATTTTTTCCTCCGACATTTGAGGAGCGTATTTGGCCAGCATTTCGCTTTGGCCCTTCAGCACGGTGAGAGGGGTACGCAGATCATGGGAAAATGCGGCGTTGAGCCGTTTACGCTCTTCTACCAGACGCCACATTTCCATATTGTTATCCTGCAGAGCCGCTCTCATTTTTTCAAAGGAAGTACAGAGCCTCTCAAGCTCATTGCTTCCGTTCCAGGTAATTCGAAAATCCAGATCATTATCCGCTATGCGGTCTGCGGCATGGTCCAGAAGCTCCAGGGGCTTCTGCATCTGGCGCTTATAAAACAGCGCACCGGTAATTACGATGAAGACGGCGAAGCACAGAGGTACAATTGCTACGGAAAGAATGTTGAGGATGTTATATATGGTATTTTCCAGAGGTGTAAATGATAATCTGGGACTTTGGGCATTGGTATGATATTGAATGCCAAGACTGTTTCGGCTGTCTGTCTTCAGTGAATCCTGACTTTCATAAAAATCCAGAGCTACCTCCAGGCGGGTGCCTTCGAAATCTGACGCATATTTTTTGTAAAGCAGGGTCTGGCCCAGCTGGCACAGACCGGAAAGAAGCAGGGACGTGAAAAGAGCGGCAGTCAGACATCCGAATGTGTAGATTATGAAGGCGGTCCGGATAGATTCCCGGCGGAATATTTTTCTGATTTTTACTTTACCCATTTGTAACCTACCCCCCAGACGGTTTCGATACAGGGGCCAAGGCCTGCGGAGGCAAGCTTTGCCCGTATGCGGCGGATATGCTCGGCCACCACGGAAGGTTCTCCGTCGCAGTCGTAATTCCATACATGCTCATAGATCTGTTCCTTGCTGAATATCTGACCCGGGTGCCGGGACAACAGCTCCAGAATGTCGAATTCCTTTCGGGCAAGGGGAATAGGCGCATTTTTCCGGTAAAGGCATCTTTCCGTATAATCTATGGCGAGCTCATCATTGAATCGAATTCTGGAGGAGGTGCTTTTCCTGTGCTCCCGCCGCAGATGTGCGGCCACCCGCGCACCCAGCTCTTCCACGGAGAAGGGCTTTACAATGTAATCGTCAGCGCCTGCGCCGAAGCCCACGATCTTATCGCTGTCCTCCACTCTGGCAGTGAGAAAGAGGATGGGACAGGATATGTGAGCTCTGATCCGGGAACAGATTTCCAGCCCGTCCATATCGGGCAGATTGATATCCAGCAGAATAAGGTCCGGCTGCATTTCGGCCTTTTTCAGCGCTTCCGCTCCGCATGCCGCCGTCATGGTGCTGTACCCATTATATAGAAAAAAGTCGCTCAGCATGCTCAGAATGTCCGGTTCGTCGTCAACAATGAGGATTGTTTCTTTCATGGGAATCCTTTCATCTATGGAACTCCTTTGCTGCCGTTGATTAACACTCTTTTTTCACGGAAAATGGAATTCCAAGGGGTGTCAAAGAAATTTACAATACAGTATACTCGGAATCGGGGAGAGTATCAAGCATAATGGAAAGATACGGATTGTAAAATATAGGGGGACATGTTATAATGTCCTCGAAAATCCAGCCGCTGCGCATCTGCCGCGCTTTGAGATTTTCCGCATTTTAGAACCTGGCCGTATTAGCCGGCTAAAAAATTTATTTTGCACATATATTTTCCTTGACAAACATATCATATTAGATATAATATACCCAATACGATATAATTGTCAAGGGGGTATATTATGCAAAAAATCAGTGTGAACAGGGAATACCTGGAGAGCGTCGACGTGAGTCTTATGATGGAGCCGGCAGAGTGGAAGTACAGGTATTATGAGCAGTACTACTTTAAAACGGGCAGGCTTCCCTTCGGTATTCTGGTGGATGAAAACAGAGTTCTGAGGGACGGCTATATTTCTTACCTGCTTTGGAGGACGTACAGCGTGGAGCCGGAGGCCTGGACACTGCATTCTTCCTGTGTCAGTATGAAGACGGTGGTGGGAAGGAAGGCAATCCGGCATGGGGGCCGGTTTTATTTCAGGGAATCGGAGAGGAATGCATGGCTGTATGACCTGGATGCGCCGGTGGTGCCGGGGGATGTGGTGATTGCGGATTCAAAGGGCGGTTATGTGTTTGTAGGTGTGGAGGAAGTGCGGTATGCGGCGGGAGGTCCGTCCATGGGGCAGTACAGGAGGGCCAGAAAGCATACCGGCAGCTGTATCGTGTAAATTTCCTGGGACATAAAACGTCCGGATTTGGCAGAAAGCGCAGAGAAGCTTCAGGAGAGTCGAAGGAGGAACATATGCAGGGAAAAAGCAGGATGGACTATATCTATATTAACGGTGAAGAGCAGGTACTGATAGAGCCTCAGCAGATCAGTGTGAGAAACGACGTGATTCAGCAGTACCGCAAGTGCCGGAAGGATAAGAAGATGACTCAGTCCGAGCTTGCCAGCCGCACAGGGATATCTCAGCCGAATATTAATCGTTTTGAGAGCGGAAAGTATAATCCGTCGCTGGAGATGATGGTGAGAATTGCCATGGCGCTGGACATGGAGCTGGATATCCGGTTAAAGGAAAAAAAGGCGGAGTAGCAGATGAAAAAGCGTTTTCGCCCCAAAGTCCTGACGGTGCTGTGCATATTGGGGGCAGTGCTCTGCCTGCTGGCCGGGGCGGTTTTCGGCAAGCTTATCCGGCCAAATGTTTTGCTGGCACAGGGCTATGAGATGGAAGGAGTCGATGTGTCTCATTACCAGGGGGACATCCAGTGGGAGCTGTTGGAGGAGCACTATGGCGCAAGGCCTGTGATATACGCTACCTACACGGTATACCGCCGTTATATTGAGGGGGAGTTTGACCAGTATCCTCTATGGATCCGCAATGTTTACTATTCACCGAATCTGGATCTGGGAAGAAAGTGGGATTTCTGGCAGTATACGGATAAGGCGCTGCTGGAAGGCGGCGGCACAGAGCCTTATGTTGACTGTAATGTATTTTCCGGAACGGCGGAAGAGCTGGCGCAGTATATATTGTGAAGGCATCCGGAGCCCTGCGGGAACCGCGCAGCCGGAATGACCATGGAAAGTTGGCTTGGAAATTGCCAAAAGTTGAATAATTTCTTAATATTTCGGAGAATAAATGGACAAAATGGGTGTCTTAGGGATAAAATAGGAGGAAAGCAAAAAGTAAGTAATATGAAAGGAAGTATTATGAAAAGAAAAGTACTGGCAGCAATTATAATAGCAATGGGCATCCTTGCAGGGTGCGGAGGCGATGGCGGCAATCCGTCACAGTCCCTTCCAACGCTGGATGATGATCCTGTATCCACGGAGAGCTCCGATGAGATCGATCAGTCCAGCGAAGAGACTCCGCCGGAGTCGGAGGAGTTTGTGGGAGACATGAAAAAGGGCGGGGAGACTCACACCATTGGTGAGAGGACAGAGGTTAACGGGCAGATGCAGAGCTATCTGACCGGCGAGTGGAAGCCCACTGAGGTAGTGCAGCGGAGAAATATGGCGGTTATGATCGATAATATCAAGATCGCTCTTCCCCAGTACGGCATTTCTCAGGCGAGCATTATCTATGAGGCTCCCGTAGAGGGCCGGATTACCCGTCTGATGGCTCTTTTTGAGGACTATGACGACCTGGATCACATTGGACCGGTCCGCAGCAGCCGTGACTACTACATATATGAGGCCATGGCCTATGATTCCATTTACTGTAACTGGGGCCTTGCAAGGCCCTGGGTGGAGGAGCTGATCAACTCTGATAAGATCGATAATATCAGCTGTCCTCTGGCAGGAATCAATGACGGGGCGGCCAACTCCTTTGACCGTCTTGCCAGATCCGGAAATATTCCTCTGGAGCATACGGGATATATGTTCATTAATGGATATAATAAGGATGTGGACAGTAAGGGATATTCCAAAACCTACAGAAGCAGCTTTGTGCAGGCGTTTACCTTTGCAGAGGATGGCTATCTGGCCACCTATGACAGCTATCCCGATGCCACCCAGGTGTATCCCGGCGGACCTTCCGGCCAGACCAATGAGGGTGGTTACGGCAAGCACAATCCCTGCTTTACATACAATCCGGAGGACAGACTTTATTACCGTACTCAGTACAGAGAGAACCATATTGACGAGCTGAACGGCGAGCAGCTGGCGGTGACCAATGTTGTCTTTAAGGTCTGCCACGGCGAGGAGAGACTGCCGGATGATCCCAGCTATGATTATCTGAAGTTTGATCACACAGGCTCCGGAAATGCCTATGTGTTCACCAACGGAAAGGTGATCAAGGGAACCTGGCGCCGCAGCGGCGACAATGAGCCGAATCTGTTCTTTGACGAAAGCGGCAATGAGATCGTGCTGAATCAGGGAAAAACCTGGATCTGTTGCATATGGGACTCCTTTGAGAACTGCATTTCTTATGAGTAATATGCGCATATATTGAAACAACCAGGAGCTGCGGCCTGTGAAGGCTGCGGCTCCTTTGCTGTACATGGGGGAATTTTCAAAAGGAATGTATATTTCCGGGTATCGATGGGAGTAACGCAGGAAAGCTGTTGTGAAGCAGGTCTGCATGAGAGGAGACAGTCATATTGGATAAGAAAAGGAAACGGAAAAAATTATGGATACTGTATCTGTGTATGTGGGTGGTTATCGCTGCGCTGAATGCTGCAGCCTGGAACAGTACGGCTTTCTGTGACTGGTATATCGCCCATGTGTTTCCTGTGTGGGTGGGCACATATGGCAGGCTGACAGGCTTATTTCCCTTTTCCGTGGGGGAGTGGATGCTTGCAGCAGGACTGGCGCTGATGACGGCGGCAGTTTTGCTGGGGATTGCATGGGCAGCCGTCAGGCTGTGCGGTGTAATTCAGGATTGTTGGAAAAAGAAAGCATCCGAAAAAAGAAAGGGTGAAAGGGGAACTCTTGGTCAGGCCGGCAGATATGCCGGATTTGAAAGGGTTGTCAGGCGCTTCTTCCTGTTTTTTGCCTGGACGTTCCTGGGTTTCTGCTTAATTATGACATTAAATTGCTTTATTCTGTATCATGCGTCCACTTTTTCGGAGCATTATTTTGGGGAAAATGACCGGGAATATACTTTAGAGGAGACTATAAGGCTTTATAATATGGTGGCGGAGGAGTGCAATCGGCTGTCACAGTGCATACAGAGAGACGATACAGGAATGGCGGTGTATGTAAGCGCAAAAAAAGGAAATGATGCCGGCGGAGAGGCTGCGGCTATGGCGGATACGGCCAGGATGGTGATGAAGAGTCTCGGAGCGGAGTATCCTCAGCTGGACGGATATTATCCCCGCCCAAAGGCACTGTTTTTTTCGGATTTTATGTGCCAGCAATATATGCAGGGGTACTACTTCCCTTTTTCCATGGAGGCGAATTATAATGACGTGATGCACATTTTAAATATTCCGTCTACCATGTGCCATGAATTGGCGCATCTGCGGGGCTATATTTTTGAGGATGAGGCAAATTTTATCGGTTATCTGGCCTGTGTAAGGTCAGAGGATGAATTTTTTCAGTATGCAGGTTATCTCAGTGTGCTGAATTATCTGTATAATGATCTGGTCAAGGCCCGTAAGGGGAATCCGGAGGCGTTTGAAGCAGCTGCGGAAAGGGTGCCGCCTGCCGCCGTCTCGGAACAGGTATGGGAGGATAATATATTTGTGACAGAAGAGGAATGGAATCGTATAAATGAAAGCGCCTTGATCGATACGGAGGTAGTGGACAAGGCGGCGGATGTTTTTATAGACACAAATCTTAAGGTTAACGGGGTATCCGACGGAAAGGTAAGCTACAGCCGGGTGGTGAGGCTTCTACTGCAGTATTACTATGCGGAAGGGGCCAAATGGCCCGCCGGGGTGGAAGAATGATAAACAGACAGCTGGAAATGATCTATATATTAATGGATAGGGGAACCGTGACGGCGCAGGAGCTGGCACAGCGCTTTGAGGTTTCCCAGAGGACAGTCTACCGGGATGTGGAAAGCCTGTCCATGGCGGGCATTCCGGTTTATGCCAGCAGGGGAAAAGGCGGAGGGATCAGGCTGATGGATCGCTTTGTGCTGGATAAGCGTCTGCTTTCCCAG
The DNA here is from genome assembly GCA_947177445.1 of uncultured Lachnospiraceae bacterium. Lineage (GTDB taxonomy): Bacteria > Bacillota > Clostridia > Lachnospirales > Lachnospiraceae > Acetatifactor. The sequence goes on along the minus strand of CAMWUL010000042.1, from coordinate 7,934 downwards.
GAAGAACAGCAAAAGATCCTGGCTGCCCTTGCCAGCATGCAGGAGACGGGAGCCCTGGGAGAGGGGAAAATTCTTGAAAAGCTGGGAACATTTTTTAAGGCAGATCCTGTAAGCTGGGTTTCTATTGACTTTTCGGATTGGAGCGGCAGACGGGGAGAGCTGTTCGATCAAATCCGAGAGGCTATTTTGGGAAGAAAGGTAATGACTTTTGACTACTATGGGCAGTATGGGGATATGAGCAGGAGGCAGGCAGAGCCGGTGCAGCTTCTTTTTAAAGAATATACCTGGTATGTGCGGGCCTGGTGCCGCACCAGAAAGGCTATGAGACTGTTCAAGGTTCTGCGCATGAAGCGGGTAGAGGTTCTGGAGGAGATCTTTGAGGTCAGACATATCGAAGCCGGGTATACGCAGGCTGGGCAAACGCAGGCCGAGTATACGCAGGCCGGGCAAACGCAGGCCGGACATATGAATTCCGGCGGTGCGGACGGCGGCTGTGAAAACAGTAAAGTGAAAGCGGATAAGCTTCCGGAAGCCTGTGGAGAAAATGGACTTCCGAAGGAGGAACCGGTCTATACGGAGGTAGTGGTACACATTGACCGGAAGGAGGCCTACCGGGTTTATGACCGGTTTGAGGAGGACGAGATCACAGTACTTCCCCAGGGAGACTTTGAAATCCGGCTTCATTATCTGGTGGACGACTGGGTTTACGGGATGATCCTGGCCTTTGGGGACAGCGCCAGGGTGCTGGAGCCGGAATGGATCCGCCGGGAGATGGGAAGGAGGATTCGACGAATGTGGGAGTATTATGAGGGAGAGCAGAAAAGTCAGGAGAAGGAAAGTCAGGAGCAGAAAGAGGAAGACAAATGTTGAATATAGCAGTATTATCAGATATACATGGCAATGGTGCCGCTTTGCAAAAATGTCTGCATTATGCCGTAAACAGAGGGATAGAAACCTTCATTTTTCTGGGAGACTATCTTGGTGAACTGGCATACCCTCAAAAAACAATGGACATTCTATATTCGGTGAAGGATAAGTATAGATGCTTTTTTATTAAGGGAAATAAGGAAGATTATTGGATAGATTATGAAGATCAGCCCGGGGGCTGGAAGGAATATGATTCAACTACGGGGTGCCTTTATTATACATATCACAATTTAACCAAAAAGGATCTGCACTTTTTTAAGACTCTTCCATTTAGTATGGAACTTGAATTCCACGGCCTGCCTCCAATAACAATTTGCCATGGTTCGCCTCGAAAAGCCAATGAAAAGCTGCTGCCTGCCGATGAAAGAACTTTTCTGATTATGGAAAATAATGCCAGCGATTATATTTTATGCGGGCATACCCATATACAGGGAAAGATAGAGCATAACGGAAAAATAGTGCTGAATGCCGGGTCCGCAGGCTTTTCAATGCATAGCGGCGGCAGGGCACAATTTATGATTTTAAAAGGAATGCAGGCCAAATGGGATTATGAGTTTATCAGCATGGAATATAATGTTGAAAATGTTATTGCAGAGCTGCATTCTTCGGGACTAAGCAGGAAAGCGCCATACTGGTGCAAGATATCAGAAAATTTTCTGAGAACAGGTGAAATATCCCATGGCGTTGTCCTGGAGAGGGCAATGACATTATGCAGGGATAAGCTTGGAGAATGCAGCTGGCCCAATATACCGGAGGAGTGCTGGGAACAGGCGGTAAATGAATTGATAATATCCTGATTTTTATAATATGACATACACTTGTCAAGTTTAAAATAGTATAGTGGTTGTATGCTCCGGAGGCGCCGGGCATGAACATATTTCGAAAGACTATTGAAACTGGAGGATGAGTACATGGAAAAACTAAATCAGGAACTGAAAATCTGCCAAAGCTGCGGAATGCCCATGCAGGAGGACCAGTATGGGACGGAGAAGGACGGCAGCAGCAACGAGCTGTATTGCTGTTATTGCTATAAGGATGGTGCCTTTGTACAGGACTGTGACATGGAAGGCATGGTGGAATTCTGCGCGCCCTTTGAAGTGGAGGGAGGCCGCGCTAAGACTCTGGAGGAGGCCAAGGAAGGCCTGAGGAAATATTTCCCGACGCTGGAGAGGTGGAAGGCGTAGGAAATTGCCGCAAAAGGATTCTGGCAAAAGGTGAAAAGGCGTGGTAACAGTTCGGCGGCTTGTCTGAACTGCTGCCACGGTGTAAAATTTTTTTCTGTTTTTTTGTATTTAGGTATTGCAAAATGGAAATACTTCGTGTATAATTCATCAAGTAGTGAGAAATAGGGCTATCGCCAAACGGTAAGGCAACGGACTCTGACTCCGTCATTTCAAGGTTCGAATCCTTGTAGCCCTGTTAGAAAACCCCGGTGGAGAGATTCACCGGGGTATTTTTGTGCAGTAAAATCAAGGGGTTGCGGGGTTCCAGTGCTATAAGGCAGATGGGGGTACAGTTCATGCTGTTATTGAAACCAGGAAGATTTTCTTGGTTTTTCCTATGAAATCCTGATGGATAGATTATTTTATAGATTATTGCAAAATAACATTCAGAGCCGGATTTGCGAGGGTTTCATGGACTTTCGGTTCAGGATTGGTATGGGGTGCCTTTTTGCGCCCATTTTTAAAGGTGGTAAAATGATATGGAACAGTAAAAGGCATTTACGCCGAAGCAAAAATAGTTACGCGGACAGGCGAATTCGTTAGGAAGTACCTGATTGAAATCTTAGCCCTTTTGCACAGGTATTGTAAATCTGGATTGGATTTTCATTCTCCCCCTTGCTGTTATGAACCCTAATGAGGGAAAAATTAAGGGAAAGGAAAACCTACAATAAATTATAACACAAAACAATTAAGGCGTGGAAACTGATTTGATATGCTTGTAAAAAATTATGGAAAGACAAATCAGAAGAAAGATTAAAAACTACAACATGGACAGACATGTGCTAAATGCTATGGCAGTAGATAATTCTCTTGAATATGCTCGCTTAGCACTTGATGGCAACTTATAAATGTGAGTTGATGTATAAGACAGTCTTGAACTGTGGTAAGAAATTCTAATTCCCCCGAATTCGGGGGAATTAAATCACTTCAAGACTTTTGTAGTTTTTTGGCTCAGTCCATCTTCAATCAGTACAGCATTGATGTTTTCCATGTTTGACAGGCATATCAATTCATTTATACTTGCATAATCTCGAATATTGCCTTTTTATCCGGGTTATTATCCCTCCATTGTTTCGCAGTCATGCCAAATAATGCCATGTTCAGCACGTCTGCTTCCGATGTATAAATAATAGAAGTCTGCTGTGGCGTAAGCTTCGGCGGAATGAGATTGACCTTGATTGCATCGGTATGTATTCGATAATTAATTTTTGCCAATTCCCTCTTGGCACTCCATCCAAGCAGAGCCTGTTCCTCTTTCTTTAACCGTTCAAATTCCTTAATAAGATATAATTTGAATTGCGGAGATACCCAGCTTGCAAACTCAAACGCAATATCTTTATATGCGTATGTTCCTCCATACCGTCCTGCCTTTGCTATAATACTTTTGAATTTGTGCGGGAAACCCATTGCTTAACTGACATAATAAAGCGGTTTAATCCCGCCTCCAACATGATTTCTTCATAGGCTGCGGCATTGAAGTCTGCATTATACATTTCTTCCCATATGCCAAGAAATTCTATTGTATTCTTATTGCGTAACCATTTTTCTATCAAAGCAGGTCCATTGTCAATTTTCCTTACCATATCGGTTAAAGAGATATAATCATCCTCTTCAATCTGTAAGACCTGTATCTCTGTACCGTCAACATTTAGTTTCCCCATGCGACACCCCCTTTTCGTTCATTAAGCAATAAATCATAATAGCCTGTTGTACCTCTAACAAATATTTCTTAAAATGATAACCAACAAAGTAATCAGAATCTATCACATCTTTGGATACTTCCTCGCCACGATAGAATGGTGGACAAGGGTTTAAAATAGCGTTTACATTTGCCATATCCATAATTTCTTTCGTAATCTGATAGTGTTCAAAATCCCTAAGTATGTTTGCGGGTAATGAGTCTGTACATATAATATCTTTGCCTTTGACAGCTTCTTTTATATCTCTAAATGTCTGTATCCCTTCCATTTCACATCCCTTTGGACAGCATTGCGCCAATTCAAATCCTATAACGTTTGCCGCCTCCTTCCATGAAAGCCCAATATTGCCAGATTTGCCACAGTAAAGGTATTTGTCTTTTGTAAAATCCACTCTGATTTTAGATAATGAATACATATCTGAAATAATCTCGCAAGGATGATTGATATCTGTCATTGCATTAATGATCGGAACAGCAGAGTACCGCACAAGTTCCCTAATCACATTCATACTTCTATGCCTTACAATTACAGCATCTGCCCAATTATTCAAATATCCACAAACATCTTCCAATTTTTCTTTTTTATCCAACGTTTCTGTTGGAAATAGTATTGGCTGCCCGCCAAGCAGGTATATTCCTTTTTCAAATGCTACACGAGTTCTTATACTTGTATTAGGAAAAAATAACACAATGCTCTTTCCATTAAGAAAATCTTTGAATTTCCCTTCTTGTATTTTATCTGCCAAATGAAAAATTTCAAAAATATCCTCTTTATGAATGCTGGATAAATCAACTAAATTGCTCAATCCGACACCTCCTTCGTTGCATTAATTTACCCAAAGATTTCATTCTTTACATAAAATAAATTCATAGATACATTTTTCAAATTCGCCCCTGTCACGCATATCGTTTCCTTTCGGTAGCTCTACTGTTTCCATCAACGTACCTCCGGCATATTCACACGTTTTTCTTGATGCATAATTGTTTGGATTGCAAGTAATATATAAATATTTCATACCATGCTTTTTTGCAAGTTGAAACAATAATAGGCAAGCCTTAGCCGCGTAATAATTTCCTCTATATTGAGGAAAAATCGTATAGCCAATGTGTCCTCCATAATAAAGGTTAGTATTATATCCAATTCTCAACTCGCACTTACCCATCCTATTGCCATTAATGTCACAGATAAAAAAATAGTATGTAGGAACCCACTTTTTCTTTTCATCCCCATCTGCAGTTTTTTCCAAAATTAATTGTACATCATTGTTTTTTAAAAACTTAGTATCAAAAAACATATGTCACCTCACCAATTTAGTTTGATTTTACTCCAATTCCATTTTATAATACTTCGCCTCAAAAGTCTTACTACCATCAAGTTTCATATATTCGCCGTAATGGTCAAACTTTAGTCCGCACTTTTCCATAACCCTGCCTGAACGAGGATTATCTACTGCATGACACGAACATATCTTTTTGACACCGAGTTTTTTATATGCGAAATCAATAATCGCTTTCATTGCTTCAGTACAATATCCTTTATGCCAGTAATCATAATGAAGATTGTACCCGATGCCCCAATAATCTATCATTTTAGAGTTAGGCCCTATGCTGCCGGTTCCAATAACTTTATTTTCTTTCTTTAAAACAAATGCCCAATTCCACTCAATTTCGTCAACAAGAGTAGACATTATCCAATCCATAGTTTGACTAATATCAGTAAGTGTAGAATATGACATATATTTCGTAACTTTTTCATCGCTATTCCAGCTAAAACAGGCTTCTGCATCATCAAGCGTAATCGGACGTAAAATCAGTCTGTCTGTTTCAATAATTGGCTCTTTATTCATATCAGCTTTTCCTCCAAATTTGTATTGTGCTAGTTATATCATGCCTGAAAAGACTTGATTTTTTATTTGTTATAATCCAATGAGATTATCACTAATAAACTCTATTTTCCCTTCTGCTGTTCTCTTAAAAGTACAAAAATGTTGTTTGCCATCAAATTCAAGCAAATCTTCAACTGCTTTTCTTATATATGGGTCAGTTATTTTTTCTTTTGCTTCATTTGGAGCAAACCAATCCACCTCAATACTTTCCTCTGAAACAGTTTCCTTTCCGCCTACATATTTACAAATAAAAGTCAAATTGACAGTTGTTGGTAGGAGCATTCCTTCAAGAGGACCATATCCGGGTTTTGATGATAATCTCTGATAAATACCAACAATCTTCTCTGCTTCCGCAATCACACCACTTTCCTCAGAAATTTCTCGTTTTAATCCGTCTAATATGGATTCACCTTGCTCTACTACACCACCTGGTATTTCCCATCCATTTTTTTTAGATTTTATCAGCAAAACCTTATCACCTTTATACACTAACCCGGCAGCCGATACAAAATGTACTGGAAGCTGCCTTGTTTCCAACCATTTATCCATTATCATTCCTCCTGTAAACGCTGATTTTCCTTTATTGGGATTGATTATGTTGCTTATGGTGGTCTTGGAAACTCCGTATTCTGCAGCGAGACAGGAATAGGAGCTGCCGGCGTTGTGCTTACGGATGATTTCAGCTTTTGTGTCTGCTGGCAGAAGCGGCTTTCTCCCTGGCTTATTTCTGCTGGTTCCGTTGATGATGCTTTCCAGTACATGGACCCTTCTTTCTAAATCCTGGATTCTTTTCTCATAATCTTCATGAAACTTCATATACGCCACCTCGTTCAAAATTATATATGAACGATTATGGACTGTCAACATCTATCGGTAGGGCAGACGGCTGATGAAATCGATCATATCCTCTTTTCTGATCAGATACCGTCCGTCAAGTATCATGGCCCGCAGCCGTCCGGATTGGATATGGCCTAATATCCGGTTCTTTCCCGTATGCAGTAATTCCTGTGCCTGTTTTCTTGTCAATAGGTCTGGGTAGTCTTCCAGCATCTCTTTTCCGCCTCCTTATGTTTTTTATGAAATTGTTGGCCTGATTAGTTTTGGGTGGTTTATACCGGTTGCGCTTGGTGGTTGCAGATAGCGCTTTTTCTGCTTAATCCTGGTGGAACTTTCCGGCCAGATAATCTTTGAGGTCACCAGCCCTGATTTGCCATTTCCCGCCGATTTTCTGTGCAGGCAGCTGGCCTGACTGTATAAGCCTGTACGCAGTGGTCTTCCCTATGTGCAGGATAGGGCAGATGTCTTCCAGTAATAAGAGATCTTCTGCTATTCTGCTGAACGAAAACAGGTTGTCGGATTCATCTGTTAAGAAAGTGGTGGACGTACTGAACGCGGCATATGCCTGGGCGGTTTTGCGGGGAAAAGCTTCGATAAATCCGGTTACTCCAATTAAAGAAACATTGATGAAAAGAATTGCGAGGAACAACGGTAAAACTGTGGAAGAGCCGGATGTTGTTGTATTGTCTGAGGAGGAAGAAAAAAATTTGTAAAGGAAGCTCTTGCTGTAAGGGGAAAGACTGGATGTTATAAGTATCCGGCAGGATTATATGGTCTGCTGTTGCTCTACACGGGTATGCGTGTCGGAGAGACTTTGGCGTTAAGATATAAGGATATTGATTTTGAACATGGGATTCTGAGAATCAATAAAAGTGTTTCCGTGGTTCGGAATCGGGACGAAAAGGCGGATAAACGGCAGATCAGGATAGAGGGGACGACTAAAAACCAGCAGGCCAGAAATATTGAGCTGAATTCAGACACAAGGAAAATCCTGGAGCTTATCCGCAGGAATGCAAAGGACTGCTCGCCGGATGCGCTGGTGATTACGACCAAAACAGGAAGACAGAATACGGCGACCAATATGCAGCATAGGATGAAAGTAATCTTCCACAATGCGGGGCTGGATTCCTATTCGGGAGGACTATATATATTTCGTCGGACGTTTGCAACAAATATGTATGATGCCGGGGCCCGATTCCATGAGGGAAGAGAAGTAAAGTATACTTTTTGGAAACTCATGAAAGGCTTCGGCAGAGGCTGGCAGTCAGATATTTTAAATGATAGCCTATGACATAGTAAGGAATTACCTGGTTACTTTTCACGGGTAGGGGCCGCGAGGTGTTTTTGTGCGCTGTTTGCACA
>CAMWUL010000041.1 GCA_947177445.1 uncultured Lachnospiraceae bacterium | reverse complement strand
ACGATATACCCCGGGTTCATCGGTTTTTACAATTGCCTTCCGATTGATATGAGCAATCACCTTCTCTCCGCTGGGCAGCTGAACCCTGTGATAAATCATATCGCCGCTTCTGACAGTATCATAATTGATTACCACGCCTTTTATAATGAGGGTAAAAGTTCCCATTTCCTCCATGTCGCTTATGGACTGTGCCACGGGAATCTCCGTTCCGGCTTCAGTGCCCGGGGCGCCTTCCTCCAAGGCGGCATCCTTTTGATAGAATGTATACAGAAGCGGACCCAAACCAAATTCCAGCAGCAATAACAACATTATCATGAAGGGAATCAACAGAAAGGTTTGATACATATTTGTTCGAAATCCGTATATGTTTTTGTTTGAAAATTTTAATCGCATCCGGCTTTACACCCCTCTCCCCTATTGACTTTATCAGACAAAACAATACTGATTTTTCGCTTATGGTGCTTTATCAGGGCATCTGTCTCTTGATAAAACCGTATCCATTTTTATGGAAGCGCATGAATAGCCGCGGTCAACGCTGTCACAACGTCTGCAAGGGGAAGGCAAAAGCAGTTCTCTTTTTCCTGTTCACAAATATACGGGACATGAATAAATCCTGTGAGCGTCTGTGTATTTTGATAATGATGAAGCAGCGTATACAGCAGATCATTGCAGACAAATGCCCCGGCAGAAAGCGAAAGGGACGCCGGAATCCCGGTTTTTTCTATTTCCTTAACCATATCCCTGACAGGTACGGTTGAAAAATATGCATCGGCTCCTCTTTCCAGAACAGGCTCATTCACCGGCTGATTTCCTGCATTGTCTGCAATACGGCTTTCCCGCAGATTGATGCCGATTACCTCAGGAGTCACCGCTGTCCGGCCTCCGGCCTGCCCGATACACAATATTACATCGGGTTTAAGTGTATGCGCCGCACAAAGGACCGCATCCGCCGCGCTTCCAAATATAACGGGTATACGAAGCTTTGTCAGTCGATAATGTGCGATTTCCTCCGGCAGCCTGCAGACTGCCTCCCAGGAGGAGTTCAGCCTTTCGCCTCCAAAAGGATCAAATCCGGTGATCAGAAGCCTTTTATATTCCATAAATCCTATCCTCTCTCCCATCGAAAACGTTTATAGCAGATTAAAATAAGAATACTGCAGACCAGCCATCCCGCGGGATATCCCAGTGCCACCACCGTAAGCGTGCCCGCCGTCCGGGAAGCAATAAACAGATAAATCTGACGAAACACCACAAAGCTTCCCAACATGACAATCATTGGAGCACGGGTATTGCCCGCCCCTCTCAGTGCGCTGGCAAACACCTGATTCACACAGCAGACCAAGTAAAAAGGAGACATAAGATACATAAGACGACAGCCATAATCTACCACTCCAGGCTCTCTGTTGAACAGGCCCACCAGCCAGGGTGCAAAAATAATCAACGGTATCATCAGCAAAGCCGTCACCGCCACAGACATTCCAAAGGCGGCCCAGGTCCCTTTTTTCGCCCGACTAATATTTCCGGCTCCGAAATTCTGTCCCACAAAGGTGGTCGCAGCCAGTCCCACGCTCATCATGGGCAGCATCATAAACATATCGATTTTCATGCAGGCACTCCAACCTGCCATAACATCGGATCCAAAAAAATTAATATAAGACTGCACAAAAACATTGGATAGGGATGTAACGGTCTGCTGGACGGCCGTGGGAATGCCGATCCCCACGATTTGGCCCAAAATTCCACAATCCGGCCTCATTCCTCTCCAGACAATCCGGTAATCTCCAGTAGTTTTTGTCAACACAAGCAATACCAGCACCGCGGACAAACACTGAGAAAAAACAGTGGCATACGCTGCTCCGGCGATTCCCATTCGGAAGGCGATGACAAGCAGCAGATCCAGGCCGGTATTCAGGCCTGCGGAAAAAATCAAAAAATACAACGGACGCCTGGAATCTCCCACCGCCCGCAGGATCCCTGACCCCATATTATAAATCAGCAGTCCTGACACACCGGCAAAATAAATTCTCAAATAATCCGCGGCCTCTGTAAACACATCCGCCGGAGTACTCATCAGTCTCAACATCTGAGGGGTAAACCAAATCCCCACTAAAGTAAAGATACCACAAAATCCAAAGGTCATCAAGACCATGGTCTGGACGGTTCTGGAGAGCTTTTCCTTCTCCTTTGCTCCATAATATTGGGAAATGACCACTCCCGCACCTGTGGAAAGCCCCATAAAGAAGCCGATCAGAGAATTAATCACCGGCCCCACGGAGCCCACCGCCGCCAGAGCTTCCTTTCCCAGAAAATTCCCTACCACAATACTGTCTACCGTATTATAGAGCTGTTGAAATAAATTTCCTGCCATTAAAGGCAGTGCAAACAGCAGAAGTTGTCGAAAAATCGGTCCTTCTGTCAAATCTCTTTCTTTTTTTGCTGCTATAGCATTCTGCATTTACTTCTCCTTACAGAAACCTAAAGAGGCTCAAGCCTATTTCTCGAGCCTCTTCATACACTATGACAGGACAGATATTCGTTCCCCTCTTTCCGCAAAGGGACCGCACAAGCAAACATTTTCCCTCTTTTTCCCGGAATAGTCAAGATCAAATATAATATCCGAACTATCTGGATTTTCAAACCGCTGTTCCGGTTCAAAGGCTTCCCCCAGTTTTTTTGTTTCCAAAAGCCTGCAGAAATCCTTCGGAAGATATTGATACAGATCCGTCTCCAGGTACCCCTGTCCATCCTCCTCACAGTATTCCAGACGCACACAATGCATTGTATCTACAAATTCCCCGCACGTGCCCTCGGCCCCCGGTCCTTCCCTGTCTGCCCGGGAAATGCGCGGCGCTGCGCCGTTAAAAAACGCATTGCCCCCTGTCCAAACAGGCAGATGTCCGTAATACCGCTCCACATTCTTCCAGTCACCGTCGGAAAATGCCTCAAAATAGCTGTCGCCGTCGGGATACCCGTCATAAGGGCAAAGTCCCGGCAGGGTATTGACAGGCGGCCCGTACTGGCCAAGCTTTTCAAAGCGGGCATACTCTTCATCCGTATATTTTTTTACAAACAAATTATTATAAAATCTGGCATCTCCGTGGAGAATGGTCATAAAGCCGTCCACCGCCGTCCCATGCGGCTCGTGATAAGGCGTATACCGGGGATTGGAGCCTGTGAGACCATTGTTGGTTCCCTGCCCCACCATAGTAAAGGAACCGGCAAACAGATTATGGACAAAAGCCAGTCCCTGGGCGCTCAGCCTGCAGGAGAACTCCGAGAGAAAAATATTATTATCCACCAGGGTAGGTCCATGGCTTACCTCAATAAACAAATCCTCTCCCACGCCCAGCCGATAACAGATTTCCGCTGTCTTCGGCGTCACATTGTGGTGAAACAGATTCCCTGACACCCTGGTCCCCTGTGCCTGCCAGTCCAGCCAGATCCCCCTGGTGCAATGATGAATATGGTTTCTGCTGATGGATGTGTCGATGGCGGCATGGAGCTTGATGCCTCCCGTCTCCGCTCCCCACAGCTCCTGCTTATGATTGATATGGTGAATGTGGTTGTCTTCAATGACAGAGAAGATGCATCCCAGGTGTCCCACGATTCCTGCCTGTCCGCAGTCATGAATATGACACCTGCGGATGATATGAGAACCGATGTTTTCCTTATTCCAACCGTCCTTCCAGGCCTGACAGACAATATCCCTTTCGTTTTGGGTTCCCACCTTCAGAAGCTTTTTTGTCCATTTATTATCGTTATGGGGCTGCAGCAGTTTTCCCAGAGATATGCCGCAGCATCTGGAATCGGATATCTCGCAGTCCTCAATGATCCAGCCCCTGCTCCAGTGAGGGCCCATCAGCCCTTCCTGGCAGGCAGTAGGCGGCGCCCAGGCGGTGGCCGCCTGTTTCATCACAAATCCCGACACCGTGATATAATTCACACCCGTTTTTTCCGGATAAAAGCAGAATCGCCGCACATTGATCTCCAGAGTATGCTCCCCGGGAAGCTTCCCCTGAAGGTTTATGTAAATCTGTGTTTCCTTATCCGCAACCGCCGCATACCATACATGATTAGAAAACTCTCTGTCCCAGGAGGCTTCTGACAAAACCGGCTTCAGCACCTCCTCCAGTGAGCCTGCCTCATACAGGGATCTGCCGTCCAGATATACCTCTCCGGTATGCCGGGGCCTGGATGCCATATACCAATCGCCGGCAATCAATGTATCATATGGATTATAATCCCCAAAAAGCGAATTGGGTACTCTGGCTGTCCACACATCTTCCTGAAAATGTTCCCACTGCCGTATCGGTTCTGCGCCGGTGATCACCGCCGTTCCCATATCCTGGGCCCGATAAATGATTCGTCTCTCTCCGTCACCGCCTCTGGGAGGATTCACCCACTCTCTGTATATACCGGGAAGAACAATGACCTCATCTCCGACCTCCGCTGACTCCGCCGCTTCTCCTATAGTCCGGAAAGGATTCCCCCGGGATCCGTCCCCGCTCATTTCCTGATTACAGGACACATAATACTTCATAAATATACCTCCTGTGCGTTTTGACACGCATACCAGTCAAAATACCTTCTCTTTTTCATGCCCGACTCTCACCAGCCTTACCGCCATATACTGTCTGGCCGGCAGCTCCAGCCAGAATTTCCCCGTATATTTCCCTGCCTGCATAATAGTCATATTCCAGGTGTCAATGATCTGCGCCTGCCAGGTCTCGTCCTCCGGAAATTGAAAGCTTTTCCTTCTGGGACAGTACCAGCCAAAATAATAAATTCGATAGCTGGGATTTATTTCGGCATTATCCGCCACTCCGCATACACCGCCGCCCTCCACGGCGGAATCCTTCCAGGGCAGAAATCGAAGCCCGTGGGCCGGAGTCTCCTCCAGAATCTGCCGCAGAAAACGCAATCTGGGTTCCGAAATCCCCCGAAGCAGCCCTCCCTGGGACCACCAGAAAGTTCCCGTTTCGTTTTCAAACACCTCACTGTGCCCTGTATAACCGCCCCGCAGCGTAATCTCCCAGCACCGCCGGACCAGCTCCCATGCGGGAATATTGCCCCAGTCCATGCAGATATCACCCTCATAGCACATCTCATCCACCACCACAGGCTTTCCCCAGGTCTGGCGCTGTACCTCCGTCTCCTCCACTGTCTTGTAGATATCGATACGCTGCAGGCTGCAGTGAGTCACCCAGCATTGAGAATTATCATAATAGACCCTGCAGTTGTGAATAGACCGCAGATGGCCATAGGGATCTTCCTTCATCAGAAGTTTTCCCAGCCGCTCCCAATCCTCCACCGTCTTGTCCGGAACCAGATCAAACTCGTTCGCCTGGGACCACCAGACATTTCTGTAGGCGGAAAATCTGGCTGTCACATAGCGGTAATACAGCTCATCCGCCCAAGCCGGCATCACAGAAAATCCCCATCTGTCATAATTGTGCATCAAAATAATATCTGCCTCAATGCCCAGCTTCATCAGCTTCTCGATGCATTTTTCAAAATGCCGGAAATATTCGGGATTGAAGCGGGAAAAATCCCATTTTGTATCTTTAGGGGAATTCATGGCCTTGTAGTTATACCAGTTGATCTCCCCGAAATCATTGGGCTCGCCCTCATAAGGATATAAAGGCGGTTCTTGATAGTTATATCGATAATGCTTGGGAAATACGCAGAATCGAAGCTTGTTAAAGCAGCTGTTTTTCAGCGACTCCAGGGTCTGGGTCTGCAGCTCCTGCGTCTGGTGCGCCCAGGCATAGCAAGTGGTGCCCACAGGATAATAATACGTGCCGTCCGCATAAGAAAAATGCACCTGATCCGACACATGCACAGGACCGTGATTCTCCGCAGAGGGTTTCACAGCCGTAAAGCTTCCTGTTATCTTTTCCACACAATTTCCTGTAATGCAAAAATCATACTCCCCTTGAAAGGAAGGCATAAAGCGTACCCTGTAAATATTTTCTCCATCATAAAAACCAGGGACCTTTTTCTCTTCCCTTTCATTCACAAATATCCCTTCTATCACACTGTCCGTAAAGGGATTACCCTCTGTGGTTCCCCTCAGCGCAATCTCAAAAGTACCCCATTGCTCTACTGTTTTTTTGTCTGTCATATTATTTTCAACCTTTCTGGCAGCTTTTTTCCTCATTCTTTTCAGCTATCCTGGTTTCAAAAACCATCTGACTCAGCTCTGCATATACGCTGGCCGCATTTTTCAGGTTGGGCAGAAGCCTTTCACCTCTTTTCCCCCGCTCCCTGACAGATATCACTCCTGTGACCGCATCCCGAAACAAGGCAGCATCCTTAAAAAAGTGCAGAGCCTGTATATTAATCAGCTCTGCCTCATAACAAATGCCGCTGCTTCTGCCCAGCAGATCAACTCTGTGCCAGGCAAGCCGCTTATCCGTCACAAAAACAAATTCCCGCCCGGCCATAAAACAGAACCACCAGCCTGCCCACCCTGCACAGATGCCAGCTGTTGCGGCCAGAGCCATCCAGACAGTTCCCGGCATATGGTAAAACAGGAGGCCCGCCACCCCCTGTTCCGCCATAAAAGCACCTGCCAACAGACAGGAGCCTCCCGAAAGAAGGCTCCTTCTGCGGGGCGAACAGGCCAAAAGAATCTCGTCTTCTCCCACATATTTTCTTACTGCCGGATACGTTTTTTTCAAAAGACCGTCTTCTATTTTCCGTATATCATTCACAAGATATTCCTCTCCGTTAATTTCTTTACGGTAACTGACACCGACACGAACTCTGTAAGCCCCGGTACCTTTACTAAAACGGAATCCCTGTCACGCTCAAAAACCGCCTCTCCCCACAAAACTCTACATTCAATATCAGCGTCTTCCGGTATGTTGAGCCACACCCTTACATCCTTTACCGGCACAAGCTCCTTTATGGGCCTTTGCTGGGTTCCCGTGGTATTGATCAGGCTAAGCACAAATGAATTTTCATTCCGCACCAGACTGCAGTGGACGCTTCGAAAGGCGTCTGTCCGGATATGATAGCTTCCGCCGGTCACATAATCAATGGCGTTTCCGTAGATTTCAGTATAGTCCTCATGTCCGTTTAAAAAGCATTCCCGGTCAATGGTATGGGCAAAGTATACAACTCTGCCGGCTCCTTCCTTCCTGACTATGATTCCTGCATAGGGCGATTCCAGGCTCTCCCGCCAGGCATATTCCGGAGGCTGATTGGGGATTACAGGTATGTAACCCGCCATCTCCTCCATTTCTTTTTCGGAACGGACAACAGCGGTTCTGCCCCCTGCCATGATCACCTGGGTTTCACCTATATCCTTCAAAATCTCATGCTCACTTTGTTTAATTAAAAAATAGCTGTCGTTTCCTGCCGCAACAGATTCTCCTGTATAATGACAGCCAAAAACCTCCGCCAGCCCAAAGTCCGTCCTTCTTTTTCCTTCCTGATCATACAGCGAAGACTCGAAGGAGGCCACAAGCCCGCCGCCCGCTTTTACATACTCTGTAAGAATGGCAGCTTCCTGGTCTGAGAGCAGCGCCGCATTTGGCAGAAGCACCGCCTTAACCCCCTTCAGCTTTTCCAGGCAAAAGCTCTCATCTCCCACCACAAAGCCGTAAGGAATGTGCCTTTCGATCAATACCCTCTCCGCTCCCCGGATCTGGTTGGAAAAAAGATCCTTTCTGTCGTCCCTGTCAGCAAACTGATCCCGGGTTGCAGGGGAATAATAAATTGCCACATCCATAACCGGTACAGAATCCGCAATCAGCTCCTCATTTTCCGCCAGATAAGCATTCACGTCCTTCTCAATCCAGGCCGCTCGCCTGTCATGGGCTGCCGCCGGACATTGTCCGTTGAAATAATTGTTCCACACACTGCCGCCGGCACCGGCGATCTCCCACATCCAAAGCCTGTTTTCCACATAGGGCGACTTTACATAGCGGAACTTGGTTCCGTTTCCTCCGGTACAAATCACAGGCTGCCGGGAGGGCTCCAGGCTTCTGGAGAAGCGGATCACCGTAGCGGCATTATTGATGGTATCGTACTCCCGGCCTCCGCCTCCGAACATGTCCCCGAACAGGGAAATGGAGTCGGGAAAAACACAGCTGATGAGAAAATCGAACTGCTCCCTGGCGTTTCTGTGGCTGATACCACTAAGCTTGCTGGTGCTGCTGTTGTAAAGGTCAAAAATCTCCGCTGCAAAGGCCTTGTCTTCTCCAAAGGACTTTACCGTCCGGCGTAATCTCTCAATATGATCAAAAGCACATTGCTCCTTCCATTTTCTATAGGAGTCAAATTCCCTGTCAAGGTAATTTACGGGAACGGCCCCCTCGTCCCGGTAGACGGCCTCCGGAACCTCCTGCCCTGTCTCTTTCCGGTATTTACTACGGCAGCGTTCACAGTAGCAGGGTCCCATACCGAAGGTAGCCGCATTTTCCCACACTCCGTCGAAATCGTAATGCTCAAACAGATATCGTATCAATTCTACGGCGTGCTCATTGGCATAATAGGAATTATAGCAGGGTGCGGAAATAAAACCAGCCACCCCGGAACGCATGGGCTTTCCGTCCATCCTTTTCCCAAACCAGTCCGGATGGCGCTCAAAGCGTTCTTTTTCCACGCCCCGAAAATCCACCCGCACGATTACGTGCATTCCCGCCTTATGAATTTCCTGACAGACGTCCTTCAGAATATCCTTTCCGCCCATAAATTGATTGAGTTTATTTAATTCCAGCGGGTTGGGAAAAAAATCAATCACCCCGCCTCCATTGATCACAAGGGTATTGGCGTTTGCCTTTTGCATGTAATCCACCACTGCCTTTGCATCGTAGTTCTGGATATCCGGTTCCCGCAGCACTGTCTGTAAAAAACGCAGGCTTTTCTGATACCAATATTTCATATTTCTATTCCTTTCAACTTTCCTAAGTTACGCATGCGTGACATGCCACAAAATGTCCGGGCGCCGCCTCCGTAAGTCTCTGAGGCTCCCTGCACTTCTCCGACGCATAGGGGCACCGGGGCGCAAATCGACAGCCCGGCGCCGGATTGATGGGATTGGCCACTTCCCCTTTGAGCAGCAGCTTTTCCTGATTTCTCCTGTTCAGATCTGTGGTAGGAATTGCAGACAGCAAAGCCCGGGTATACGGATGGATCTGATGCGCGAACAGCTCCTCCCGGGAAGCGTACTCCACCACCTGTCCCATATACATTACCATTATATTATGGCTGATATGCCGCACCACACACAGATCATGGGTGATAAACATATAAGACAGCTGTTGACGCTCCTGCAGATCCATCAAAAGATTTAAAATCTGAGCCTGTATGGACACATCCAGCGCGGATACAGGCTCGTCGCAGACAATAAATTTCGGATCCAGCGCCAGCGCCCTGGCAAGCCCCACCCGCTGTCTCCGTCCGCCGTCCATTTCGTGCGGATATACGTTAAACAGCCGGGGGGGAATACCGCACAATTCCATTGTGCGTTCTACCTTCTCCATTCGCTGTGCCTTGTTCATGGACGGATTGCAAACCTTTATGGGCTCGGCAATGATATTGCTGACAGACATTCTGGGGTTCAGCGAAGAATAGGGATCCTGAAAGATCATCTGCATATTGGGCTGGAGCTTTTTAAATTCCTTTCCCTTCAGGCCCGGAATGCTTTTTCCCTCAAATTTCACATCTCCCTCTGTAGGCTCATAGAGGCGGATGATGGTACGTCCCAGCGTAGATTTCCCACAGCCCGACTCTCCCACTACACCCAGCGTTTCTCCTCTGCGAATCTGAAGGGTTACATCATCCACTGCATGCACGACACCGGCATTGGTGGGAAAATGCTTTTTTAAATTCACTGTTTCCAGCAGGATATCATTCATTTGTTTGTACCTCCCCATCCGTGTATCGATAGCACTTAATAAAATGGGTGCCTCCAATATGGTACATATCGGGATTGCTCTTTTTACAGTTGTCCCGACAATACCGGCATCTGTCCGCAAATTTACAGCCTGCAGGCTTCAGCGTGGGATCCAGAACTTCTCCCTCAATGGGATGCAGTCTGTGAGTGTCGACGCCCAGATCCGGAATACAGTTAAAAAGGCCTTCTGTATAGGGATGATTTTTCTCCCGTACATAGATTTCTTCAATGGTGCCCCTCTCGATAACCTCACCACCATAAACCACCGCCACGGAATCGCAGAATTCCATTACAACACCCAGGTCATGAGTGATAAAAATCATAGAGGTGTTCAGCTTCTGTTTCAGATCCTTCATCAGCTGGAGAATCTGTGCCTGAATAGTCACATCCAGAGCAGTTGTAGGCTCATCCGCCAAAAGAAGCTTAGGCTGGGCCACCAGCGCAATGGCGATCACCACACGCTGTTTCATGCCGCCGGAAAACTGGTGTGGGTACTGACTCTTTCTCTCAGGAGGAATTCCTACCAGAGTCAAAATTTCATCTACTCTCTTTTCTCTCTCTTGTTTTGTCATATCAGGAAAATGAAGAACCAGCACCTCCCGAATCTGCTCTCCTACGGTAAGAACCGGATTCAGACTGGTCATGGGATCCTGAAAGATCATGGAGATCTCCTCTCCCCGAAGCCTCCTCATTTCATTTTTCCCGGCGGCGATCACGTCCGTACCGTTATAATAAATAGACCCTTTTGTGATTTTTCCAACATCTTCCGGAAGCAGCTTCAGGATGCTCAGGGCCAGAGTAGTCTTTCCCGCCCCGGTCTCGCCCACCAGTCCCACCGTTTCCCCTTTTTCCACATCCAGTGTGAGGCCGTTTAAAGCGTATACAACAGATTCATCTGTTTTGTATTGTACATGCAGGTCTTTTACTTCAAGAAATTTTCCCATAGATATACTCCCTGCGTGCTTTTACACGCATTCATTCAATTGTTTGAAGCAGCTTAAAGCGATGGATTTAATTCTTCATTTTAGGATCAAGCGCATCCCGCAGACCGTCGCCGATAAAGTTGAAGCTTAGAACAGTAATCATGATAAATAATCCGGGAATAATCCCCAAATAAGGATAATATCTGATATTGATCTGGTTCTCGGAAATGATGGTCCCCCACTCGGGTGTGGGAGATGCGATTCCGATGCCCAGGAATCCAAGGCTTGCGATTCTCAGGATGGTAGAACCCAGTCCCATCATCACATCGATGATCATGGGTCCCAGTATGTTGGGAACAATATGCCGCCAGATAATACGGAATCTGCTGGTGCCGCAGGTTTTGGCTGCCTCAATGTATTCTTGATTCCGAAGTGTCATCACACAGCTTCGAGCCGTTCTCGCTTCTCTGGGAATCTGGGAGATGCTGAGTGCAATCAGCATATTTCCGATGCCCTGCCCCAGGGCCGACACAATTGCCATGGCCAGAAGCAATCCGGGAATTGCCATCAGCACATCGCAGAAGCGCATGATGATGGTATCCGTCATGCCTCCAAAAAATCCGGCGGCACACCCCAGAACCATACCTGCCACAAAAGCGATGCCGATGGTCACCAGTCCGCAAAACAGCGAGATTCTGCCTCCATAGACAATCCTGGCAAACAGGTCCCGCCCATACTGATCGGTTCCAAAAAAGTGTTCTGCGCTGGGCGAAAGGAAACGCTGGGAAAGGGATTGCTGGATTACCTTGTCATAGCTGCAGTACAGCGGCGCAAGAGCAATGGCAGCAACTAAAATCAGAATGATAACCATACCAATAATGGACAGGCGATTCTTGCCAAACCGCTTCACGATCATCTTAAGCTGGCTGCTCTTTTTGCAGGTATTCTTTTCTGTGATCTGTTTCTTCATCTCTTCGTATCCCTCCGTTTCCTACGATCCAAGCTTTACACGGGGATCCACCACTGCATAGATGATATCCACGATCAGATTGACCAGCCCTACCATTAAGGCAATGATAATAACGGAGCAAAGCACAATGGGAATATCTTTTGTCTTTACGCCGGTAGTAATAAAAGATCCTATCCCTGGTATCGCAAAGACCGTCTCCGTCACTGCGGTACCCGCCATACAGGCCGCAAAATTCATGCCAAGACCCGTAATAACGGGAAGCATGGAATTTCTCATGGCATGATGTACAATAACCCTTCCCTCTCTGGCACCCTTTGCCCTGGCTGTACGCACGTAGTCAGATCGGATGCTGTCCAGGAGCCAGGTCCTTGTAGTCCTCATATTAATGGCGATAATGCCTCCGCCCATAGTTAAGGCCGGAAGAATAAAATGCGCGAAGCTGCCCACTCCCGAGGATGGCAGCCATCCCAGCCTGATACAGAACAGAAGCTGCGCCAGCATTCCCAACCAGAAGCCGGGTGCGGAACACAGAAGGAGAGAAAAAAATGTCACTACATAATCAGCCGGCTTATTATGCCTTACCGCCGCGATAATCCCCACGGGAATACCGATTATGATGGAAAAGGCATTTGCAATGAACGCCAGCCAGAAGGTATTGGGAAGTCTGTGAAAAAACTCCGAAGCCACATCAAACCGCTGATACCAGCTTGTTCCAAAGTCTCCATGAAGAGCATCCCACATATAAAGTCCGTATCTTATCAGCAGAGGCTTATTCAGCCCCAGCTCCTCCCGCAGTGCCTCGATGTCCTCGGGAAGCGCGTCCATTCCCAGAATCATCCGGGCCGGGTCTCCGGGCGCAAGGCTCAGAACCAGATAAATAAATAACGAAATGCCTACCATTACCGGAATCAGCATGAGAAGGCGCTTCAAAATATATTTCACCATAGACATAAGCAAGTCCTTCCTTCCAGCAGGCCCCGGAGAAATTTCCGGGGCCTTGTGAATATTTGCCTGAGGTCATACTCCTGCCGGCGTCTCCTACCAGCTCCAATCCTGGAGATGGGTGATTGTCTGAGGATGCGCCACCACGCCCTTCAAATCCTTATTAAAAGCAATTGTTGCAGCCGGCAGATACAAGGGGACAGATATGGTATTTTCATTCATATAGGACAGAATTTCCGCCGTCAGCGCCTTACGTGCCTCCGGATCCGTCTCCTGTCTCTGGGCCTGGATCTTCTCATCCATCCAGGCAAAGGCCTCGTCGCTCATCATCTGTGCAAAGGATGGTGTGGTATAAATATTTCCAAGACATCCAGTATCAAATTGAGACCCCGTGCTTTCTGCTATCAGCATATCGTATTCACCGGAAGCCATGGCTGCAGAAGAGGTGCCTCCGTCCACAGCCTTAACCTCGGCATTAATGCCTGCGGCAATCATGGCTCCCTGAATGATGTTGGCCGCCTGCTCCGCTCTGGATCCAGAATTGCAGTATATGGAAAGCGGAGAACCGTCATAATTGGATGCCTCCAGATATTCCTTCGCCTTATCCAGATCATATTCTGCCGCCAGCGTACAATCCTCCAGTGCAGGTGCTCCCAAATAGCTGGGAACCGTGTCATACCAGGAAGGGCTGCCATAGCCTTCGCACACGCCGATCACCAGATCCTCACGGTTAACGCAGCAGGCAATGGCCTTTCTCAGATTTTCATCCACCATCTGGCTTCCTGAGGCGGGATTGCTCTGCATCAGCATGAGGGCACGAGTGGCGGAATCACAATAAGCCCAGGATGCCACATTGGGATCCAGCTGCAGACAAGATGCCAGATTTGCATTCAAAATCACATCCACCTCGCCGCTCTGCAGGGCCACAAACTGGGTATTCACATTGGAAATGGGCCGCACAATTACATTTTTGATGGCAGGCGCTCCACCCCAGTAGTCCTCATTGGCATGCATGGTCAGAGATTCGCCGCTGACCACCTCGCCCAGGGTATAGGGACCGCTTCCTAAAGGAGCGGCCTGATAGCCGTCTGCTCCCACTTCTTCATAATATGTCTTGGAAATAATAGGAGCCGCACGTGTAGTCCAACAGTTAGGGAACGCGGCAAATTTTGTGCTCATGTTAAACTGTACCGTAGTCTCGTCCCTGGCCTCGGCGCTCTCCAGTCCGGTAAGCAGGCCTCTTGCATTTGCAGGAATATTTTCAAATACGAGATTATAGGAAAATGCCACATCCTCAGCAGTCACTTTATCTCCATTGGTAAAATAAGCGTCATCCCTGATTTTTACCACATAGGTAAGACCATCGTTTTCAATGGTATATTCCAGCCCGATAGAAGGCTCCAAAGCTCCACTCTCATCCAGGTTAAACAAATAATCGTAGATATTGTACAGCACGATAGCATCCTGTCCCAGACTGGCGGCAGTTGCCGGCTCCTGCTGCATAAAGAAATAAATCGGTTCCACCGCAGTGGCGATCACTACCGTATCCTTTGAGGAAGCCGCGGGGGTGCTTTCGTTATTTCCCTCAGAATTGGAACCGGTCTTCTCCGAAGTCCTGTTGTCTCCGGCGCCGGAGGAATCTCCCGTGTCCTGACCTCCGGGATTGCCGCAGCCGGCGATGCTTCCTGCCAGCATACCCAGCGCAAGAATTAAAGCAATTTTCTTTTTCATTTTTTATCCTCTCTTCTTTTCTGATGGTGCTGTCCAAGTTTCATTCTTAGATTCACTTCGATCTCCCATCTCTCTTCGGCGGCGCCTCCTAATTTTATTTTTTAAAATGAGATTTCGAATAATTACATTGTAACAGCTTTATATAAAAACTGCAACAAAAAAGAAAATAACAATATTTCTAATATTGTTATTGTATTTTTGTGCATTTTTTACAAATTATTTTCTTTTAGTCAATATTTTTTCATCTTTTAAAAAAATTGATTGACTTTCCCAGGGTTTCGTGTTACATTGTAGAAAATCATTTTTATAAAATATGATTTTAATTATTAAAATACTTCCAACAAAAGGAGGGATGCGATTGTATCGTCAAAACTTTAATGCCGGATGGAGGTATACAGATTCCGACACCATCCAATCCCGCTTTCATGGAGGCGGTTCTTCATTGAAGGAGGTGACGCTTCCTTTCGATGCCATGATCAGAAAGGAACGGATACACACAGACAATACCTCAAACAGCGGCGGCTATTTCCCGGGAGGCACCTACGTATATTATAAGGATTTTATTGTATCCCGGCAGGATGCGGAACAGAATCTTTACCTGGAACTGGAAGGTGCCTATGCCAATACCATGGTATTTCTGAATGACTGTTTTCTCGGAAAATGTCCTCATGGTTACAGCGGCTTTCTTCTTTCCCTGGATCGTTTTCTGAAATACGGGGAAAGCAATACCTTGAAGGTGGTTTCCAGAAGCAGCTTCGATTCCCGCTGGTACAGCGGCGGCGGAATCTACCGGGATGTGCATCTGATCAAGGGAAATCTGCTTCACATTACGCCATACGGCCTAAAGATATCCACTCCCGATATCGATTCCCGGCTGGCCATTGTACAGACAGACATTTCCATCGAAAACAATCATGCACAGGCCCGGCAGTTTATCGTCCACACTACCCTTACAGACCCTGAAGGCCGTCTGGCCGCCGAGGATTTTCTTCCTATTACAGTATTCCGGGGAGAGCAGGAGCATGTAAGGCAGCGCCTTGAAGTCGCATCCCCCGTTCTCTGGTCTACAGACAATCCCAGTCTGTACACCTGCCGCACCGGCCTGTATGAAAAAGATCAGTTGATTGATCAGGCGGTATCAGATTTTGGTATCCGCAGTCTCAGCCTGGATTCCCGTCAGGGACTTCAAATTAACCACTGTGAGGTGAAACTTCGGGGCGCCTGTGTTCATCATGACAATGGTGTAATTGGAGCTAACACCTTTGCCGCAGCCGAGGAGCGCAGGGTCAGAATCCTGAAGGAAGCCGGCTTTAACGCCGTGCGAAGCTCCCACAATCCCTTAAGCCGTCCCTTTTTGAATGCCTGTGACAGGCTGGGCATGTTGGTAATCGATGAAGCCTTCGATATGTGGAACAGTGAAAAGACTGACTATGATTATTCCCTTTCTTTCCAGGAATATGCCGAAACAGATCTGGAACGCATGGTGGATAAGGATTTTAACCATCCTTCCGTAATTATTTATTCTATTGGAAATGAAATCGTAGAAACGGGAAATGCCGCCGGCGCTTCCATCAGCCGGCGTCTTGCAGACAAGCTGAGAAGCCTGGACAGCACCCGCTTTGTCACCAATGCTGTCAACGGGATCTACGCCGCCAGAAGCATTATGGCAAAAATGGCAAAAGAAACCGGCGGTGACATTAACGACATAATGAACCAGCTCAAGGAAAAGGGACAGGATTTCACCAGACAGCCTATCGTGGCAAAGTGTGCAGAGGAATCCTATGCCACGGTGGATATCGCCGGCTATAATTACCTGAGCGAGCGCTATCTGATCGACCACGAGCTTTATCCCAACCGGATCATTTTGGGTACGGAAAATACACCCGCAGATCTGGCCTTCACCTGGCCATTGGTCAAAAAGCATCCTTTCCTTTTAGGCAATTTCGTCTGGACCGGTTGGGACTATCTGGGTGAGGCAGGAATCGGACGAACCGATTATAATATGGAAAGTCCACGCTCCAACAGAGGAATATACCCCTGGTATATCGCCTATTGCGGCGACATTGATATCACGGGATACCGGCGTCCCGCCTCTTATTTCCACGAGATCATCTGGGGGCTTCGCAAGGATCCCTATATGGCCGTGCAGGATCCGGCACATTTTGGGAAGCCGAAGATCCAGACCATGTGGACCTGGACCGACTATATAAGCAGTTGGAGCTGGCACGGCCTGGAGGGGATGGAAACCACCGTGGAGGTTTACTCTGATGCTGATGAGACGGCACTCTTTCTAAACGGCTCTCTTGTGGGCAGACAGCCTGCAGGCCCCGACAACGGCTATATAGCAAGCTTCACCGTCCGGTATCAGCCCGGTATACTGGAAGCAGTCTCCTATTCCGGCGGCATAGAGACCGGAAGGTGCACTCTCATATCCGCAGGTTCCGATGTGGAGCTT
This sequence comes from uncultured Lachnospiraceae bacterium, assembly GCA_947177445.1. Classification (GTDB taxonomy): domain Bacteria; phylum Bacillota; class Clostridia; order Lachnospirales; family Lachnospiraceae; genus Acetatifactor. The sequence goes on along the minus strand of CAMWUL010000041.1, from coordinate 12,076 downwards.
CAGGTCTGCTGCAGCAAAGATACCCTTCTAAAAGGCGGTGGAGATCTGGTCTTCCTGGAAATCCAGCTTACGGATAAAAACGGGATCCTTCAGAATGCGATCACAGAAATTATCACCGTCAGCGTAAAGGGAGCCGGAACTTTGTTGGGATATGGAAGCGCCGATCCAAAGGCTGTGGACAATTTTTTTGACACCACCCATTCCACTTTCAACGGCAGACTGCTGGCTGTGATCCGGTCCGGCATGGATGCAGGTGAAATCCGCGTTACGTTGACAAGTAAAACCGGTCTGAAAAAGGAAATCCTTTTGCAGACAATATGAGCTATCAGAAATAAACATTATACACATAAAGGAGCAGCAAATATGAAAGCAACAGTATCAGAAGTATTGGTTCAAATCATGGAAAAGGAAGGCATCACCACCGCCTTCGGCATCCCCGGCGCCGCTATCAATCCGGTGTACAAGTATCTGAAGGACGCGCCCATTCAGCACTTTACCATGCGCCACGAGGAAGCCTGCATTCACGCCGCAGACGGCTATTTTCGAGCAAAGCATGAGATTGCACTGGCAATCTGCTCCGCCGGCCCCGGCGCCACAAACTTTGTAACCGGTCTTTACACAGCCTTTATCGACTCCATGCCGGTTCTGGCCATCGTGGGGCAGGCAAACAGCAACCAGCTTTCTCAGGAGCCTTTTCAGTGCGTGGATATGCCCGAGATTGCAAAAACAGTAACCAAAAAGGCATGGCGTCTGGGGACCGCCTCTGATCTGCCTGCCATTATGAAGGAAGCCTTCTATCTGATGCGGGCCGGACGCCCCGGACCGGTGCTTCTGGAGCTTCCACTGGATCTGCAAAAGGCAGAGCTGGATTTCGATATTAACGATTATATTCCTGCCACAATTCCTGTGGTTTCTCCCAATGCCTCGGATATCGAAAAGGCAGTGGAAATGATAAAGGCCTCCTCCTCACCCGTGATCATCATGGGCGGCGGCTGTGTTCTCTCCCACTGCACCCGGAAGGTCATAGAACTGGCGGAAATTCTGCAGATCCCTGTGATCACCACATACATGGCAAAAGGCGCTATTCCCGATGATCATCCTCTGAATGCAGGTCATGCGGGAATTCAGGTAGGCCAGCCCATCGGCAACCGAACCTTTTTGGACTCCGATCTGGTAATTGGCATCGGGTGCCGTTTCTCCGACAGGCACACCGGCGACCTGAAAACATATCGTGAAGGCAGAAAATTTATCCATATCAATATAGAACCCGGCCAGATCGGCCTGGTATTCCAGCCGGACCTGGGAATCGTATCCGATGCAGGACTGGCTGTGGAAGCACTTCTTGAAGCAATAAAAAAAGCGGGTATCGCCCCCGTGAATCCAGAACGTGCCGCAAAGCTTCCTGCCCTGCGTAAATCCCTTGCCCGAAAGACAGATTATGATCACGCTCCCATGATGCCCCACAGAGTATTCCAGGAGATCAACGAGGCCTTTGATCCGGACACCTATTTTACCTCCGGCTGCGGCATCACCCAGATCTGGAGCGGCCAGCTGCAGAAAATCTACAAGGCAGGCCGGTATATTCCCTCCGGCGGCGCAGGCACTCTGGGCTTTGAGATTCCTGCACTGTTCGGTGTAAAAGCAGCTCAGCCGGACAAAACTGCCGTCACGGTAGTGGGTGATTTCGGACTTACCTTTATGGGAGAAGAAATCGCCGTGGCTTCTGCCTTCAAAAAGCCCATTATTGTGATTGTTCTCAACAATGCCTATCTGGGTCTGATCCGACAGAATCAAAAGGGCTATGGCTTCGAATATGCGGTGGATATGCCCTATAATCAGGACGGAACCATCGACTATGTAAAGCTGGGAGAAGCCTATGGCTGCCTGGCGGAAAGGGTCTTCTCTCCGAAGGAGCTAAAGGCTGCTCTGATCAGAGCGAAGGCCGCATCCCAGGCATCAGGAAGATGCTATTTAATCGATGCCGTCTGCATTAAAACACAGATGTGTGACATGGGCGGATCCCTGGCCAACATTACCTGCCAAGCCCCCGAAGTGTAAATACATTACCAGAGTTGTCAGAAAAAGAGCCCGGCACTTTCCACATTGGTGCCGGGCTTAGGTATGAATAAATAATGATCTATATAGTATGGTTTCTTTACAGCTTCCCGGTAAATGCCGGCGCATATTTCACGGCCAGGCGGATGGCCTCCTTCATGCTGACTGCATCCGCAATTCCCTGCCCTGCAATATTCATGGCAGTGCCATGATCCACTGAGGTCCGCAGAAAGGGCATCCCATTGGTAATGGCAATAGTACGGGCAAAATCCAGCGTCTTGGTGGCGATATGTCCCTGGTCATGATAAAGGGAAAGCACACTGTTGTATTTTCCCTGAAGTGCCAGATGGAATACCGAATCCGCTCCGACAGGACCTTCCACCTGATATCCGCGCTTCTGCATTTCCTCCACTGCCGGTGTCACCTCTCTCACTTCCTCCCAGCCAAACAATCCATGCTCTCCGCTGTGAGGATTCAAGCCTGCCACAGCCATTGTTCCCTCGCTGACACCCAGTTTCTTTAATGCCTCCGTACAACGGCAGATATAATCCATGATCCGCTCTCTGGCAATGTCGTCGCAGGCCTGCCGCAGAGATACATGGCGCGTCAGGAAAAAGACCCGCATTCCATGAACCTCAAACATAGTTAAAGGATCCTTGGTGCCGGACAAAGCTCCCAGTATTTCCGTATGACCGATAAAATCAACGCCGCCTGCCCGGAGTGATTCTTTGTTGATGGGCGGAGTGGCCATGGCGTCCGCCTGGCCCGAAAGACAAAGCTGTGCGCTTTTTTCTATATACGCATACGCCGCCCTGCCACAGTGTCCGGACACCTCTCCCAAACGAAAATTCTCCATATGGATCATCTTCAGATCAATCACATTCAGAATGCCCGGCACATACTCTCCCGCCTCAGGCGATTCTACACAGCGGATGGTCAGCCTTGGCATATTCGGGAAGGTCATAGCCTGCTCCAGAACCGCCCTGTCACCAATAACCACGCAGGCGGCACACTCTGTGATCTCTGGATCCGCCAGCGCCTTGACCAGGATTTCAGGGCCGATCCCTGCTGGATCTCCCATGGGTATTGCTATGATTGGTTTCATGTTCTCCTCATTTCCGCGCCGTATTCTCCAGCGGCGCTTATATTTTTATTCTTTAGTTTTCTTCAAATTTATCACCATTCAAACATTTCTTCAAATATTCCAGGCAGACCACCATAGTCTCTTCATCTCCAACCATGCCGCCCTTCGTAATCATATGCAGACCGTCTCCTGCTCCGCCGGCGAGCCTTCCATATACCGCAAGGGGAATAACCTCTTCCAAAGGATATTCACCCCAAGCACCCAGTGCATCACATAAGGCCACTGCCACATCTCCCCCACAGGCAAACATACCTCCCATATCCGGCCTGGCTGCAACGATCCTCCGGGCTGTGTCGCCAAGCGCCTGGTTCAGCAGCCGGGACACTTCCTCCGCCCGGATACCCATTTGCGCTCCCCGTTGAAACAGATCGATTTTACTGCCGGGCAGAATGCCGGAGGTACACAATGCGCACACAGACTTTGTTCGAAATACCTCCATCACCTCCGAAGCAGCCCGTTCTGTTTCCTCCTTCCGGGCCTTTTCTGATTCCAACAGCCCTTCCGTATCCAGCAGAACCCTGCCTACATCCTGTCTCGACGCAAGCTGTTCCACCTGCCGGACGGCCACCGGATTGACACTCCCCACCACAAACAGTATTTTTTTCTGTTCCCGCGGCCTTTTTTCTCCAATATCTTCCTTGTTGAGGATCTCCCAGATCTTTGCCGAAAATGCACCCGGGTCTACCGCCACGAATGGGATCCCGCTGGCTGCGATACCTTCTGCCGCTGTGATCAGGTCAACCTCTTGTGCTCCGTCAAAGATCAGACACCGCACTCCTTCCGCATACTGCTCACGAATAATCTGCGCAATCCTCTCCGCCCCCTCCTTCATCTGTTCTAAAGATAACTCCCAAACCTTTCTGGAGGACTGTTCCCGATACAGCTTAAGTGCCGATGCCGTAGTCATGGGATTTTGAGGGTCTGACGCAGCTGCTGTGCGGAACAGCGGTACCCCGCAGACCAAAAGATGCCCTCCCACATAGGTTCTGCCTGCTTCCGGAAAAGCAGGAACTACGACAGCCATCCGATCATCTGCCAGCGCGTCCAACATAGCATCCGTCTCCGCTCCCAGATTTCCCCGAAGCGTAGAATCAATCCGCTTGGAATAAAGGATCGTTTCCCTGCCGCTAAATTTTCTGACTGCCCGGTGCACTCTTTCATAGGCTTCCCGGGGCGGCAGGCCCCGGCTGTCGGTGGAAAGCGTAATGCAGTCGCAGTCCCCGGCCTTCTCCCAATTCACATGCTCTTTGTCCAGAACAGTAAAAACCTTTGCACCGCATTTTGCAAATCTCACTCCGGTGTCGTTTGCGCCGGTCAGATCGTCTGCCACGATCAAAATCCTGCTCATTTTTACCTCCGTCTACATTTAAGAACCCAAGCATTTTTCATTACATATTTACCACATTGACAGGAGCACCCGCCGCATATGCCTTCACATTTTCAACAGAACAGTCCATAATACGCTGGCGGCATTCCTTTGCAGCCCAGGAAATATGGGGAGTGATAATGCAGTTCTTCGCCGCAAGCAGCGGATTATCCGCCCTGATGGGTTCCGTAGATACCACATCCAGCCCTGCCGCCGCTACCTTTCCGCTGTTTAGCGCATCAGCCAGATCCTGCTCCACCACCAACGGGCCTCTTGAATTATTTAGTATAATGACCCCGTCCTTCATCCGGGAAATACTGCTCTTGTTAATGATCCCTTCTGTGTCGGGAAACAGAGGACAGTGCAGCGCGATCACATCGCTTTGAGACAGCAAAGTGTCTCTGTCCACATACTCCGCAACAGCTTTTCCGGACTCGCTCTCGAAGGTATCGTTTGCCAGCACTCTCATGCCCAGCGCCCTGGCAATCCTGCCGGTAGCCTGGCCGATCCTGCCAAAGCCGATAATACCCATAGTTTTTCCGTCCAGCTCTATCAGGGGGTAATCCCAATAGCACCAGTCGATGCTGTTCTGCCAGCCGCCTTCATGGACGGATCTGTCATGATGACCAATATGGTGGCAGATCTCAAGAAGCAGCGCAATGGCAAACTGCCCCACGGATGCCGTTCCGTAAGCGGGCACATTAGACACGGGTATCCCTTTCTCCTTCGCATAATTATAATCCACCACATTATAACCCGTAGCCAGCATGGCAATAAACTTCATGTCCAGGCATGCATCAATTGTATTTTTACTGATAGGCGTCTTATTGGTCAACACCACCTGCGCATCCCCGATCCGGGAAATAATCTCCTTCTCATTATCTACAGAAGTACGGTCATAAACCGTAAGCTCTCCCAAAGCCTCAAGCCCTCCCCAGCTGATATCTCCGGGGTTTTCCGTGTATCCATCCAGTACTACTATTTTCATTTTAACCTCCATGCCGCGTCTCTTACGGCAGCGCTTTCAGCCCTCCAGCAGCGCCCATGCTCTGTTCAGCACCCGCTTGGTATTTGCCAGTATCAAATCCTCTTCTTCATCCCCATATGGACTCACCTCCATGGACAGTACCAGAGGATCTTCCGCGTTAAAAAACCCCTCCTCCTTCAGTACCTGCAGATAATCCAGAAGCTGTTCCGTATCATTGGCACTGTCCGGGAAACCGAGCCGAGGATGCTTGTCTCCGTATGCCGCATGCCCTGGCTTCACCACCGCATTTCCAAAATGTAAATGGGTAATATAGGGACGCAGACAACGTATCACAAACCGGCTGTTTTCATAGGTAGTGGGAAAATGGGACAAATCCACCAACAGACCGAAGTTATTGTGGGTCATGCGCATATCCGCCGCAAATCGTGCCGCATAGGGGGCAGGTCCTATCAGAGCCGCCTTATCCATATCATAGTCAAACACCTCCAGCTCCACCATCATTCTCTTCTGCGCGGCATAGCAGCAGAGACAGCGGGTGGTTTTCAGCAGCTGTTCATATGCCTGTTCCTTCGTTTCCTGTTCCCATTTACCGGCCAGAAATGCAATCCCCCCGGCTCCCAGATATTCCGCCTCATCAATGGCTTCCAATAAGGCCTTTTCTGCCTTAAGGCGTTCGGATTCATCGATGGCGTTCGGATTCAGACCGGATCCCAAAAGCCTTGGCTGAGCCCCATAGCAGATCTTCATATGAGACTGCTCCAGAATCCTCCTGGCCTCCTCTCTGGTCTTATCATCCGCAAACATTTTGACCTCTATGGCGTCAAAATAATCATCTTTTGCAATGGTACGGATAGATGCCAGCACATCCCGCTTCGGATGGGTCATCCACTGGATTGTTCCCACACGAAAATACTTGTGAATAGATTCTTTCATGATTGTTCCTCCTTTTTTCCGCACTTCTGCCGTGCTTTTTAGCTTCAGGCAGACGGCTGTTTGTTAATCTCTATCTGGATACAGCTCCGGAGATGTGAGAATACCCACTCTGCGAAACTGATATTCATAGCACCAGCGATCTTTTGCAGTACGCCAGGAATTGGGATTTTGATAAAATGAAATAGGCGTATGATGCAGCTGTCCAAAGCCGTTTTGTCTGGTATTATAGAGGGTTAAGGCAACTCTGTGCCTGCCTGAGGCAAGCCCCTTTACCTGGCAGATATAAGGGGAAAAAATAATTTCCCCCTGTTTCTTCCCGTCCACCTCCACGCTCACCAGTGCTCCTCTGTACTGAGGCACATGGATGCAGAAGTCCCCCTGCGCATCATAGTCAAATTCGTAACGCAGATTTCCAGTATAAAAAGGCAGTCCTTGGGTAACAATATCTCCAAAAGTCAGATTTCTTACTGGTGCAGTCAGAGTCTTTTTCGTCCCCTCCACCTTCACCCCGAAATCTCCTGTCAGATAACACCACTCCAAATTTTCCTGCTCCCCAAGAGGCGCCGAAATCTCCAGAACATTTTTTCCTGCTTCAAAGGCAGGCAGCAAAACCGTCTCAATACAACGATCCACATACCAGCCGTCCACCTGCTTTTTCACAGCTGCTCCATTCAGCCGGATATCCGCCAGTCTCACATCTTCCATTGCCAGCCGGATTCCCTGCAGGTATATTTCGCTGTATACGATAAATCGCAGTCGGACCCTGTGCAGGGCCGGTTTCTTTTCCACCAGATAGGGCTGCAGAACATCTCTGCCTCTTTCAGGGATACCTGCCCTTCTGCGGCAGATGTTGTCAAGCCGCAATATTTCCTCCATGGGACTGTAAGCTTCGTCGTCCAGGGCATATTCCGCCAGATCCAGAACACAGGCATTGGGTTCTTCCAAAAACACATTCACCTTTTCAAAATATCGGGTAATGTCCTTTTCCCATCCGGTTTCGGATCCTTTTTCCTCTTTGAAATTTTCCTCTCCGGAAAGAAGCTTCATGTTCACGGCAGGCTGCAGCCGCAGCAAAAAGCTGTCGTGCATACTGACCGGATACTCTACATAGGTCTTTCCATTGTCATGCCAGACTCCGGCCTCCTCCGTCTGCCCTGTAAGCGCGTCAAAACGCTCCGCCTGGTACTCCCCTTTCAGGATCACCGTGATCCTACGTTCCTCATAGGTATCGGACATTCCCGTCTGCTTCTCCTCCTCTTCCACATCTGGAGAAGAAGGATTCTTCCCTCTGGCCAGGAACAGCCAAAGACAATCTCTATCCTGTCTGAGCTGGTACAGAAAGTGCTCCGGCCTCTTCCCGCTTTCGGATCGCACATCCACCAAACGTTCTTCCTGACAGATCTGCAAAATAGCCTGATCGTCAAAAGGAATCCGCGAAGAACCGGCATAAATTCTCTCAAGCTTCTTCCAAACCGTCGGATTCCGGGCTTTCTCCTGCCCGCCTTCTGTCTTTCGAAGGCCTTCCGTCTCCGGACCGCAGCCATCGATCAGTTTAGGACATGCTCCGATAAATACAATTTTTCCGCCTTTCCCGCAAAATCTCTCCAACCAGTCCAGGGTAGTGGATCGCAAAGTCTCGCAGGCCGGAATTAAAAGAAGCTGATATTTCATTTCTCCTATCCCGCCGGTATCGTTCTCCAGCTCCGGAATCAAAGCTTCACTGACAAAGTCAAAATCCAATAAATGGAATAAAAGCAGCTCTGTCAAATGGGTGAATCTTTCATCCAGTGTTCTGCGTACATGGTCTGTTTTATCTGCAGGCCCCCAATGCAGCCAAAAGCTCTCGATAGGATGCAGCACCGCTATCCTTACTATCGGTTTTCCCTGAGTCAGGACCACTCGAAGCCTGGCAAAGTAGTCCTCTATAATACCGTATTTTTCCCACCATGGCGACTGATAACCTATGCAGGCGGGATAATCTCGTTTTGCTTCGCCTTTCATAGACATCCAGGTCAGATGGGGCACCCGAACCGTCACTCCCAGCGCTGCCTGCCAGTCTCCCTGCAGCTTATGCCCACGGAAATCATAATCCCAGCCGGTAACCCCATAAAGCTCCGAAAGCATTCCGGAAGCACCGGTCTGGCGCACCACAGATTGTGCCTGCTTTGCCGTGGTATATTCATGTCGGTCTGCCAATATGTCGATTCCCGGAAGGCCAAACTCCGGATAGCACCGCATGGCATCACCGATACATAGTGTCTGTGTAGATAAAAGGGGCTCCTGCATAAGATGACCCGTAAGCATAATTCCATGCTCTCTGCACCATCGGCCCAGGGTCCTGCAATATGAGAAGCGAAATAAATCAGCCACGTGATTATGAAATGCATATCTCACCGGGGAGAACGCTTCCCCGGGCAGCTCCCAGAAAAGCTCCGGCAGCCGTTCCAGTACAGAGTAACCATACTTTTCCGTAAAGCTCTCCTCCAGACTTTTCGTCCATGGAATGGTCACATCCCTGTCTCCCAGAGAATTCCCCAGATTTCCCATAAACACATGCTGCGGCTCGTCTGTAAATATAGTCTTAAGTTCTTTTCCAAAATACTCTGACAGCCCTTCCGCATACCTGTCATAGGTGATATGAGCAAAGCATTGGATGGCCTCGCTGTTCAGTGTATCTACATAAGTTTCATTGTTAAACCAAGGATTGGGCTCTGCCCGCTCTAAGTACACATACCATAATCTGCCCCGGACAGTCTCCCCCTCTCTGTGCTCTTTATAGCACATTAAATATCCTTCCGGGTCCAGACAGACATCATAGGTCCTCAGGAGCACACCGTTTTCCTCCCGCTTTCCGCCTCTGCCCTGGACATTCCGCCGGTCTCTTTTTTTCGCAGGCTGCCGGCCATACGCATATGGCGTAAAAAGAAGATAGGCGGCACGATTGGATTTTATTTTCGTTACTTTTCCTCCTGCGCTTCCGGAGGGCCATCGATCCTCGTCGTAGAGCCAGGCGGAAAGCCCCCTCTTTTTTCCCTCTTCAATAGAATAACGGACCAGCCCTAAAAATTCGTCTGAAAGATAAGGTGTTCCCATACCGGTTCTCACATGAATATGATAGCCGCCAAATCCCATTTTGTCCATCATGGCAATTTGAGCGTCCAATTCTTTTTTCTCTATCCTGCAGTTCCATGCCCAAAAAGGAACTCCACGATATTCTTTTCCGGGATTTTCAAAGCATTTCCGCAGTTTTGGCATATCCATATTTTTCCTCCGCTCCGTCTCTTCCCAACGCCCGTTACAGCTCTCATTGAATCACAAACAGTTCCTGTACCACCAGCTTATCCACCATGAAGGAAATCCAATGTCCTTCCTGAGTAAAATCCAGCTCCCCCATCTCCGCAGTCCCTCTGACACAGGTAATTTTCCGGTTCCCGACTTTAATCTTCACACAATTCGGCCCTGCCGCATAGTGCTCCTGGGCATAGCCTGGCCACAAGTTCAAGCCTGACAGATTAACCATGTGAAGAATCCACCGCTCTTCCTGCCGGTAAAGCTTGCAATCGATATAGCCGTTCCCCATGGATTCAAATATATCAGCTTCTCCCAATGCCCACCGAACACAGTTTCCCAATATTCGTCCATGATCCGGAATTCCTGCAAAACCGTAACGTCTGTCCAGATCCGCCGCCAGGTACACGACCCTTCCGCCCCAGTTGCTTTCTCCCGCAAGAATCACCGGTACAGAAGAATCCCTTCCCTCATCCTCCATATAGCTGATCTCCGGCGGATAAGTGGGAAATGCCGGAATAAGGCTGGCCAGCATTTTCAAACGGGAGTCTGCCTTCACAGCGTAATATTGTCCGGAAAGAGTCACAATGTCGGTATCTCCTATTCCCGCAAAAACAGGATGCTCTTTTTCCCGAAGCCTCATATAATTGTGAAGCTCATAGTTGTCAATACTGGAAAAGGTATATCCTCCGGACAGATTCAGCTTGTATATGGGCTCCATTTTTCGGATTCCCAACAGCTTCAACACTGGATTTTGTTCTCTGGGATCCCCCAGCTCATCTAAATCTCCGGTGGCGCCTGTAACTATAACACTCTTCCCCGCCCGACAAAACGCTTCGATCTGTTCTGCCTGACTGTCTGTAATCACGGCCAGATCCGGCAGAATCAATACATCCATATCCTCCATATGTTTTTCGATCTGGTGACAGTTCACCGGAGAAAACAGCAGCCGCGCCCTGACCATGGCCTGGGAAAAGCCCTTCCATGGAAGCTCACAACGCCCCTTTACATCCTCCCGTCCGTAAAACCGGATATTTTCATGGCTCCAGCCAAGCCCGATACGATACACAGGCGTTCTGTCATAAAGATATTTTTCCACACGCTCATGCCATTCCATAACCGGCGTACAGATTTGAAGCATTCTCCGGTCCTCCTGTACGCCGCCCACAAAATGAGTCCAGGGAGAAAGTCCGCCGCTGATCCCCTCCAGCATCCACATCCGGGTCTCCTCCGCCGGATTAGCAGCCCGCCGAATCAGATATTTTCCCCGGTTATAATTTGCCATGCTCTCCGGAATCAGGGCCTGGTCTCCGGCCAGAGAATGCAGCAGCATACCGTTCATGCTGTTCTGTTCAAAGCCGCCGATCTCTTCCCGACACTGATGGTCTGTCATCAGACATTTTCCGTAGTTCTCAGCGATCCTCTGCAGATCGCTGAACTTTCCGTGGCCGGACATAGGATTCGCGTTTACCATTCCCATCCAAAGACAATCATGGCCACCCAGTCTCTGTGTCACTTCATTATAAAGCTTCCAGTTGTCCATCCGACAATCCACATTCCAGGCAATCCACCTGCGATAGACCTGATCCTTCCAGTCTGCCCGCTTTGGGAGCAGTTCTCCACAGTACTCAAAAAAAGCTTTTTTACAGGCATCACAGTGGCAAATCTGTTTTTCGTCCGCTCCCCACCAGGAATTGTCCGTAATACCGTCCGGATGATATTCTTGGATAATTTCCTCCAAAAGTTTTGGAATGTATTCCTTATAGTAGCCACTGTTCAGACAGGTGACGAAACGTTCGCCGGCTCTATAAGGTTCGCCCTTTTCGTTTACCGCAAACCATTCTGGATGCTGTTCAAGCATTTTTCCAGTGGCCCGATTGATATCCATTCTGGCCAGCACAGTGATGCCGCAGCCTCTGGCCTCATCACAAAATTCCCGCAACAGATCTCTGTTCCCAAGATACTTACTGCGATACTGATCCGGATTTTTGCTGGGAAAATAGGCCACGATCCCACCTGCATTTACCACGATTCCCTGAATCTTGTTTTTCAGCCAGAATTTTTTCCACTCATCTACATGACAGTCTCTGGCATCAATCTCCGTCAGATTGGTCTGGCACCACCTTCTTGTCCTTTGATACCAGGGAAGAGAGTTTTTTGCTTTTTCCATATGTTTCGTTTCTCCCATAGCCCTTTTACTGCTTTTCCTTCTGCAGTCCTCTTTTTTACAATCTTTTTCTGTTATTACACTTTTCATTTTACAGAAACAGATTGTTTTCGTCAATAAAATTATATTTTATTT
>CAMWUL010000040.1 GCA_947177445.1 uncultured Lachnospiraceae bacterium | reverse complement strand
CCATTTCGGTCAGTTCGTTATTAACTTAATGACATTGACCCGTGAAGAGTAACCAAAATCCCTTGCGTTTTTTCCGGCGCCGGGACTCTTGACATCTGCCCTTAAAGAAGTCAAAATAATGTTGACGGAAACTCATTTTCAGGCAATGACGAATAACTGCTGCGGCAGAAAGGATATGAAGAGTCATGAAACAGATCAACGAAGATATCAAGCGGGAAAGCTTCAAGCAAATGTACCTTCTCTACGGCGAGGAACGGTATCTTCGCAGGCAATATCGGGACCGGCTGCAAAAGGCTCTGTGCGCCGACAAAGACTCCATGAACACACACTTTTACGACGGTAAAAACATCTCCGTGGGAGAAATCATTGACCTGGCCGAAACCCTTCCTTTTCTGGCCCCGCGCAGGGTAATTTTTATCAATGACAGCAAATTATTCAAGACCGGCGGAGAAAAAATGGCCGAATATCTGGCCTCCCCCAACGAAACCACCTTTTTTGTGTTTACGGAAAGCGAAGTGGACAAGCGCAGTAAGCTGTACAAAACCGTGCAATCCCGGGGATATGCGACAGAATTCACGGTGCAGAACGAAAATACGCTCATGCGCTGGGCCGCGGGGATACTTTCCAGAGATCAAAAGAAGATAACGGAAAATACGCTTCGGCTGCTCCTTTCCAAAACCGGCTCCGATATGGAAAATATTCAGATGGAGCTGGAGAAGCTGACCTGCTACTGTCTGGACCGGGAGGTGATCACCGACCAGGATGTGGAAGCGGTCTGTGCCACCCGCATCAGCAGCCATATTTTTGACATGATCGACGCCATCGCCGGCCGTCAGCAGAAGCGCGCCCTGGAGCTTTATTACGACCTGCTGGCATTAAAAGAGCCTCCCATGCGGATTCTGTTTCTCATCGCCCGGCAATGCAATATGCTGCTGCAGGCAAAAGAGCTGAAATCCAAGGGCTATGACAGCCGCACCGTGGCGTCAAAGCTTGGGACGGCTCCCTTTGTGGCGGGAAAATATCTGACCCAGGCCTCCCGGTTTAAGACTTCCGTCCTGCGCAGTGCAGTGAACCAATGTGTGGAAATGGAGGAGGCCGTGAAGACCGGGCGCATGAATGATGTGATGAGCGTGGAAATCCTGATCCTGTCAGTGCTGTAGCCACAAGCCTGTCTCCACCCTGCTTTTCCGAAAGTACAGGATGACCGCGCCGGAACGGTCCGTGCGCAGAATTTTGCTGTTCTGCTCTTCCAGGCGTTCCAGCAATTCCTCATGGGGATGTCCGTAACGATTGTTTCTGCCGCAGGATATGACTGCCGCCGCAGGAGCCGTCTGCTCCAAAAGCTCCCGCGGCGTAGAGCCCCGGGAACCGTGATGGGCGGCCTTCAGCACCGTGAGCCCATGGATTTGTCTTTCCTTTAAGGCCTTCAGCAATTCTTTTTCTCCCTCTCCCTCCACGTCTCCGGTCAGCAAAAGCGTCCAGGGCGACAAAGCCTCACCCTTTTCCCGGATAAATTCCACATAGATGCACGCCGAACCGGCATTGCTCTCACCGCTCGAAAAGCTTTTTGCCGGATGCAGACAGACAAACCTTGCCGCTGCGCATTCCCAGGTATCCCCTGCCGCCAGATATCGGATGGCAGGCCCCTTTCCCGGAACATTCTCCGCCGCCTCCAGCACCTGCCGCCAGCCTGCCTGCGCATCTTCGTCTTGTGCTGTCCCAGGGTTTCCGCTTCCCGCTGTCTTCAGGGTTTTGCTTTGCGCTGTTCCCGGGGAATTGCTTTGCGCAGCCCCCGGAGTTCCCCGGGCTGCGGGCATGGCTGCCGCCGGCAGTACCAGCTGTTCCACCGTAATACCATTCCTTTCTCCCAACTCCAAAAGCTCCGCAATCCCGTTTACATGATCTGCATCCTCATGGGAAAGAAATACGGCATCCAGTCTGTGGATTCCATAATATTTCAGGCAGGGAAGCAGCACATACCTTCCCACATTTTTGCGGCGGCTGCTCCCGCAGTCGAAGAGATAGTTCTGCCCGGATGCAGTCTGCAGCAGGATGCAGTCTCCCTGTCCCACATCCAGAAAAATCACGCGGTTTACGGATGGCGGCCTGAGATTCAGCACCAGCACCGCCGCCAGCACTATTCCGCCGCCGTACAGTCCAAGCCTCCTGCGCCGGGCTTCCTGCCCGGAACAGCCCAGGCAAAGCTTTGCCCCAAAACCTTTGGCAGGCGCTGTCCGGTACCGGCGCACAAACGCCGCGGTCCCCAGAAGCATCCCGTAATACATCGTCACCTGCCATAACGCGGGCCGGCCCGGATTCCAGGTACAAAATGGCAGGCTGTCAAAAAATCCGCACAGAATGTCATACCCCTGCAGCACCACGCAATCAACGCGCCCCAGCAGGTCCAGCCCCGGTATCAGCATGACCGCAAGCCCGGTGATGATCAGCGGTTTCATAAAGGGAAGCACCAGGAGATTAACGATTATTCCATAGACTGGTATCTCCTGATAAAACCACAATTGCACGGGCATCGTGGCCAGTGTAATAGACAGGCTCACTCCCACAGACTGCCTCCACTTTTTTATATCCCCTTCCGGAAACAGTCCGGGATACACCACCCCGATTCCCTGCAGTGAGGTAAAGGACAACAGAAACCCTGCGTTCTGCAGATAAAAAGGATTTCCAAGGGTCATCACCGCCGCCATCACTCCAAGTGCCGTAAGCATATCGTAGGTTCTGCCCAGGATCTCTCCCAGCATCCGAATCAGATACATGCCGATGGCCCGGCAGGCAGATACTCCAAAACCGGTCATACACCCATACAGCAGCAAAACTGCGCTTCCCATGAGGGCCGCCGGCGTCACAGGCAGCCCCAGCCGCCGAAGCAATTTGTAAATGCTCATACCAATAATGGTGATGTGAAGAGACGATATGCTTAAAATGTGCAGAATACCCGCCCGCTGATATAAATCCTTCCGTTCACTGTCCAGGCCGCTCCGATCCCCCAGCAGCAGAGCGTTCATGGTTCCCGCTTCCTCCTGAGGAAAAATGCGGTAAAGCCTTTGGCAAAAATATTCCTTTATCCGAAAAAGCCCTTCCCGCAGGGGCCAATATGCCTTTCCCCGGGCCTGAAGACACGCCTCCCGAAGCCTTCCGCAGATCCCAAGGGACTGATAATAGACGGCCTGGTCAAATTCTCCGGGATTGGAAGCCCGGGAAAAAGCCACAAAATTCCCTTTGATCCTCACCCGGCTTCCCAGAGGAATATCCTGTGCACTTTGATCCTGCGCCAGCTCACATATGAGATTTCCCTTAATTGAAATCAGCTGCTCTGAATTGTGGGAATCCTTTGAATCATTCGAGCCCCCGAAGGGCTTCGAAGTTACAAGAAATACAGATTTGAGATAGATTTTTTGATCTTCCTTTTGGTATACCTGTCCGATGACTGTGGGCATGTAGACGGCGCCCAGGGTCTGCGCCCCGGCGCCGCCCGGCTCACACCCGCCGATTTTAAGCCTGACCGATGCAAAAATCACCAGACACAGGGCAACCAGAAACAATGGCCGCCGCATAAGTCTCCTCCTTTGTTCTCCGAAAGTCTCCCTAATGAAGCTTTCTTTCTCCCCGCCTCACCGTGATAAACAGCAGGATTCCCGTGACCGCCCCCAGCAGCAGGAAGGACTGGATCATGGGCATAAAGTTATAGCTTTCGCCCTTCCACACCGTATAGAAATCACGATTGATATAAGTAACCGGAAGCATCCTGGCAAACAGCTGCATAATGCCCGGCATTTTGTCATAGCTGATCCCCATCATGCCTCCCAGAATCATAAAAACAAAATACAATATCATGGTCACACAATAAGTGAGTCCAAACCTCCTGATCAGAGACGCAATCCCGTGGGCCAGGCAGAACATCATGGCGCTGAAAACCACCATGCAGAAAATATAGATCAAAAGCCCTGATATCCTGGGATACTCCACGCCTATGACACCATACCCTGCCGCAAAATAAATGCCGAACGCCAGCAGCATGAAAATTCCTTCCGCAAGGATGCGGTTGCACATGCTGACACCGGGCATGATACCAAACAGCTCCATCCTCTGCGGAATTCCCTTCTCCAGCTCCTGGGCATGAGAAATTCCATATCCCATCAGCACGGTAGCCATAGGGATCATGGCTCCCATCCCCAGGAATACGGAGGTGGCCATGGAAGCATACAGCGTACTCTCCGCCATTTCTGCGGCAACGGACCGGCAGATCAATATCATCATAAATACCGGCATTCCCACTCCGAAAATGTGTATATATGGATTTCCTATGACATTGCGGAACTCGAACGAAAGCATCTGAGCCGTAATCAGTCTTTTCCTGTTTCTCATTTTGATTCCTCCTCCCCCGCCCGGGACGCCCTTGCATTGATATAGATCATCTCAATATCGCTGTTGCTGCGTTTATAATTTACATTGTTCTGCAAAAGCAGCCTGCTGACCTGTTCCTCCTGTTCCTGAGTTTCACAGGCTGCCGCCAAAAGATGCGCCGGCGAGGCAAGTTTTTTATACTTCTCCAAAAAGCTGCGGTTTCTCTCGCAGTTGTCAGTGACGATCACCGCCCTGCCGCAATATTTCCGGAACAGATCCTCCTTTCTGCCATAGTCGATGACCTTTCCTTTGTCCAAAATCAAAAGCTTATCCGCCAGCATTTCCAGCTCCTCATAATAATGAGAAACAATCACAAGACTGGCCGGCTTATCCCGATACCACTCCGTCAGCTTTTCCACCAGCTTCTGCCTGGTCTCAAAATCCAGCCCGGAGGTCACTTCATCGTAAAAGGTCAGCTCCGCATTCTGCATCATGACCAAAATAATGGTAAACCTTTGCTTCTGTCCGCCGGAAAGCTTCGTATATTTCTTTCTCAGACAATCCTCAAACTCAAAATACGAAATCAGCTCCTGCAGTCTGGCATTCCCGGCTATCCTGGTTCCCAGAATCGCCTCCATGATGTACTTCACCGGCATGGCGTCCGTGTACTCGTTAAACTGCATATGAACCGCCATCTCCTCCGGCCTGAGCCTGGTTTTTATCATCCCCTGGTAGGGTGTCAGACCCAGGATGCTTTTGATCAGAGTGGTCTTACCCGCTCCGTTGGAGCCGATCACTCCGATCCGGTCTCCCTCCTCCACCTGCAGCGGCTCCGTTATGGAAAGCGCCGTCTCCTGGCCATAGCGAACCGTCAGATTCTGAATTGACAACAGCATTCTCTCACGTCCTCTCTTCCTTCAATGCGTGCTTTGGGAGCCTTTGCTCCCCAGCTGTTATCAGTCTATCAGATCCGTATGAATTTCCGATGAAGATGCGGTGAAAACTGTCTGTAGAATCTCTGCCTCCACCCCTTCCTCCACATTGCGCACCGAAAGAACGGCATGAAGCTTTTTTGCATAATAATCCGCAATATACAGTCCCAGACCATGGCTTCCTCCCCCAAAATCGCCTGGACTGCCGGCCCCCGCATTGCCGCTCACAAAGGGCTCGAAAATATGAGGAAGCAGCTGCGGTGAAATCCGGCCTCCCAAATTGGTGATCCGAATTCCTGCCCTCTGCCCGTCCTGTATCAGGCGCACCGTTATTCTGCCCTCCTCCGGTGTATACTTCACGGCATTGGAAAGCAGATTATCCAGAATCCGGGTAAAAAGAGCCTCATCGGTGAGGATCTCCAGGGATTTCTCTCCCTCCGATTCGATCCGGAGCTTCCTGTCTGCCGCCAGAGCAGCAAGGGGTTCCAGTCTTTTCTTTACCAAGGTCCCTGCATCTATGACCTGCATATGAATATGCTCTTCACAATGGCCCAAAAACAAAATATCCTCCACCATTTTTCTCATGGATAGAAGCTGTTCCTTGACCCTTGGCAGATTTGCCTGTGTGTCCTTATACCGCCCCATCTGATGGAGCATACCGTCCACCAGCAAAAGGGCCGCCGCAATAGGCGTCTTTAATTGATGGGAGGAAGCCCTCAGGAAAACCTCCTGACGCCGGTTTTCCTCTGCCAGCTGAGCGTTTTTCTCTTCCAGCTGACGGTAGCTTTCCCTGATCCTCCCGTACAGGTCGTCCAGAGTATCCGCTAATTCCCCCACTTCATCCCGCCGATGCTCCTGCCCTTCCCACATCCTTTCCACACAAAAGTCCCGGGAATACTTCATCTGCTCCGTATGCTGTACCAGCTCCACAATGGGCGACACGATTCCCCTGGAATAGACCCTGGAAAACAGAAGCACCAGAAGCAGTATCACAGCCCCCAGCATGGGCAGACTCATCAGCACCACCGGCCTGATCTCCTCGATCTCCGGGGTCACCACCGGCAGCAGGGAAATCACCAGTCTGTCCGGAGCCTTCTCCAGCGCCATATAGTTGACATAGCGATTCTCCGAATCCTCGATTCCCGCTTCCAGAATCAGCATACTGTCCGTATAGATGTGAAGCTTTACAGTCTCATTCTTATATTCCTGCTCCAGATTTTGGGTGTACAAAAGCCGGACCTCCACCGGCAGCTCCGTCTCCTGCAAAAATTCACCCAGAATCTTCCTGAGCTCCTCCGCCTCTCGTTCCAGTTCTACCCTGTCGGAATCCGTCCAGACTCCCCCTGCGGCAGAACCGTTCAGCATGTCCTTACACCGCTGCAGGATTTCCTGCAGCCGCCTCTCCCGCAGAAGGATATTTGCCGAAAAAGACTTACCTGTGATTTGGATCTCGTTTCCCTCATCCGGTATCTCCAGCGAAAAACAGGCTGTAGCGTTTTTTACCCGCACTCCCTGATAGCTTCCGGTTTCCATGTAAGCCCTGTGCTGCTCTCGGATGGATTCCAGATTCTGTTCCATCACGTGATCCACATAAAGGGAAGGCAGCATCCAGCAAAAATACCCGGCCAGAAGCGCCAGCATAATTCCGGCCAGAGCCAGACTGTAAATCAGATTTTTCCGCCCCAGCTTCATACGCGGCCCGCTTCCCGGTCAAACTGATATCCCACTCCGATGACCGTCCTGATACAGGATATGGGCAGCTTTTTCCGGAGATTTTTCACATGGGCGTCTATGATCCTGTCATTGCCGATATAGTCCTCGTTAAAAATACTTAAGATCAGCTGTTCCCTGGTAAAGACCCTGCCCGGCTCACTGTAAAGAGTCTGAAGCAAAAGATACTCGCTGAGTGTAAGCGGCAGCTTTTTCCCCTGATAAAAGGCACAGTATGCCTCCTGCTTAAGCACCAGCCCATCCCCGTTTTCTTCTCCGCCGTTTCCTGCCGTGCGCCGGAGAATGGTCTCCATTCTTTTAAGAAGGATGATGGGAGAGACCGGTTTGATCACATAGTCATCCGCATACAGGTTAAAGGCCTTCACCTGAGTCTGCTCATCCTCCAGGGCTGTCAGCATAATAACCCCTGTTCCCGTACCGGTTCCCCGAATATACTGCAATATTTCAAAGCCATCCGCCCCCGGAACACAAATATCCAAAACCGCCAGGTCAAAGGTCTGCTCCTCCAGAAGCTTTATGGCAATATCCCCTCTTTCCAGTCCCGTGACCTCATATCCCGACAGCTGCATATACTCTGTCAGCACCTCCCGGATCGTGGGCTCATCCTCCACAAACAGCACCTTCACATGATTTCTTCCGTCCATCTGCCCCGCCGCACCTTCCGCCGCTCCCAATCACCTTGGTCAGCAGCACTTCTATGCTCTCAATCTCACCGGTCAAGCAGCACTTCTCTGCTCTCAATCTCACCGGTCAAGCAGCACTTCTCTGCCTTCAGCCTTACTACGTCCCGCCGTCCTACCTCTCCAGCACCGTTACAATATCCAGATTCCTCTCGTAGGAAGAGGCGGAAAAGGAAGCGGGTACCTCGCCGTTGATCAATATCTGAACTCTGTTAATGTTGCTCAGCTCCACCAGCGAATTAACGATGGCATAGATCGACAGCTCCGTGGATACATTGTTCACCACCGTCAGAAAGCTCTCATCCAGATTGACATAGCAGATCCCGTCCTTTGTCATAACATTTACGATCTTGGTAGAGGGATTTATGGAAGGGTAAAGGCCTTCCACCTGTCCGGTGGGGCCCGCGATCAGTTCCTCCACCACAAACCGCTCCATGGGCGTATTGGTGGAATAATGCTTCTCCCGGTTGGCGGCAATAAGGCTGGTTCCGCTCTCATCGGCAAAATACAGTCTGATTTTGGCCAATTCGTAGGTATTGATCTCATTTCCGTCATTGTCGATAAACTGGTCGGCGCTCATCCATCCCACCTGGTTGTCCATACTGTCAAAGAGCTGCTCTCCTTCCACTGTAATGCTTACATAGCTGACATCCGGAAGCTGTGTAAGCGTCCTGGTAATGGCCGCCCGCACCAGAACCTCCGTAATGGCCGGCAGCTCCTTGTAGGCCTTATCCACATCGATCTGGATTCTCTCATTCTCCAGATTTTTCCCCAGAATTTGAAAGCCCAGGGACAGAGGGGCCCTGTATTCCAGCTTATCCGGATTTGCAGAAAGACATTCCAGCAGCTCCTCCAGCTGCTCCTCTCCGGTCTGGGAAACCATCTCATGGGGATGCATTTCCACCTTGGTTCCCGCATTGTTGATATAATATACCTGTATGCTGTTCTCCCCGCCTGTTTCCTCTTTTCCGCAGGCGGCAAACGCCAGCAGGCAGAATACTGCCAGCAGAATATCCCCCCATCTGCTCCTTCCGCTTTTTTTCACAATTTACTCTCCTCTCCTCAGGCGGTCTGCCCGCCGCCCCCTGCGATATAGGTCAAGGGGATCTTTACCACAAACCGGGATCCCTTCCCCTCCTCACTGGTAACCGTGATGGAACCTCTGTGCATCAAAACGGCGCTTTTGGTGATGGCCAGCCCAAGCCCTGTGCCCCCGATCTCTCTGGAGTGGGATTTGTCCACCCGGTAAAATCTCTCATAAATATGCGCCAGAGAATCCTCCGGTATTCCCAGACCGGAATCGCTGACTGCCACGGAGAAAAACTGATGATCCGCATCCAGCTTTACCCGTACCCAGCCGTGCTCCTTATTGTACTTGATGGCGTTCTCCACCAGGTTGGTCATGGCCAGCGTCAGCTTCACCTCGTCCACCTCGGCCACCACTGTCCTCATGCTTTCAAAGACCAGCTCCACGTCCTTCTTTCTGGCAATAGGCCGCAGCCTCCTCAAAATCAGCTCCGTCAGATCATTGATATTCACGGAAGCAATATTCAGCTCCTGCGCCTTCTTGTCCATCTTTACCAGAGCCAGCAGATCGGTGATGATCTGGTTCTCCCGGTCTATCTCCGACACGATATCCTCCATAAACTCCCGGTAAAGCTCCGCAGGCGCATTCTCCTGAACCAGCAGTGAATCTGCCAGCACCTTTATTGATGTCATTGGCGTCTTCAGCTCATGAGACACATTTGCCACAAAGTCCTGCCTGGAATCGTCCAAAGCCTTCATACGCTTCAGCAATTGGTTGAAAGCATCCACAATATGCTCTGTCTCCACATAGTTCGGTACGGAAATCGTCTCGTCGCTGTAGCCGGCCTTTACTTCATTTATGGCATCTGTCACCTTGTCAAAGGGACGGGCCAGCATGGAGGAAAGCAGAATGGCAAAAGCCACGATCCCCACCAGCATCAGATTTCCCAAAATCACCGCCTTACGGTTCAGCTCCTCCATGGTAGCCACTATGGCATCATTGGAAATGCTGGTAAGCATCACACCCGTCACCGATCCCGAAGCCGTGTCAATGATGGGAGTGGTCATTTCTATATACCCATGCTCCTTATCATAATGAGACATGGTTTCTCCCTGAAAGCACCGGATCACTTCCTCGGAAATAATAGTCTTGCCCTCACTGATGCCATAAGTATCCTTTACCACCTTCAGTGCCGCATTGATGATCATGACCCGGCCCTCATACAGGTTGGATATGGTCTCCAGCTCCGCATTGATCACGGCTCTGGATGAGCTGTAATTTCTTTCATCCGTCTTCATGGTAAAATAATTATTGCTGAGCAGATGGTTCCCCACAATCATCAGCTGATTTGAAACAGTGGCGATACGGTTTTCCACAGCGAGCTCTTCGTAGTTATCCAATATCCCGTAACGCATAAACACGCTGGAGAAAACG
The DNA here is from genome assembly GCA_947177445.1 of uncultured Lachnospiraceae bacterium. GTDB lineage: Bacteria > Bacillota > Clostridia > Lachnospirales > Lachnospiraceae > Acetatifactor. The sequence goes on along the minus strand of CAMWUL010000040.1, from coordinate 19,995 downwards.
CCTGCCACCAATATGATAATACAGATGCGCGCCTTAAGGCTGCGCAGAGAAATGATCTGTTTCAGCTCCGATAATATTTTTTTCGCCATTTGTCCCCTTTGGCCGCAACCCTTCTATGCATTATAAAAATAGTATCCCACGCCCCATTTCGTATGCACATATCTGGGCTCGCTGGGGTTTAGCTCAATCTTTTCCCGCAGTCTCCTGATATGCACATCCACCGTGCGGACATCGCCCGGATAATCCGCCCCCCACACCAGCGAGAGCAGGCCCTCCCGGCTGTAGACCTTGTTGGGATTGAACATCAACAGCTCCAGAACCTCAAATTCCTTGGCTGTAAGTCCGATTTCCTTTCCTGCAATATACGCCCTCCTGCCCTCGCAGTCCAGACGCAGATCCCCGCTTTCCACCGCCTTGGGAGGCGCCGCTGTCTCTCCCACCAGACGCTTGGGATCCACCCGGCGCATAATGGCCTTGATGCGCGCCTTCACCTCCAGAATATTAAAGGGCTTTGTCACATAATCATCCGCACCATACTCCAGGCCCAGAATTTTATCCATATCGTCGCCCTTTGCCGTAAGCATAATGATGGGCACACTGGAAAATTCCCTGATCTGCTGACACACCTCAAACCCGGTCAGCTTGGGAAGCATCACATCCAAAAGAATGATATCATACTGATTGCTGCGGGCATATTCCAGGGCCTCCTCGCCGTCATAGGCGCAATCCACCTGCATGTCATCCTGTTCCAGACTGTAGCGGATTCCTTTTATAATCAATTTCTCATCATCTACAATCAAAGCTCTTTTTCCAGCCATCTGACCCCTCGCTTCCGCGGTATCTCCGCATATTACCGTTTCACCCGGCCTGCATACATGTGGCCGCCGGCCTCTTCCTGCGCCACTGTCAACGGCCTTCCTCAATATTTATAGTATATGGGCGAACAGGGGATTTTGCAATATGAAAAAAAAATTTTCCGAAAGCTTTACCCGTCATCGGCAGCAGCGGACAGACCTCCGCGGAATATGCCCCGGGTGTAAGATTTGCCGCCTCTCTCAGCGAACTGTTATCTTATCCTTAATTTTTTCGTATACGCTGCTTTTGATGCCCGGAACCTTCATAATATCCTCACAGCTCTCAAAGGGTCCCTCCGATTCTCTGCAGCTGATAATGTCCTGTGCTCTGGCTTCGCCGATGCCCGGCAGAGTGCAAAGGGCGGCGGCATCCGCAGTATTGATATTGATCAGTCCGGCCTGTGCCGCCTCTGTTTCCTGCTGCCGGGCATCCGCCTCCTGCCGCGTGGGAAAATACAGCATTTCTCCGTCCGTCACCTTAGCCGCCAGATTCACCGCCTCCGGGGCCGCCTCCCCGTCAAAGCCGCCTGCCGCCTCCAGAGCGGCCTCCACACGGCTGTCTGCCGGCAGCTCCACCACCCCCGGGTTCCTGACGGCGCCGCACACATATACACTGACCATTTCTGTCCGGGGTACCTGTCCGGCCTCTTCTTCTCCGGAACAGGCGCTTTCCGATTCCTCCTGCCGGGAATGGTTCAGCGCTTCCTCCCCGATCAGGATTTCATTGCCTCCCCCCTGCCCGCAGCCGCACAAAAGCAGCGTCAAAGCAAGAACACACCAGCCTGTCTGACAGCGTTTCCTGTATAAAAATATCTTCATCATAGATCCTCTCCTTTCTCCGCCCAAGGCGGCATGTCCTGCCGGACAAAATGAAATTCAAGGATTGCCTCTCTATGCTGATAGGGGTTATTTTATCAGAATATATTTCATATATCAAGTATTTTCTTTTGTCATTATATTTTTTACATTTTACTATATTATTTCCACTTAAATATAATGATCCCGGCAATGGCCACGATCATTCCCACTGCCTTGCGCCACTCCCAGGGCTGCTTTTCCACCCCAAACCATCCAAGCAGCTCGATGATATAGGCCACCAGCAGCTGGGCGGTTACGATCAGCATCACTGCCTTGGCCGGTCCCAGCAGATCCATGCTCTTAATGACCGTATAGGTGATGAAAGCCCCGATGGCGCCTCCCAGCAGCATGTATTTGGGCTGTACCTGGAATACCTGCAGCAGATTGCTCCTGTCCGTGCAGACCCACGCCCCCAGGCAGACAGCCAGGGCCGTCAGCTGTACAAAGGCGCTGGCCGCCCAGATACTGGAGGCCTTTGTGACCTGTGTGTTAAATACGCCCTGTATGCTCATCAGCGCCCCTGAAATCAATGCAATAAAAAAACCAATCATATGATACACCCTTTCCTCTGTACAGAGTTTTCATGAAAGTCCTGCGCCTCGCGTCAGCGCCTCTTTCTATCAGTGTATCCTATGATTGGTAAATTATACGCATATCCGTCAAACCGGCAATTACCGTCCGCTGACCTGGGAAGCGATCTGTTCCGACAGCTCCTGGGTCAATGCCGCCTCATCCTCCCCGTTCCATACTCTGGCAAAAAGCCTTTCCAAAAGCAGCCAGTAATTTCCTGTCTCCATCATTTTGGGCAGAGAAACGCTTTTCGCATACTCCTGGCGGAAGATCTGCAGGGGACCGTTATCCTTATCTGCATTCCAGTTGGCCGATACCTTTCCTGTTTTTTCGTACAGCGTATCGGCACATTCATCCACCAGATACGCCGCAAACCGATTTGCCAGCTCCTTGTGGCTGGAATAACCGTTGACAGCCACCGCGGTAGTCACCGACATGGAACGGCTCTTCAATGTGCCGCTGACCTCGGGCATAGGCGCAAAGCCATAGTCAAAGGTCAGAGTCCCTTCTGCTTTGGCCTGTGCCAGCCTTTCCACCACATTGGAGGTGGCGATGGTGAACACCAGCTTCCCGTCCATAAAATCCTGTATCACAGACTCATAGGTCACCGTGTCGGACTCAATGTAGAAAAACTGATTCAGCGCTTTGTAAACCTCCAGACACTGCAGGGTTTCCGGATTGTTGATATAAATCTGAGCCTCATTGTCTCCCGCTTCTCCTCCTACCACCATATAGTTTCCCACAATCCAATAATTGTAGAAAATATCCGACACATCCCACTTCATGATGCCCTCCACTGCCTCAGGCACATCATAGGAATCTGCAAAGGTCAGAATGTCATCTACCGTGCCGGGAATCGCCTTCAGGAAGTACTCCTCCGTCTTCGCCGCCAAAAGCGCCGGATCCAGCTGGCTCTCATCCAGGGGCTCGCCGGTATCCTCTCCGTCCTCCCCCAGTCCCAGCAGCTCCTTCCGGGCGCACTGAGCCGCCCATTCTGCCAGATAGTCTTCGTTATACACCAGCACACTGGTCTCGAAAAAGTAAGGGTAGGCCGCCGTTCTGCCCTTGTAGGATACCGCAGACAGGGCAGACGCAGGAAAATGCGCCTCGTCACACACCTGCGCCACATCGTCCACCGCCACGGCCAGTCCCGCCAGATAAGCCTTTTCCAGAGAATCATGATTGATCATATATGCATCCGGCATCTGCTCCGAATGCAGGGACGCCTCATTTACCGCCTCCAGATATTCGCTGTCCTCCTTTAAAATCGGGATCACATGCACATCCTCCCGCTCCCCGAAGACCACCGCCGCACTGTTGATATAATTGGTCATGGCGTCGTCGGTATACCAGAAATAAATGGTATCCTTCCTGGGCGTCCATGGCAGACGCCTGGCCTCCTGATCTGCCTCGCTCATCTCAAAAGTGGTTCCGTATAAAACGGCAGCAGCCATGGCTGCCACGGCTGCCGCTGATATCAGTCTCTTTTTCAAATGCATTCCAAACTTCCTTCCGCCCTTCCCGCAGGCAACACTCTCATCCCGGAAGGCCTTCACTCCTGCACCTGCAAGCCCTTTACTCCTGCACCTGCAGACGAATTCAGCAGTCAGCAGTCTTCCGCGGCGCTTCGAATACAGGCTTCCAGAATGATTATCATATCGTCAATGTTTTCCTTTGTGACAATCAACGGAGGAACAAACCGCAAAACATGGGTTCCCGCGTTGATCAGGATCAGGCCGCGCTCCAGGGCCGCGTTGATGATTCCCCCTACGGGACAGGTAAACTCCAGCCCCTGCATCAGCCCCATGCCGCGTCTTTCTCTGACGCAGGCATGCCTTTTCCGCAGCCCTTCCAGCTGCTCCTCCAGGTATGCGCCCGTCTCTCTCACATTCTCTATTATATGATTCTTCTCGAATAAATCAAGCACTTTTTCCGCCGCCGCACAGGCAAGGGGATTTCCTCCGTAGGTGGTTCCGTGGTCTCCCGGCTCCAGGGACCGCTGCGCCGTCCGTTCCGTCATCAGGAAAGCGCCTATCGGCACGCCGCAGCCCAGCGCCTTGGCTGTGGTCAGGATATCCGGCTTCACACCATAGCCCTGCCAGGCATACATGTGTCCGCACCTTCCCATACCGCACTGCACCTCGTCAAAAATAAGCAAAATATCCCTCTCGTCGCAAAGAGTCCTGATCTGCTTCAGGAAATCTCCCTCCGCAGGCCTCATGCCCCCTTCCCCCTGGACAGGCTCCAGCATAATGGCACAGGTTTTGTCTGTCACCTGAGCCAGGACGCTCTGAAAATCGTTGAACTGCGCAAACCGGACGTTGCCGATGAGCGGCTCGAAGGCCTCCCTGTAATGAGCATTTCCCGTCACTGCCAAAGCCCCCATGGTTCTGCCGTGAAAGGAGTGCTGCATGGCAATGATCTCATGATCCGCGGCGCCGTCCCTGCGATAAGCATATTTCCGGGCCGCCTTGATGGCCCCCTCATTGGCCTCCGCCCCGGAATTGGTAAAGAAGACCCGATCCATCCCGGACACCCTTTTCAGCTTTCTGGCCGCCTGAATGGCCGGCACATTATAATAATAATTGGAGGTGTGAATCAGCTTATCGATCTGCGCCTTCAAAGTATCGTTATATTCTTCATTGTGATAGCCAAGGGCAAAGACTGCGATCCCCGCGCCAAAATCCAGATATCTTTTCCCCTGAATATCGTATAGATACATTCCCTCTCCCCGGTCCAGCACGATTTTATACCGGTTATATACATGAAGAAGATCCGTTTCTGCCTGCTCTATATATTGTTCCATCTCCATATCCGCACCTCCTTGCCCCTTCGTGATTGTCCCACAGGCCGCCCGCCGCGCCGGAATGCCTTATGCCCCGGCCCCTTCCGCGCAGAACCGGTCTCTCCTCCTGCCCGTAGCCAGATTGTCATCATCTGCAATAATGGCGGTGCCTACCCCTTCCCTGGTGAAAATTTCCAGAAGCAGGCAGTGGGGCACGCGTCCGTCCAGAATATGGACCCGTCCCACCCCGCTTCGGACGGCGGCGGTGCAATTGTTCAGCTTGGGCAGCATGCCGCCGCCCACTCCCCCTGACGCGGTCAGAGCGTCAGCCTCCGAAGCCGTAAGCCTGGAAATAAAAGATGACTTGTCGTTGATATCCCGGTAAAGGCCTTCAATATCCGTGAGAAAGGCCAGCTTTTCGGCCTTCACGGCTCTGGCTATGGCGCAGGCGGCGTCATCCGCATTGATATTGTAGGTTCCAAATTCCTGATCCAGCCCGATAGGCGCCACAATGGGCAGAAAATCCTTTTCCAGCAGGTCGTACAAAACCTTGGGGTTCACACCTGTGATCTCTCCCACATAGCCGATATCCTGGCCGTCGGCATACTTTTTCTCCACCTGCAGCAGACCGCCGTCCTTGCCGCTGATTCCCACGGCTCTGACCCCCAGCTCCTCCACCATGGTCACCAGATCCTTGTTCACCTTGTTCAGCACCATCTCGGCAATCTCCATGGTCTCCCGGTCCGTGACCCGCAGACCGTTTACAAACCGGGCTTCCTTACCCACCTTGCCCACCCAGCGGCTGATCTCCTTCCCGCCTCCGTGGACGATAATGGGCTTAAAGCCTACCAGCTTCAGCAGCGTAACATCCTTGATCACATTTTTCTGCAGGGTCTCATCGCTCATGGCGCTGCCGCCGTATTTTACCACGATGATCTTGCGGTTGAACCGCTGTATATAGGGAAGCGCCTCTATGAGCACCTCCGCCTTTTCAAGCACCTTTTGCATATTCTTTTCCATATTTTACCCCCGTGCGCGCTGCACTTAACTCCTGTAATCCGCATTTATTTTCACGTATTCATAGCTCAGATCACAGCCCCAGGCCACAGCCTCCTCCGTCCCCATATGCATGTCGCAGAGGATGGTTACCTCCGGGTCGGACAAAATCCTTGTAGCCTTATCCTCGCTGTACTGACAGGCCGATCCGCCGCCGAAAATGTGAAGCCTTCCGCTTTTGCTCTCAAAATACAGATCCACGTTCTCAGGATCAAAAACCGCTCCCGAGTACCCAAGCGCACAGAGAATCCGCCCGAAATTGGCATCGTGGCCAAATACTGCCGCCTTGGTCAGGGAAGAGCAGATCACGGATTTGGCCAATATACGGGCGTCTTCCTTGGAAGCGGCTCCCACCACCCGGGACTCGATCAGCGCGGTGGCTCCCTCTCCGTCCCCTGCCATCTTTCTGGCCAGGAAGGTTGTCACATAATGCAGCGCCTGGCAAAAGGCCTCGTAATCCTCTCCCTCCTCATGGATCTCAGGGTTCTGAGCCTGTCCGTTTGCCAGAATCAGCAGCGTATCGTTTGTGCTGGTGTCCCCGTCCACAGATATCATGTTGAAGGAATCCTTCACATCCCGGCTCAGGGCCTTCTGAAGCATCTCTTTCGAAATATTGACATCCGTTGTCAAAAATGCCAGCATGGTGCACATGTTGGGATGGATCATTCCCGAGCCCTTGCACATTCCCCCCAGGGTCACTGTCCTGCCGCCAATCTCAAATTTCACGGCGATCTGCTTGTGCACCGTATCCGTGGTCATGATGGCCTTGGCCGCATCCAGACCCGCGTCCCGGCTGTCCGACTTTGCCTCTGCAAGCAGCTCGATCCCTTTTTTTATCCTGTCTGCAGGCAGCTGCATACCGATCACGCCGGTAGACGCCACCAGCACCGCCCGGGCCGGAATGCCCAGCAGCTCGCCGGCCAGAGCCGCCTCCATCTCGCAGCACTCCATACCCTGGCTGCCGGTGCAGGCGTTTGCCACGCCGGAGTTTACTACCACTGCCTGAACCAAAGGAGACGACTCCACAATTTTTTTATCCCAAAGCACAGGCGCCGCCTTCACCACGTTGGTGGTAAAAACACCGGCGGCCCTGCAGGGCGTGGTGCTGAAAATCAGCGCCATATCCTTCCTGTTCTGATATTTGATTTCGGCTTCCACACCCGCCGCCTGAAATCCCATTGCCGCTGTCACGCCGCTTTCCATTATTTCCATCTTAATTCCCATTGTTCCGCCATCCTTTCTCCGCAGCCTCCCGGATCCTCTGCCGCATTTCCCTTTCCCGCCGCAGCCCATGGGTCTGTCTCTGCGGACGGCATCTCTGCCCGGCATGACTTTTACCGGTTGAAGGCCGTGATGTTCTCTTCATTCAAGGTAAAATCATAATAATTCAAATCCTGCCGTTTTGTCCAGCCCATCCCTTTCCAAAAAGCATTTCCCACATCATTTTTAGTAAAGGCGATCAGGCTGACCTTATTGATGCCCTCTTCCCGCAGCGCCTTCATACAGCGCACCACCATGGCCTTACCAATGCCAAGCCGTCTGTAATCCTCCCGGACACACACATGGTACAGGCATCCCCTCCTGCCGTCATGTCCGCACAAAATGCCGCCCACCACCGAGCCGTCCGCTCCCAGGGCCACTACACTGATGCCGGGATTTCTCCGAAGAAACCTTTCCACACCCTCTCTGGAATCATCCAGGCTGCGAATGCCGAAGCCCCGGATAGTCATCCACAGAGCCCGCAATCCGTCATAATCTTCTATTGTCATCGCTCTCACGGTAAATGCCCCGCTGTCCATATCCGGTTCCTCCTTAAAATAGCATCCTACGGGAAGCAGGGAACCAGCTCCAGTCCCTGGCTCTCCTGCAGGCCAAACAGCAGATTCATATTCTGCACGGCCTGCCCTGCGGCGCCCTTCACCAGATTGTCCAGAGCCCCCATCATAATCACACGTTCCGTGCGCTCATCCACCACAAAATTTATATCCACATAATTGCTGCCTTCCACCCATCTAGTTTCCGGGCAGACACCCTTTTCCAGCACCCGGACAAACCGCTCATTCCCATAATATCTGTCATAGACCGCCCGGATCTCTTCCTGGGAGGGCAGGGATCCGTCCGCCCTTCTCCTGAGAGAGGCATACTCCGTCACCAATATCCCCCGGTTCATGGGAACCAGATGGGGAGTAAAGCTGACAGTCACGCTTTCGCCTGCCGCATATCCCAGCTGTTCCTCGATCTCAGGAGTATGACGGTGGCTGGCCACCCCATAGGCCTTTATATTCTCATTGACCTCACAGAACAGGTTCGCCGTCTTGGCGCCCCGGCCTGCCCCGGAGGTTCCCGACTTTGCGTCCACAATCAGAGTATTCCCGTGGATCAGCCCCTCCTTTATCAGAGGATACGCTGTCAAAATAGAACAGGTGGTATAGCAGCCGGGGTTGGCCACCAGCCGTGTCTGCTCCGTGATTTTGTCTCTGTTGATCTCACACAGCCCGTAGACCGCCTCACCGATAAACCGGGGAGATTTATGTTCTATGCCGTACCATTTCTCGTATACCGTCACGTCCTTGATCCTGTAATCCGCAGAAAGATCTACGATCTTCACTTTAGACAGTATTTCCTCGGTTAAAATCCCCGCCAGAAAGCCCTGAGGGGTGGCGGTAAAGATCACATCCACCTGCTTCGCCAGTTCCTGAAGATCGTCATCCTTGCAGATATCCTCCACGATCTGAAACATATTCTGATACACCTGACTGTATTTTTTATCCACATGGCTCCGGGAGCCGTACCACACAATCTCCGTCTCTCTGTGGCCCGTCAAAATCCTGACAAGCTCTTCCCCCGCATAGCCGGTAGCTCCAATAATCCCTGCCCTGATCATATTTTCCTTCCTTTCTGCGGTCCGGCGCCTCAAAGAACACCGTTGCCCGAAACATATGTCAATATCTTACTACCTTTTGCATAAACTTTCAATATCATTTAATATTTATACATTTTTCTCTGTTTTTAATGAATAATTATTCTCTTTATGCATTTTCTTGGTATAAAATTCCGGCGAAATGATTTTTCGAAAATGTAATCTGTAATAAAAAACATTATGAGCCCTTTTTCCGGCCACTGTATTATACAGAATTCTCACAATACTGTCAATATGTCTTATTTTCATTTTCCGTCAGCATTGCCGGACACTTGCTTTTACCTTGTTTCTGTTGTATAGTGGTTTATCAGAAAAGCAAATCAGACAATCTGCAAATGTAAAAATGGAGGAAAAAAATGAAAGAGAAAGTTGTTCTCGCCTATTCCGGCGGCCTGGACACCACAGCCATCATCCCCTGGCTGAAGGAAAATTTTGATTATGAAGTAATCTGCGTCTGCGTGGACTGCGGACAGGCAGAGGAGCTGGACGGTCTGGAGGAACGGGCAAAGTCCTGCGGCGCCTCAAAGCTCTACGTAGAAAATGTCATCGACGAATTCTGTGACGAATACATTGTTCCCTGTGTACAGGCAGGCGCCGTTTACGAAAACAAATATCTGCTGGGCACCTCCATGGCGCGTCCTCTGATCGCCAAAAAGCTGGTGGAGATCGCCCGGAAGGAAGGCGCTGCCGCCATCTGCCACGGCGCTACCGGCAAAGGAAACGATCAGATCCGCTTCGAGCTGGGCATCAAAGCGCTGGCCCCGGATCTGAAGATTATCGCCGCCTGGCGCAATGAAAAGTGGAACATGGATTCCCGGGAATCTGAGATCGAATACTGCAAAGCTCACGGCATCCATCTTCCCTTCTCCGCAGATTCCTCCTACAGCCGGGACCGCAATCTCTGGCATATCAGCCATGAGGGCCTGGAACTGGAGGATCCTGCAAACGAGCCCAATTTTGAGCATCTTCTGGTGCTGGGCACCACCCCTGAAAAAGCGCCTGATCAGGGAGAGTATGTAACTCTGACCTTTGAAAAAGGAATACCCACCTCCGTCAACGGAAAAAAAATGAAGGTATCCGAGATTATTGCCGCTCTCAATGAGCTGGGCGGAAAACACGGCATCGGCATCATTGATATCGTGGAAAACCGTGTGGTAGGCATGAAGTCCAGAGGCGTATATGAGACCCCGGGAGGCACTATTCTGATGGAAGCCCATCAGCAGCTGGAGGAGCTGATCCTGGACCGGGATACCTATGCCATGAAAAAGGAGATGGGCAGCCGCTTTGCCAGTCTGGTATATGAAGGCAAGTGGTTCACTCCCCTGCGCCTGGCTCAGCAGGCTTTCATTGAGGAGACCCAGAAATACGTGACCGGCCAGGTAAAATTCAAGCTTTACAAGGGCAATATTATCAAGGCAGGCACTGTCTCCCCGTACTCGCTGTATAATGAGAGCATCGCCTCCTTCACCACCGGCGATTTGTACGACCACCATGATGCAGAAGGCTTCATCAATTTGTTCGGATTGTCCTGCAAGGTGCGCGCCATGAAAATGGATGAGCAGGGCGAGACGCTGTTTTGAGGTAATATGTCATGACCTTACCTCTTCTGTTCATAATCTATTGGATAATCCTGAATCTTGTGGGATTTGTCATGATGGGAATAGATAAAAAAAGAGCCATCCGGGGTGCCTGGCGCATCTCGGAGGCTTCTCTTTTTCTTACAGCCCTTCTGGGCGGCGCCCTGGGCTGTACCCTGGGCATGCATCATTTCCATCACAAGACAAGGCACTGGTACTTCAGGTACGGTCTGCCTGCCATCGTGCTGTTACAGCTGTTTCTATGGATATTACTAACACATCCCGGCGTGCCGGCCCCTTAAATCTTCCCAGGCTCCGCGGCACGTCAGGTTGTCACAATGACGCCGCCATCGTTGGCGTACATACTGCTGATCCCTCTGGTATCCATAATGATACACTCCCCGAAGGACACCTTTGCCAGAATCATTTCCCTGACCTGCTCCGCCCGCCGGAGCGCATTGCAGTGGGTAATAATCAGCCGGCGCTGCTTTGGGGACTTCACTTCGGCGGCCGCCAGCTCCGCCATTCTGTTTAACGCCTTCTTAATGCCGATGGTCTGGCTGCGCTGAATAATTTCTCCCTTATTGGCTCCCATCACAGGCTTGATGTTCAACGTGGATGCCACCAGCGCCTTTACGCCGGTCAGTCTGCCGTTCTTTCTCAACGTCTCCAGATTATCCAATACAAAATACGTCTGGACACTGTCCCGATAGGCCTCGATCCGAGCCACGATTTCCTCAAAGGGGAGCCCCATTTCTTCCAATTCTATAAGCTTCAGGGCAATCTGTGTCTCTCCGCCGCTGGCAGACTGAGAATCGATCACATGAATCTGCTTGTCTCCGTACTTTTCCAGATACAGCTTTTTTCCCAGCTCCGCGCTGTTATAGCTTCCGCTGAGATGGGATGAAAGCGTTACTGCATACACATGATCCGCCTCCGCTCTGTAGCTTTCCATATATCGTTCCGGAGACGGGCAAGACGATTTCGGACATTTCGGATATGCCGCAACCTTTTGCAGAAATTCTGCCTGATTGAATCCCTCATCATCCAGAATCTGATAGTCCCCTACCTCCAGCCCAAGGGGCACACTTTCAAATCTCTCATCCTGAAGCATTGCCTCAGGAAGCTCGCCGCAGCTGTCGATCACAATCTTATAACTCATAATATACTCTCCTGTTCCAACGCTCCCGGCATCTTACTGTCAAAAAGTAGAATATCCCGATCTCACAGGTTTATTCATGAGCAGCACCTACGCGGCATTCGCCAGGGTCCCATGGATGCAGGCATCCGGAACTTTGACTCATTGCCGGCGGGAATCAAATACAGTTTTGAATATGAAGCGATGTGTTATTGTTTTCTACTCAACGTAGTTTTTGTTACTACATATACTAGCACAATATACACCGCCTGTAAAGTATATCATGGTTCTTTTTTCATTTTACGTTACTTTTCACGGCTTCGCCGTTCAAAGCAACATGATGCCCAGCGCGTGCTGTCTCGGGTTTTTGTGCAAACAGCGCACAAAAACACCTCGCGGCCCCTACCCGTGAAAAGTAACCATTTTACATTACAGCTCCGGATGAGTATCTACAGATATTTAATCCTGAACCGGGCTTCTCCCTTTTGATCCAGCTCCATCAGCGCATAGGAAGGCCTGCGCCCCTCCTGCCTGGGATAAGACAGACTCCCCGGATTCACGGCAATGATTCTGTTCTCCTCCCTGTCTATCACCGGTCTGTGAGTATGTCCATAGAAAACGATATTCACCCCTCTGGCCACAGCCTCGCGCTTCAGAGTTTCGTTTCCCATGGACACATAATAATTATGTCCATGGGTCACCCAGACCTTGTAGCGCCCGATGTCCAGAAGCAGCTCCCTGGGAAGTCCGGAAAAGAAGTCATTATTTCCCGGGACGATCCGCACAGGACAGCCGGCGCTTTCCGTCAGAATATCCTCGCATCCCTCCACATCGCCGCAGTGGATCACCAGATCAGGCTTCTGCTGTTCCACCACCTTGAAATAGTTGCCATTCTGCCGATGTGTGTCACTTACGATCAATATTTTCATACTTCCTCAGTTCCTCTTTCATCAGCCGGAGCGCCTTTCCTCTGTGACTCACCAGATTTTTTTCTTCCTCTGTAAGCTCTGCCGTAGATTTTCCCATCTCTGGTACATAAAAAATCGGATCGTAGCCAAAGCCCCCTGCTCCTCTTTCCTCATAACCGATACGCCCTTCAATGGCGGCCCTGGTGGTCAGCTCTCTGCCGTCAGGCAGCACCGCCCCAATAGCACACACAAACCGGGCGGTACGCTTCTCATCGGGAACTCCTTCCAGGCGTTTGATCAAATCGGCATTCTTGATACGGTAAGAGGTATCCTCCCCCAGATACCTGGCGGAATAAATCCCGGGTTCTCCGCCCAGATAATCCACTTCCAGCCCCGAATCGTCCGCCAGCACCAGCGCCTGCACCTGTGCTGCAACGGCTCTTGCCTTAATCATGGCATTTTCTTCATAGGTTTGGCCGTTTTCCTCTATATCGATTGAGATTCCGGCCTCCTTCATGGAACATACTTCCATTCCCAGATCTCCCAAAATCTCCCGAATCTCCCTCATCTTTCCCTGATTTCCCGTAGCGAACACAATCCTGTCCATCATTTTCCTCCGTTTTCCGGATACTGTTATGCAGCTTTTCCTCAGACGCCTTAGACCTCTATCCCTTCAAGGCCTTCGGAGGCCTGGGTCCAATAAACTGATAATAGTATGTTTTCATCATCCCATTGTACAGCTTCCGGTTTTTATCCGCTTTCCGTCCTATATCCTGCTCCGCATTCTCATAGGCAGTAATCAGATACATGCTCCAGGAGTCCAACGCCCTGTACCGCTCTCCCAGGGTGCGGTACAGCTCCGGAAGTTTTTCTTTCTCGGACAGCCGCTCCCCGTAAGGAGGATTTGTAATTAAAAACCCATACTTTTTCGGATGACTCAGCTGTTCCACACTTCGCCTCTGAAAATGAATCAGCTTGTCCACGCCTGCCAGCCTGGCATTCTCCCGGGCAATACTAACCATCTGATCATCTATGTCATACCCCTGAATATCGGTCTCCACAGATAAGTTCACAGACTCTGCCGCCTCCTCCAGTGCCTCCGACCATTTTTTCTCCCCAACAATATGAGGCCATTTTCCCGCATTAAAGCTTCTGCCTGCTCCTGGAGCCATGCCCGCCGCCATCATGGCCGCCTCTATGGGAATGGTTCCACTGCCGCAAAAGGGATCCACCAAAATCCTTCCGGGCCGCCAAGGCGTCATTAAAATCAGGGCCGCCGCCAGGTTTTCTGCGATAGGCGCCTTGGGTGTCAGCCTGCGGTATCCCCTTTTATGTAAAGATTCTCCCGTAGTATCCAGGCCTACCGTCACCTGATCCTTCAGCAGAAATACTCTTATCGGAAAGCTTTCTCCGTCCTCCGGAAACCAGTTTACCCCGCAGGCCTCCTTCATTCGTTCCACCATAGCTTTTTTCATTATGGACTGAATATCGGAAGGGCTGAACAGCTTTGACCTTACGCTGGCCGCTTTTGTCACCCAGAATTTCCCGTCAGGCGGTAAATATTCCTCCCAGGGAAGAGCCCTGGTTCCCTGAAACAATTCTTCGAAGCTCTCCGCATGGAAGCTCCCTGCCTTGATCAAAATTCTCTCCGCTGTGCGCAGAAAAATATTGGCTCTGCACACCGCTTCTTCATCCCCTGCAAAGGTGATCCGCCCATCCGTCGTTTCTGTGATATCATACCCCAGATCCACAATCTCTCTTTTCAATACCGACTCCATGCCAAAATGACAGGGAGCAATCAATTCAAACTTGCGCATGTGTACCCGCTTCCCCGCTTCCATACCGCTCTAAAGCATATCATTTCAAAACATGAATTAGTATACTATTTTTTTGATTATATGTAAATAGGGACACAAAAAGTGTCCCTATCACCGCTGTTGCATTGTTATTGTTCACTTGCAACAGTAACTCTGCCTTAGTAATTGTTGTTCTGATTTTTGCTGCTGTTCTGGCTCTGATTCTTGTTCTGGTTCTTGCTGTTGTTCTGATTCTGGTTGTTGTTCTGATTGCTGTTCTGATTCTGGCTGTTCTTGCAATTCTCAGAATTGTTGGCGTTATTGTACTTGTTGTCCATAACTTCCTCACATCCTGCCGCTTCTGCGGCTCATTGTCCGGAGGGAAATTCCTCCTTCTGTTTTTGGTTACATGGATAGTATGGCAAAAACGCACAAAAAATATGCAAAAAATTTTCTGGTACTTTGGTACTATTTCGGTATTGATTTTTTAGGCAAAAGGTACTATACTCATTATTGTAAACAGATAACCTTCATCGTTCTGTTTACGACCCCTTATAAAATATTTTATACTCCCCTCATTATGAGCCATCGGTCCCCTCCGATGGCTCATAAACTTACAGCCGGCTTATATACCGACTGTTTATACTTTTTCCAAGCCATCTTTATTCCCGCGAGCAATGAGGAAAATAGCCATGCTTGCATGGCTATTTGACGAATGCCGCGAGGGTCAATACCCCGCCCCTTGGGGCGTTTCAATTTCCATGCCCCGTTGCTTGCGGCGGGGTGATTGACTTATCCGCCATCACTTCATCCAATCCCGAAAAAGCTTCACCAGAAACAAAACCACGAAAATCGGGATCAGTACCGGAAGCAAAAATGAAATCACAGAAAATACAGCACTCAGTATCAGCACTGCCACCAGCAGAAAAATAATCAGCCAGACCCATACCGGAATTCTGACAACCGAGGGTCTTGCGCCTTCCCAACGGTTCCGAACAGCATCCTCCTGAAAAGAACCGCCCTCCTGCCGTTCTGAAAAGCGAGCATCCGCTCCCCCCTTCGTCTCAGCAATGGTTTTCGCCAGAAGCCTGGGATCTCCCAGGGATGCCATCACCTCTTCCTCACTCTTCCCACCGTGCATTTCTGTATCAATATAATCATCATAATATCTGATCGTATCCGACAGCACATGCTCCGCCACTCTCCCGTTCAATGCGGCCCGCAATCTGTCTATAAATTCCTGTTTCGTCATCACAGTCCTCTTTCTACCATTTTTTACAGGGACAACCGTTTCTTTCCACTGCCGCACGAAGCTCCACATAGCATCCGCAGCTTCTGCACATCGCTTCCAACAGCAGATCGCATTTTCTGCAGATCTCCAGCCGTTCCTGATACAATTCCTCCGGCGACTTAATATCCGCATCCAGATTATCAATATATTCCCATAGATTTTTATACGTCTCTTCGCTGTCAGCCAATTCCCTGGTCAGACATTTTCTGCAAAACCGATGGTTTTCACTACCCTGCTCCATAATTTTCTCCGCCGGTCCGGCATTCTCCGGAACGGTTCTATAACACGTTCTTAGTTTATCCCTGCGGATCTTTTTCTTAATGCAGAAAACGGAAGTGCTCATCTCTTTGCACTTCCGTTTTCTTTTACGTGCGTTAGAGGATTCGAACCCCCGACCTTTTGGTCCGTAGCCAAACGCTCTATCCAGCTGAGCTAAACGCACACACAACATTGCAAATTTCCCTGCAACACTGTATATGCTAACTTATTTTGAACCAAAAGTCAAGCTTTTTTCATATTCTTTCAGTTTTTTTTCTGCGGCCTCCAAAAATACCAGTTCCAGTGATCATGAACGTATATTGCTGCATTCCGCACACCGAGATCACAATCAATACAGGTAGAAATACAAACAAATATCTGGATCTGGCTTCAAACAATAGTTGATACAAAAAAACCCCCAGAAAACCTACAACAAGAACCGCATACTTCTCTCTTTCCTCTTTCCTGCAAAGGAAAACACCCGGAATTCCCAGCATACAAAAGACCCATGCAAGCTGACAAAAGGTGTAGTACCTTCCCGTTCCGGCGCTGTTTGGCCAGAATATGCTTCGAAGCTTTTCTGTAAGAGCAGTATTTCCTGCCAGCTCCTCCGGATATTGGTCCTGAATCCAGACCTCACACCCCCAGCCGAAGGTTCCGTCATTAAAGGTCATTACCATTTTTCTCAGCCAAAAATAGAGTGTGCCAAACACGCCTCTCTCCTTCAGCCGTTCCATGGCCAGCCTCCACTCTTCCGCGTTCCTTGCACTTTTACTGGTTTCATATTTTCCAAATAAGGCAATATCCGGAGAGTAATAGCTTCCCGTCGTCTCCTCATTCAATCCCATAAGAAAGTAATGATGCCAGCTGCCTTCGATCTCCTCATTGTACTCCAGGCCTATCTCATCAATAATGTAATCTGTGTATACTCCTTCACCCCAGGCCAAAAATATCACTAAAAATGCTCCTGGCAGAAAAAACTTCCAGTTTTTTCGGAAGTCTCGCAAAAGACCAATAATTTCCACACCAAAAATCGCAATAACAACAATATAAACACTGGTCTTAATATATCCCCCTATCATCCCGCCCGCGAGAGACAGTGCAAAATATACATATTTCTTCCATACCCTGTCTGCCTGTCGAAAGCAAACATAAAAGTAAAAGCAAAATATCGGAAAGACCATACCATAAGTATCCGTATATGGCGCAATTTTCCAGGGAGATATCCCCGCAAGCGCCAGATAAACCAGAAAGCCCAAAGCGGTGGCTGAAACATTTCCGGTCAGCTTCTTTACCGTGAGGCAGCAAAAATAACCTCCCAAAGATATCAGGGCGCAATTAACCTGCAGCCAGATAAAATCAAATACATAAGGATAATTTCCCATTTCCTTCGCCCATCGATAAAGTCTGGACAGTAAATAAATAATGGGAATATTATTGGGATACATAGAGTAATAATATTCATATCCCAAGGGGCGCTCCACAATAGTGTGGGCAATCTTCCGGGTCACCATAATATCCCAGGGAAGGCCAAATGCAATCTCTCTGGCCACTCTCACATTAACAAAAAACAGTACAGCAAACAAAAGCAGCAATACTCCGTTAACTATAAGGTTCCTCCCGGGCGTCAGTTCCATCTTCAGCCGCCGCATAAGCACAAGCCAAAGTACTGCTCCCATCAGGGCAATCACCAGCAATACTGAATTTGGCAGCAGAGTCGCAAGTTTCAAATTTGCAGCGTATTCCATATTGCTTCCAACAAAAATCACACAGAGCAGCACCGGAAGAAAAAGAGCAGCTGTCAATACATAGATATATAAGAAAAACCTTTCACAAAGCTTTTTCATTTCTATACCCCTTTGCGCAGTTACCTCATTTACATGACACTCATAAATTGCATCCCACTTGTGTATCATTATACATGAGTTGCATCCAAAGTCAACAATCCCCCATAGTATAATCCGCCTTAATTATCGTTACTTTCACGGCTTCGCCGTTCAAAGTAACATGATGCGCACAAAATGAGCTAAATTCGCCCATTTTAGCGCAGGCAGTCTCGGGTTTTGCGTGCAAAATGCGCACGAAAACAACTCGTGACCCCTACCCGTGAAAAGTAAGTAATTATCCCTATGTTTTGCCCGTCTAAATTTTTATCTGACTGCGTTGGATTCACTCAACGATGCCACCGCATCGCCTCGTTCAGCCGCCTTGCAGGCTGAAAATCTCTGAATTTCGTTCTGAAAGTCCGGCAAAGCATCACGCAGGCAAAAAACTCCCTCTTTTCACTGTCATTATCGCTTAGATTTTTTCCTTCAACAATGCATATATATCCTCTTCATTGTACTCCGGATGTATACTTGCAATATCATAAATCCTGACAACTATATCGATATCCGCCATAAGTAATTCTGCGCATTTTCGTTCGGGAAATCCGCCTAATGCAAAATTTCGAATTTGTTGAATCAGAATAATGAATCGTGAATGTTTTTCCTGCTTCAAAAGTATTTCCTGCCGGCTGATTTCGTCCTGCTTTTGGGTCAGCTCCATATTTATCCTAGCAAGCTCATCTTCCTTTTGATCCAGTTCATTATTCCGTTGGGCCAGTTCCTCATTTCTTTGGGTTAGTTCCTCCTTCTTTTGGGTTAGTTCCTCCTTCTTTTGGGCCAGTTCCTCATTCGCTCGCTCTATTTGCTGCCCCTTATGCTTCAGCTCCTCTTTCTTTTGTTCCAATTCCTGTTTCTGATGTTTCAGCTCCTCCCTTTTTCGCTCCAGCTCTTCCTGCATTGCATCCATCATATAGTCCACAGTATTCCGATCCAATTCCAGCAGCTCCTCCGAAAAAATACCCATAATCCTCTCCATATTCCGGCATATACTATATACCTTATCATACAATATCCTGAACTCCGGATAAGCGTTTATCAGTTCAATAATATCCTTTGGATCATCTGTGCTGAAAAACATAAGCCACGCATCCAATTTATTTGTTACGGCTTTATTATGTATGTTTTTCCGAAAAATATCAAGTGGAATAAAAACATACTTCTGCAAAAGCTCCAACTCAAGTCCCGTGTTGGATTTCTGGCTGAACAAATGAATATAATCATCCGAAAAACAACTGAATTCCTGCGGACTCTTTTCAAACAAGACAATCGTATAAACACATTTTACATCTTCGTAGCTGAAATTCTTCCGTTTTTCTCCCCTGACTCTGCGGTACTGCCGCAAAAGCAAATCGGCAGAATAGCAGGCGCTTCTCTGGCCCGGGAAAAAATAACCTATCTTTTGCACCTCTACATTCGCAATGCTTCCGTCTGTCAGTTGAACTACGATATCCATTACTAACAACGACCTTTCACCTGCAAAACGCGGAGAATCATTTGGAAGCATATACAAAATCTTCACCTGTGTCCCAAGGATCAAGGATATGAACTCCTCCAGCAGTTCCGGCACTGCATCGGGATCCATAATTTCCTTGAAAAAAGCATCATATAATATTTTCACCCCCTTTGCCCCTGTGCAGATGTCAAGAAATTCCTTCTGCTTCACAGCGCTCCATCCGCAAAACTGTTGTGTCAAATACTTGTTTCCGTTAATCTCCTGCAAGATTTCTTCCCGTTTCCTAATCATCGGGAAATAGGCCTTCAGCCCTTTGTCCATACATACTCCTTTCCGAACAGGCAAGCCAATACCCTCGCGGCATTCATCATACAGTTATGTAATCATAGCTGTTTTCTCATTGCCTGTGGGAATAGAAGGAGCTCATCCGGCTCCTTGCCTGTCATCGCTATATTATTGTTTGTGGGTTTTCAGCAAGAAGTCAGAAATTATACAGAAGGCCGAGACGGCCTGGAACCATGAATAGATTTTGATTTCTCTGCTTAAAAATACATTAACATAGAAATGGCGAAATTACAATAGTGTTTTTCTGTTACTTTTCACGGGTAGGGGCCGCGAGGTGTTTTTGTGCGCTGTTTGCACAAA
>CAMWUL010000039.1 GCA_947177445.1 uncultured Lachnospiraceae bacterium | reverse complement strand
CCTCTGCCTCTTCTGACGGCTCTGCTGCTTCCGGTTCCTTCGACTCTTCTGCCTCCGGCTTCTCCGGCTCTTTTGTCCCTATCTGCTCTGAAAACAAATCGCTTATTTTAAGCTCCCCCTTGGTGCCCGGGCTTCCGTTTCCGCTTCCTCCCAGGCTGCCAGCTCCCCGGTGGCGCATCGGGATCACCGTCTCGCGGCCGCAGTTTTCAAGCTTCACACTTTTCAGACGCTCCAGCGCTTCTGCCATTTCTTTATTTTCCGTTCTTTCCTTCAAGATGGACAATACCATGCTGACCGCCGCGCTTCCCCCAAAGCAAATAAAAAACAACACCCAGGGAAGCCACATATCAACCGGAAACCAGCCGAACAAAAAGATAAAAAGGACAAGCACCAGGATTACAGTGCCAAACATCCCCGCCGTTCTCAGCTTTACGGATATATTTTTTATCAAAATATCGGTAAAAAACAGAAACTTCAGCGACACTATGATCACCGACAGCAGGAAAAATTGCAGCATAGTAACTACGGTCAGCCCTGCTGTCCCCAGTTCAAACATGGTAGAAAAAGGGCTGGCGCTCTCCCCGAACAGCATACAGAAGATGTTCAAACACAGTATGGAAAATCCAAATATCAGAAAAACCTGTGCTCCAAAATCAAAGATGGTCTCCCTTCGTTTCATGCCTTCATAACCCCCAATCTTCTTTTGATCTCATCCGCATATTGCCGCGATACCATAATCCTCTCTCCGCTTTCCAGCGTCAGGCAAAGCCTTCTTTCCACATCGTTTTTCAGTGACCGGATATAATGAAGCTGTACCAGACAGGATCGGCTCACCCGCAGGAATCCATATTCCATCAGCTTTTCTTCCATCTCATACAACTTCAGCTTTGATTCATACCAGACATCCCGGGTGTAAACAATGGTCTTCCTGTCCACTGCTTCGATATAAATAATTTTTGATACGTCCAAAATATATGTTTCGTCCTCTTTTGTGACCATCAGCTGCTGATTCAGAATACGAAGTGTTCCAATTATCTTTTCAATCTCCGGAGTCAGCTGACTGCAGGAAATCATGATCTCTGTTTCCCTTACAGAGGCGTCCACCTGAATCCCTATCCTCACCCTTATGCCTCCTATTGTCTGCCTTAAGGCTTCCGCCATTCCGCCTCCGCCTGATGCTCTGTTACATTAAAATTTACCATGTTTTCCTTCGCAAAACAAGGGAATTAACACAAGTTGCCGCATTTTACGTATCAGTTCAGCCCTGCCGTTCACAAGTTGCCAAAACAAATGCAAAAAGCCCTGCCTCTGCGCGCGAAACCGATCTGGGTATCACATGCGCCGAGGCAGGGGCTGTTTTTCTGAAAGTAAAGGTATACCGGAAACCTGCAGGGTTATCGTGGCTATTCACAGCCTCTCCACCCACATTCGCTAAACCGGGGACTGATTTACCTTGACGAAACCTTCTGATAGGCTCTCACATAATCGATCTCCATCACATAGGGCAGGTCCTCCTCTGCCACCGGGCCGCCCATAAAGCCGCCCACAGCAATGTTCAGGATCAGATAAAAGGGCTGATCGTAGGGCCAGGCGTTCTCCGTCTGGTCCTCCGGATCATCCGTTCTGCAATACTTACAGACGCTTTCGCCGTCAAAAAAATATTCCACATAGTCCCGGGTCCACTCCATTCCGTAGATATGGAAGTCCTGACAGACGCCCTCCCTGTAAACGCTGGTGGAATACTGTCTGGTGTCCCTCCTGGTATGGTTATGCTTTTGAGAATGGAGGCTGTACACAATATCATTTTCGTGCACCAGAGTATGCTCCATCATGTCGATCTCTCCGCACAGGGGCCAGCCGGTTCCCTGCCGGATGGCATCCGCCAGGAACCAGAATGCCGGCCAGGAGCCCCTTCCCCGGGGAAGCCTGGCCCGGATCTCAAAATAGCCGTACTGCCAGGACTGTCTGCCGTATGTGGTCATGCGGCAGGAGGTGTACTGCCGTTCCCCGTCCTGCTCCTTCCTGGCGCACAGGGTAAGCTTCCCGTCCTTTACAAACACATTATCCGGTCTGTCGGTGTAGGCCTGCAGCTCCCTGTTGGCCCACTGACGATTGCCCAGATCATAATTCCATTTTGCCGGATCCGGTTTTCCCTCATAATCAAATTCATCCGCCCACACCAGCCGGTATTCATCCATTCTCGCAAACATAACTGTCTCCTCTTCCCCGGCAGACCGATTCCCTCACCTCTTCCGGTGGGATGTCTGTCCTTCAGGGGTCCTCGCCTTATTCTCACTGGTAGATAACCGTGCGGATCTCATGTGCCTCTATCTGAAAGCGCACACTCTCCCCCGCCTCTGCCAGCGTCACCATAACAGGCTTTTCTGCAGCGTTTATAAGCACCACCGTCCGGGTGCCGTCTCTGTTGATAAAGGCCGCCGTCTCCAGATCTCTGCTGTAACAGCTGGCCACCGCCTGTCTGGCTCCCGGCTTGATATACCGGCTGAAATGCCCGATGTAATAATAGGACAGACGCTTTTCGATGCCGCCTTTTCCGTCGCACATTACCGGCGCGGCACAGAAATTTTCCACATGGTTGGGGCCTCCCTGGGTATCCAGCAGAAGGTTCCAGTCAAACCAGGCCTCGGTGCCTGCCTTCAGATTTCCCAGCATATCATGAGCATACATCTCCGCCTTCTGTACCTCTCCGGAGTCTCCGAACCGAGAATATTCCACACACCCCTCCGTGAAAAACACCCTCTGCTCCGGGAACGCCCTCTTCACGGCCCGGATACTGTCAAAATGATCTCCTGTGTACCAGTGCATGGCCACGCCGCTCACCGCCTCCCGGCAGCCCGGTACCTGAAAGCTCTCCCTGGCTCTGTCATACATGTTTTCCTTATTGTGATCCCAGATAAAAATCTGAATATCCTCAAGTCCTGCCGCCCTTAAAGCAGGCGCCAGAAAATCCGCCGCGAAACGCCCCTCTTCCCGGGCCGTATAGATACAGGAATCCCAGGTCTGTACCGCCTCCGGCTCATTCTGCACAGTCAGATACCGGACCGGCAGTCCCTCCTTCTTCAGCTCCTGCAGATAGCGGACATAGTAATCTGCCCAAAGCTTCCAATACTCCTCCCGCAGCTTCCCGCCGTGGTTCATCTCCCCGTTGGTTTTCATATAGGCGGGCGGCGACCAGGGAGACACCAGAATCCCGAAATCCTTCTGTCCGGCCCGCTCCATGGCCTGCTTTACCAGCGGAATGATCTGCTCCCTGTCATGGGAAATGTCAAAGGATTCCAGACTTTCATCCCCCTCCTTTACATAGGCGTAATTACCCAGCCCAAAATCACAGCTGTTCATATGCATCCTTCCCAGCACGTAACGAAGACCGCTGTCTCCGAAATACCCCTCCAGGAATTCATCTTTTGCCTCATCGGTGAGCAGGGAAAAATTCACTGCAGAAGCCTCCGTAAAGGCGCCGCCGAAGCCTTCGATCACTTCACTGCCGGGCTCCGGGTACACCTTCAGCATGTGCATCACGTCTCCCCCGGAGGATACCTCCAGGCTCTCTTCCTCCCAAAATTTCCCCTGTTTCCAATTAGTAGTCACTGTTTTCACGTTCTTCATATTCAACCTCCATGCCCGCGCACCTTCGTGCATTCTGCTTCGCGGCGGGGTTATTGACTGATATACAGACAATGCGGCCTGCTGCACAAATTATAATCAGGAAAGATATGCATCCATCTGTCGGATACCGCCGCTGCGGATCTGCTCTGCCAGCTTTGCGTCCACAGTATCTCCCGTTACCTCATACTGCTCCTTGTCTCCCAAAAGCGTCATGGACCGCACCCTGACGCCCTCCGGCCCGTAGGTATTTTTTCTGCTCTCGTTATGATAAATCACCCTGCAGCTGCCGCAGAGAGTAAACGATGCCTCTCCCTGAGCATCAAAGAAATCTCCCTTCAGGCAGGGCGACAGCGTAAACTGCAGAGCTCCCTCACGAAGCCGGAAGCCTCCGTCGCCCAAAAACATTCCCAGCCACATGGACAGCATTTCCACGGTGGACCCGGAAAGCCTTGACACAAAGCCGCGGCCTCGGACGGAAGCGTCCGGATTTGCACTGGAAGCAATAAACGAGGAATTTTCCAAAATGCTCCTTCCGTATACCTCCGGATCCTGATAAGGAATGAGCGCATCCCCTATGGCCTCATAAAATTCATCGTACAGACCGGCCTTCAAAAGCCCCAGGAAATATTTGTATTCCATGTGCAGGAACACGCTCTCCCTCTCCAGCCACCCGGGAGTGAAAGCTCTGACCCGGCCGTTTTCCATGGACATTCCTTCCAGGGATTCCGAGGTTTTATACATTTTCAGACTCCGGTCATAAATATCGGTCTCTTTGATTTTTGTATACATGGCTCTGGCCGTGTCCTGATCCTGCCTGCCGCAGGCTGCCAGCATTCTGGCAGGTCCCTCCAGAAAACAGGGAAGCTGTACCTGGGCAAAGGCCTTCACATGGGCGCTGGGCAGTCCGTAGGGGCTGATCCGGGGAGTGCCGTCCGGATTCTTCACCTGTTCATAGGACACCGCCTCATAGGTATAGTATGTGGGCATAATGCCCTTCCCCGCCTCCATGGCCCTTTCCACGGCTCCGTCCAGTCTGACCCGGAAGGCCTCCAGAACCTCCGACAGCTCCCTGAAGGTTACGGTACGGGTTTCGCCGGTGACGCACAGCCTGATCCTTTCCCGGAACTCCTCCCGCAGACAGGCGGTTCGATCCCAGTAATCAAAGTCGGAAAGCCCCTCTCCCAGAGCCTTTCGGATCTCTCTCATAAAATCTGCCAGCTCCGCGGGCAGCTCCATCTCTCCCGTCAGTTTTCCCGCGGACTGTCGGTTCTCTTCTTCCGGGCTGCTCTTTTCTTCCGGGTTCTCCTTACCCTCCGGACTGCTCTTCTCTTCTGAATGCTTCTCCTTCGGGCAGAGCGCCCCGGCCATAAAATCCACCAGCCTCTTAAGCTCCAGGGTTTCGGGCATACTGCTGCCAAACAGCCCGGGCAGACCATTCATGGCATCGTTCCATCCCGGCTTGCCGCCCTCCATCTCGATTCCCATGCCGAAGGGATCCAGCAGCGCGAACTTATTTACCGCCAGGGTGAGCATTTTGCCAAACAGATTGGTGGTTACCTCCCTGCCGGAGGAATCCTTAAGCCAGTTGGTGCCGTCCGCCTGAAAACCGGGCCGGGCAGCCTTTTCCCCGCAATGGTACATGGAGCCATACTGACGCACCTTCCCCTTGTTGATCACATAGGTATCGCTCCTGGGTCTCACCACCCCCGCACTATCATAAAACCGATAGCTCTCGTCCCCAAAAAGCAGTGCTTCCTTCCTCTCCGGATAAACCGACAGATAATTTTCCACCAGGTCCAGATTATAATCCCAGTGATCGGACCAATAGCCTTCCCCAAAGCCAGCTTCTATCCGCTGATCCGCCAGAGGCAGAAGCTCCTCCACCAGATCTGTCTCCTCCCCCTTTACCGTCAGCTGATGGCCGGCGATCAAATTGGTGATCTGCCCCGGTGTAAAGGGCTTTTCCAGAAGCCCGGCCAGGTGCCCCGCAGGATCCTCCACATACCTCTTTATGATTTCCAGGGCCTCCTGCCGCCTTTCCCCGTGGATTACAAAGGTACAGGGCCGGATCTCCAGAGGATTATAGCCGTCCATCTGGATCAGACTGTAAAAGCAGCGCACGTTGAAATCTCCCATGCCGGGATTGAAAAACACATCGTTTCTGCGGTTCTGGCACACATCCCGATAATTGCCGTTGCCCTGGGAATAATATTCACCGGCGGTGGAAAAGAAATTGTAATCCCGCTCCGGATCCCCGTGCTTTCTGCTGAACAGATGGACCACAGCTTTCTTTTCCCCCCTGCCGATCAGGAAGGGATATCCGCCCCGAAGGAAATTGTCCAGATAGCACTGCTCCATATACTGATCGAACAACGGATCCGCAGTGTGGGTTCTCACATCGCTGGTAAAGGAATCCGCCAGAGCCCTGGCCTCCTTCTCCTTTTCCTCCACATAGCCGGGCCGGCAGAAATCCGCTGCCTTTTGATTCAAAAGCCCTACGGAAGCCGCATATCCGCAGTATGCCGCAAAGGAAAAGCTCTCCCCCGCCGCCAGCGTTTTCCGGAAGGGAATAAACGCGCAGGGAACCTTGTTGGCAAAGCACTGCTCCTCCTCCAGCACTCCCCCCAGTCCCTTTTCCAGGAACCTCACCGGAACCGCCAGAGAATCGTCATAGGAAAAAACAGCATTTTTGTCATAGATCACCGGCAAAAGCCTTCCGTCTTCCACGGCACAATAAAAATATCCGCCCTCGATTTCCGAAACCTCCGCGGAATCGTCACTGGAGGCCCGCATGGTATACAGAGGCGCACGGGCATCGATGTTTTTGATGTCCGCCCAGCTCTTGAACAGGTTCGACATCTCCTTGTACTGCCCGTTCTGAATTCCGTAAGGAATGATCTGGGGCATACCGTCCAAAAGCTCCAGCTCCAGCTCCTTTTCCGAAATATTTTTTACCGTCACATGCCGCACCAGGGCGCCGATATTTTCAGAGGGCAGAATCATATATTCCACGCTCACTGAAAGCCCCCGGCTCTCTTCCCGGATGGAAAGGACATTTCTCTCGATCTCCATCCGGCGGCATGCCGCCGGGTCATAGGCGCAAAAAGGCTCATAAAAATCCCCGTTCACCCGTATAAAGCTGCGGAAGCCCTTCACTGGTGTCCTCTCATAGGCCGTGTTGGCAGGGTGGAATTCCATAATGGCATTCCCCTTATGATGCACGCCGAAGCTGTTGATCCCCTGGCCTCTGTTGGTGTAAAAGGCCCAAAGGGGAATTCCCTTCACCCCGGACAGCCCCGGCAGAAAGCTGGAAAATGCCGGAACCCGGTCATAATTTTCTATAATAAATCGATTGCCGGACAATGTATACTGGCTCATTTCACTTCCTCCTGCCCTCTCATTCATTGCTTAATACCATCTCCTGTCCGGTCAGCTCCATAATCTCCGGACTCTGATATACTCTCACATAATCAACATAATACTCCACCGGGAAATAGGAATCCTCCGTGCCCCTGGCGCCGCCCCAGTCTCCCCCGAAGGCCAGATTCAGCAAAATATGCATCCTCTTGTCAAAGGGCCACAGCTCATAGGTAGGATATTGAGAATAGCTCTCCGGGTCATAGGTAAAAAGCTCCTCCCCGTCCACGCCGAAAATCAGCAAATCCGGCAGCCATTCCACCGTATACACATGAAAATCCTCGCTGACCCCGGCGACGGGATAGCTGCCGCTGCGGGACTGACCTCCATGAAATTTCTGATTATGCACGCTTTGCACAATCACATCCTGGTCATACCCCACATGCTCCATAATGTCGATCTCCCCGGAAGCCGGCCAGCTGCCGTACTTATAGTCCGTAGGAAGCATCCAGGCCGCAGGCCAGGTTCCCAGTCCCGAGGGCAGCTTTGCCCGGATCTCAATCCTGCCGTACAGCCAGTCTCCCTTTTCCCGGGTCACCAGCCTGGCGGAGGTATACTCCCGGCCCCCCACGGTCTCTTTCCGGGCCTGGATTACCAGACACCCGTCTGTCACCGTGGCATTATCGCCCCTGGTATAATATTGCAGCTCGTTATTTCCCCAGCCTCCTCCGCCCACATCATAACTCCACTTCTCCGGATCCGGCTCGCCCTCATAATCGAACTCGTCCGCCCAGACCAGCTCCCAGGTCAGGGCTTCTCTGTCATATTCAAAGCCTCCTGCCTTCCGTTCCTCCTGAGAAGAAGCTGTTTGAGAGGGATCTACATAAGCCCTGGATACCTTGGTGCCTGTGTGATACTGCGTCCCCTGATCGGAATCGGAAGCCTGCGTCTCCTGGCCGGAGACTTCTGCTTCCTGGTCAGAGGTCTCCGCACCCTTGCCGGAAGACGCTCCCTTTTCGCCAGGCTCCCCTTCCTTTTGTCCGCAGCCTGCCATTCCGGCGGCCAGCACCGCCGCCAGAAGGACCGCAAAAAATCTTCTCTTCAAGCCTGAAACTCCTTTCCCGTTATTCACCGGTAATTCCCGTGTTCTCAATGCCCTGGATAAACTGCTTCTGCACAAATACATACAACAGCAGCAGCGGAGAAATGGAGATCAGCGTGGCCGCCATCTTATATGCCTTGTTCAGCCGGAAGGCGCCTCCCTGTGCCGACACCAGACTGCTGAATTCACTGTTGAACATATTCAGCTTTGACGGCAGAAGCTCAATATTTCCCCTAAGCAGCGTGCCCGTGATATAAGTCTCGTTCCAGTTCCACACAAAGGAGAACAGGAATACCACCAATATGGTGGTGGCGGACATTTTCACCACAATAAACCAGAAAATCTTCAGAGAGGAAGCCCCGTCGATCTGAGCCGCCTCGTCCAGCACCCTGGGAATCATATTAAAGGCCGTGTAAAAAATCAGGATCAGCACCGTGGAATACACTCCCTGGCCAAGCACCGCCATGCTTACCTGGGGAATCGCCGTACCGATCAGCTGAAGCGCCGTGGCCTCCTGTACGGTCACAAACATCATCAGCCTGGGGATCATGGTCACCGGCGTGGGAATAATAAACGCCAGAATGATCATCACAAACCAAAAGCCCTTGAACTTAAAATCATATCGGGAAAAGGCATACCCGGTCATGGCAGACACAAGCGTCTGGGCAAGGGCCATTCCGCCGGACCACAATATGGTATTTCGCAGGGTAGGACCTGCCTTCATTACTGTGGATGCCACCTTCAGATTGTTCAGAGACAGGCTCTTGGGCACCCAGTTTACCGACGGATCGATAATGTCCTCCGTGGACATAAAGGTTTTTGCAATAATTTCAAAAATCGGCTCCAGATAGACAAATCCCACGCAGATCAGCACAAAGTAAACCGCGCATCTGGCAATCTTGTTTCTCCACCACTTCAAATCGTGCTTCCGAAAGCTCTTTTTCCCGCTTATTTCTTTCGATTTTATTCCCTTCATGTTTCTTCCCCCTTACCAGATGTCTCTTCTCTTGGGCGGCCGGTCCCGGAACAGCAAAACCGCCAGTCCGATGACGATCAGCACAACGATACAGTAGATCCAGGAATAAGTGGCGGCAAAGCCGAAACCGCCGTTGGTATTGTTGGTGGCCGTCTTGATCAGGGAATAGATAGCGCTGGTGTCATAGGTGCCCAGCTGGGCAATGGTAAAGATCACCGCCACCAGAGCCGTGGGCTTGATCATGGGAATCGTGATCTTCCACAGGATCTGCCATTCGTTGGCCATGTCGATCTTCGCCGCCTCGTACAGTGAGATATTGATGCGCTGCAGGCCGCTGACAAACAGCACGATAGGGATTCCCGTAAACCACAAAATCATGGTCAGCTGGTCAAAAATTCCTTCCATGAATATGGCGATCCGGGGCGAATAGCTGCGGATCATATTCAGGATCAGCACTCCCTCATAGCCGTTGTACAGCCCCTGCGCCGCCTGCACCGTCTCGTCGGCTTTATCCAGAATCTGGCTCATGACCGGCCCGGACATAATGATCACAGGCAGGAAATAAATCGTTCTCATCAACCCCTTGCCCAGCTGGATCTTGTTCAAAAGATAAGCCATCACAAAGGATACCACCAAAATCACAAAGGTATAGGGAATAACCATGCCCAGGAAGGATCCCAGAGCCGGCACAAACTCCGTGTTGCGGAAAAAGGCCGTGTAATAATTCTCCAGACCCGCAAAGGAAATATTATAGCCGGTAACATTGGTGCTCACATTACAGAAGCTCAGGACGATGGTAGCGCCGAAGGGAAACAGGGTAAACAGCATAAAGCCTGCGATCCAGGGCGCCATAAAGGCATAGCCGAGGCGGTTCTGACGCTTCTCATAGCTTTTTGTCCGCCCGCTCCTTGTGGGTTTTTCTTTCACTGTATTTTTTACAGCTTTCTCAGCCATTGCCCGTCACTCCTTTCTTTACCGCCGCGCTCTCCGGCTGGACGGTGATTCCCTGGTACGTCACCTCATGCTCCGTGTAATTGATAACAATATATCTGGTCTCCTGATCCTTCTGATACACATTGATCACCACTCCGTCCTCGGGCACCAGACGATTGGTCCATTCAAAGCCCTGGACCTGGCCCAATGCACCATTGACCTGGCTGTACACCGTCTGAATCAGATCCTCGTACAGGGTGTATTCCGTGGAATAAAAATTAGCGGAAAAGGTATCCCCCAGCTTGTAGGAGGGCTCCCTGGACAGGATGAAGGACGGCGAAATATTATAGTCGATCATCTGCAGGATACAGTCCTGGGTGTAAAAGGAAAAGTTTGCGTAGGGACCGTACAGCTCCATGGTTCCGTGAAGCACCATTTCCAGAAAAGGCACCGCGTCCGTCTCAAAGATAAACTGGGAGCTTCCCACCGGAGCCTGAAGATACCGGTCCGTATATTTCCACAGGTAGCTGTTGGGATTTTCCAGATTCAGCCTGGTCTCCTGCCGGATCTGCTCCAGAGTGCTTCTGTACAGCTCCACGCTTTCCGTCAGACTGGTGACCACGCCGTCCCGGCTCCAGTTGGAGGTAAGCACATGGGGCATATTGGTCAGCGTCAGACTGTTGGAAAATCCGGACACCTGGTCTGCCAGCTTCTTTGTCCATTCCGCCGTCTTCACCGGCGCGGCATAGCTGAACAGTGCGGTGGGGACATTGTCCGGGAGGATGGCGCTCTTGTCAATGCTCAGGTACCAGTCACTGATACATTTTACCGCCGTATTATAATAGTTCACCATTTTCCGGTTGATGGTCACCGTGTCCCGGGACAGAGAAATATCCACACCCTTTTGGGCAAAGTCTTCGATCAGCTCCTTAAAATCACCCTTCCTGCCAATGGCGCCGGAAAAAGTAAGCTTATACGGCTTGGACAGGCTCTCTCCGCCCTTCTGCCAACCCAGCAGTCCCGAATTAATATTGGTGACGCCCCTGGACATCACCTGCTCCAGAATGTCCTTTACATCCTCCGTATTGGTCACCTCCACCTGGGTGCTGCCCACAATGCCGCTCTTGGAATCCGCCATAATGAAATCCAGACGGATGGGGATATCCTGACTGTCCGGTTCTCTCACCGTCAGCTCTCCCTGTTGGATCAGGTATTCTCTGTAAACCCTGGCCATGCCGGTGTAATCGGCGGCAGGCGTACCGTCGCTTCCGTCCCCGAACAGGAAGGCATAGGTCATATCAATATCATAGCGGTAAATCTCATCCATCTGCTTGAAAAAGCCGCTGCCCTGTTCGTCATACAGCTGATAATAGTTGATATTCAGTTCAAATCTGGGATAGGCCCAGGTGTAGGTGGTGGCCTTGGTGCCATCGGGATTTACCACGATGTCCATATATTCCGCACCCTGATTTGCCCAGGCCGCAAAGGCCATCTGCCCGTTTCCGTGGGCAATGCCGAACACCGGCATCACCGGATCCTTCACCGGAACATCGTCGTAATAGGCAAAGCTGTAGTTGGTTTCCGTGGCGTAATCCTTGCCGTATACGTCGCCCTCATAGGGGTTGAACACAGAGGTATTGTCCACAAACCGGATCAGGCTTCCGCTGCCGTCAGGAACCAGCACATAGCCCGGCACCCGGTAGCTGTCTACTGTCTCCCACTCCATAGTCTCCGGGTTCATCACATTCATGCGGCCTCCGCTGGCGCCCAGAAAGGGCGTGATATCCACCGCCGCCAGACTGTTCAGGCCGCTTCCGGACATTTCCTCAAAGGGGATATAGTAATCGATGCTGTCCTCCCCCAGCGTCAGATACACCTTCATCTGTACCTGGGGCTTCCGGAACTGAATGTCCAGACAATATTTTCCCTCCTCCACCTTGCTTAAGGCAGATTCTGCGTCCTCCTCCGAGGCGGAGGAAATGTATTTAATCTTATCGCTGTCATAATATTCCAGCGTGATCAGGGAGTTGGCGATTCCCACATAAGTACTGTTCAGATCGTCGGGATAGCTTTCCGCCGCCTCCAGAATCTCCTCCGGAGAAGCGTCCGCTTTTTCCAGGGCTCTCACCGCATCCTTCACGTCCCCGGGAAAAGGCAGATCCGCGCCGGTCTTGATGCAGTACCCGGTCTGCTTATCCACCACTGCCAGCACATCCCGATCCTCCCGCCAGTAATATTTCACGGTGCCGGTCTCCAGCAAAAGCTCATATTCCTCATATTCAGCCGGCGTATACTCCGCCCGTTCGGGAGCCGTCCCCGTATCCCGGTTGGTGGACACATAGGCCCGGGCGGGAATGGAGGCTGACCCCAGTCCCACGGCCAGAATCAACGCCAGGACCATTTTTCTGCCTTTTTCTCTTTTATCAAAAAACATTCTGGATCATCTCCTTTCCGACGGAAGTAAGGAAGGTATACAGGCTGTTCCACATGATGGAGATAATAATGCCGATCACCGCCACAATGATCATAAACACCACCGTCAGGATGATGCTTTTTACGGTCTCCCCGAAGGTATAATCGTGAACTGTCTGCAGACCGATGAAGATGGTGACAATGCTCCAGACAACTCCGATCAGCAGCGCCAGCGTCAGCAGGAACGATTCATTATAGGTCAGCACATAGGACACGCAGGTCACCGCCAGCAGGGCGATCATAACAGGCATCAGGCCATAGGCCGGGATCATAAAGATCTGCCGGAAGGTTCCGTCTCCGTCGTTGATGCTGGTCACCAAATAATTACAGATAATAAACAGACCCAGCAAAACGAAAAATCCCAACACGATTGACCCTATGTCCATATTCTCCACCTTCACCGTCTGGTAGATAAAGCCCTTCACCGTCTTATAGGCCATAAAATCAATAAAGAACAATGCATATATCACTGCTGCCGCAGCAACAGAGCCCTGTCTGTACCTGCGGATCTCGTAGTAGCAGTCCATGGGATGTCTGGGCGTTTTCAGGGCATAGAGAATATCCTTCCATATGGGAATGCTTTCCGCCCTGGCATGAATCTTCCGCTTTGCCTGGGCCAGACGCCCTCCGTGCCTCTTGTCTGCGGCCTTCACAATCCCCCTGAGCACAAGCAGACCTATGAGCAGCCCCAAAACCAGTCCCATCCACTTCTGGATCCAGGTATTTCGCACCTCCCAGAAGGACTGAGAATAATATTCCTTGTTGTTGGCCACCTTGAAATGCTCCAGGGATGCCTCATAGTCCTCCGCGTGGAGGTAGGCCTTGCCCACACCGTTATGTGCCAGCACGGACATCTGGTTCAGCCGCAGCACCTCGTTCCACTTCTCCATGGCCTCCTCGTAGCGCCCTTCCTCGTACAGGTTCATGGCCGTGTATACGGTCTGCGCATATTCTGTGGGCCGGAAGGACTGCAGATAGCCCTTGGCGCCGTCCACCGCCCAGATATTGCCGTCCACATCCACCGCGATGGAGGGCAGGCTGGTAAACAACCCGGCAATATCCACCGTGGTCACATAAGAGCCGAATTCAAAGATCTCCTCTCCGTTTTTAGAATAAATGTTAATATAGCCCGAGGCGGAGCAGGCGTAGATCAGCCCGTCGCCGTCCACATACACATCCGTCAGGTCAGCAAATGACCAGACGTCTGTTTTAAACATATTACCGCCGTTGGTGCTGTGCTTCTTCATGCCGTTGCGGTGGGTGCCGCTGGTGGCGGTATAGACAATACCGTTTCTGTCCACAAATACATTGGAAAATACCGTGGGATTAATGTCCACCAGATTGGCCAGCTGGGCCCTGGTAAAAATCAGCTGCTGCAGACGCTGTGAAAAGGTCAGATCAGCGTCGTTTACCGCAAAATATCCCAAAAACTCCCCTGTCTTGGCCAGCTGGATCACGCCGTTGTACACGCCCTCGCCGATCAGGTACACATTGCCGCCTCCGTCCACGGCCACCCGCTTGGGCTCGTAGTTGGTGTCTGCAAAGATCGGCGCATCGGGCCGGGTCAGCTTGTTAAGCAGGTTGAAATCCTTGTCAAAAATCAAAACGGCCTTGGCCCCCGTGTCGGCCACATAAATATCGCCGTTTTCCGTCACATAGACGCCTCTGGGACCGGTGAGCTCCCCGTTTTCCAGAATCCCCGCCACCTGCCCGCTGTTGATATCATACTTGATGACACGCCTGTTGCCTGTGTCTGCTATGTACAGCATGTTGTCCTCATCGATAAACAGATCCTCCGGTGAGGAAAGCCCCAGCCCCGTCACTGTCTTATCGGGAAGGTAAGCGTCCTGTGTCCTCTCCCAGTGCTTATCCTCGTCCGCCGCATAAGTGTATGAGGTGGCCCGGTTGGCGCTCACACTCATGGGCAGCTGCAGGATCAGGAATATCGCCATGGGAAGGAACAGGATATTTCTAATCTTGTTAAAGTTTCTCATTTTCATATCCTTTTACGCCGTCCGTCCTTGGACGCGGCTTTTCCTCCCTCCTACTTGATGCCCGAATGGCTCATGGTATTCATGACCTGAGACTGCATACAGATAAAAATGACCAGGTTCGGCAGAAACAGCAGCACCGATGCCGCCGCCGTCATACCCGCCGCCGCAATGGTATTATTGGTGGACAGGGAATTCAGGTAATAGGCCAGGGTGCGCATGGTGTCATTGTTCACATAATTGTTGGAGGCCTCCGTGGCCATCCACACCTGCTGAAAGGTAAGTACAATGGAGGTGGCCAGCGCCGGTCTGATCAGCGGAACAATGATCTTGCGGATGATGGTCAACTCCCGGGCGCCGTCCATGACAGCCGCCTCGATCAAGGCGTTGGGGATCTGATCCGTAAACTGCTTCACCAGGAACAATCCCACCGGCATGGCGGCCAGAGGCAGCACATGCACCAGCCAGGTGTCCGTAAGGTGCAGCGTGGTAATTACCAGATACCGGGAGATCGCTACCGCCGTGGGCACAAACATCAGGGCCAGCTGATTGATCTCAAAGAGAACCGGCTTCCCCTTAAAATTCTTTTTTGCAAAGGTATAAGCTCCCAGGATGGTGATCACCAGATTCAATGCCACCGTCAGCAGCGTCACCAGCACGGAGTTCAGCAGATAGCGCAGCATGGGAACACCCGTGGTCTCGGACAGGGCAAACAGATTCTTAAAATTATTCATGGTGGGGTTGTGCGCCACAATATGAGGCGGGAATGCAAACAGCTCTCCCAGCGGCATAAACGCACGATTGATCAGCATGATTACCGGCAGGATCATAAACAGGGCCAGCGGAATCAAAATCAGGTAAAACTTGATCTGCCCCTTGGAAAAACTTCTGGGATTAATGCGGGACCCCTGAAAGTCTCCGCGCCTTTTCTTCCTCTTCTTCATGGACATCCTCTCTGCCTCCTGTTAATCGTTGTCGCCGAACAGCCTGCCCGCCGCCATATTGAAGCCGTACACCACCAGCAAAAGCACCACGGAAATGGCCGCCGCATATCCCATCTCATACCGCAAAAAGCCGTAATCGTCGATATGGTTGGTAATCAGCTGGCCGGAATAACCGGGCGTGGGATTGGCGCCGCTTAAGGTAACGCCGATCCATCCCATGTTGAAGGCGTTGACAATGGCCATGACCGCGCCGAAAAACATCTGGGGCTTCATGGAGGGTATCGTAATGTATACAATCTCCTGGAAGCGGTTCCGGATGCCGTCCACATAGGCCGCCTCATACAGCTCCTGGTCGATATTCAGGATACCGGATATCATGGACAGGAAGCCGATCCCCATGGCCGACCACAGGGACACAATAATCATAATCAGCATAAAATAATCGCTGGTCAGCAGAAACTGAATAGGCGTGTCGATAAGCCCCAGCCGCAGCAGTATACTGTTGAACCACCCGGACTGGTCGCCGGAAAAAATGGTCTTCCAGATGACACCGATAAACACCCCGCCCAGCATGGAGGGCGTATAGATGCACAACGCCAGAATCGTTCTGGGAAGAGGCTGGATCTGGGCCAGCATCCATGCCAGCAGGAAGGATATCACATAGCCGCCCGGGCCTACGATCAGCGCGTAGAGAAAGGTGTTGGGCAGCACGTATTTCAGAAACACCTCATCCTGGGTAAACAGGGTGATATAATTCAGCAGTCCGGTGAAGGAGGGCTTGTTGATCACGTCAAAGTATGTAAAGGACAGGCCTATGGCAATGACCACCGGAACCAGAATAAAGGTGGAAAACAGAATAATATAAGGCAGCAGCATCAGATAGGCCTTACCGTCTTCCTTTGTAAACCCTCTTCTCTTTTTTCCCTTCTTTACCTGCTCCATGCCTGCTCACCTCCCTCTTTCGCACGGTCCATCTGTTCCTGTATCCAATCCACATCCCGGATTACATACTCCTTCAGACGGTTTCCGTTCCCGTCATAATAGCCCAGCTCCTGCATTTTCTTGCGGATTTCCCGGTTAATTGCGATCACCTTCTCATCTGCCGCCACCTGGGCGGAGGTTCCGTCAAATACCATGGCGTTCCAGATATCGGAAATGGACCGCTCCAGCAGATACTGCCCCGGAGTCCTGGGCACATCCCGAAGCTCACGTACCATGTCCAGGATAATCTCCTTATCCTCCTGGTCGATGGGCGCCTGCTCCAGCGCATTGACATTGGAGGGAAGCCAGAAATAGGTATCGCCGTAGGTAGAGCGCAGGGTATAGGTATATTCCACCTGAGTCTCCTCACTGGTCCACCACTTCATAAACTCCCAGGCCTCTGCCGCTCTTTTGGTAGCCGCAAAAATCACGCCTCCGCTGCCGTTGGCAACAAAATTACGATTTATGGTGCCGTCCTCCTGCACCGTTCCCAGGTACGGCGCCAGCTTCCACTGCCCCTCCAGCTCCGTGGCGCCGTTTTTGATCAGCACATAGGTGTTGGAGTCGATGATGCCTATGGGCAGCACAGAGTAACGGAAGGAATTGAAAAATTCCTGTACCTGGGTGTCCAGGGAATAAGCCACAAACAGCTCTCCCAGGCGCTTTAAGCCCTTCACCGCCCCGGGCTGGTCGATGGCCGTCATGGTGCCGTCCTCCGCATAGAGCTGACCCCCGTTCTGGAAAATCAGTGGAGTGGTCTGGTAAAACCACTTATAGCCCACACCCGAGGAAATGTTATGGTAGAAATTCATGCCGTACCTCTGAAGGCTGGGCAGAAGATCCACCAGCTCATCCCAGGTATCCGGCACCTCCAGTCCCAGGTTTTCAAAAATATCCGTGCGGTAAATCACCGCGTCGAAGTCCAGAGTCTCTGGCATGGCATAGATGCCCTCGTTGTAGGTGTAGGGAACCAGCGCCCCTGCCACAAAACGGTTCGCCACCTGCCAGTAATCCTCAAACTGAGTCAGGTCATAGAGCGCGCCGCGGCAGGCCAGATCAAAGGGCATGTGGGAGCTTAATCCCAGCGCGATGTCCGGCGTCTCTCCCGCCGCACAGGCCAGAGTCAGCTTATTGGCATCCGGCATCACGGAGATCTTTACCTTAATGCCCGTCTTGGGGGTGAACTCCGTATCCGCCAGCTTCTGCAGCAGATCCACGTGAGTCAGCGCCCGGGACACCCAGATATTCAGCTCATCCTCCTGGGCCGAGGTGGTCTTGTATTTGTCCGACACAAAGGAATAATACACGGTCCGGATACCGTCGGCAGCCTTGGCAAAAATGCCGGCCCTGGCCTTCGGCATCTGATCCTGGCCGAAAGCATAAACCGTGTCCAGCGAAAAATTCACATTCATAACGGAGGACGTAAACTTGCTCACCGCCACCAGCACGGAATTGTCCGCCCCGGTAAGGCTGGTGGTATACAGAGCGATCTCGTCCGGGTATTCTGCCATATCGTCGATAAAGATCTCCGCCTTATCCAGATAGGTCAGAATCGCCCCGTTGATCCCAAATTCCGATTCCGTCTGAAGCTCAAACCGGATATGCTGCAGAATGGTCTTGTACGCCGCCAGATAATCCGGTATCTGCGGAAGATACTGGGTCATCTTCCAGGTCCTGTGCTTGTCGGCATCCTGACCGGATATTTTCTTGATATCCAGGGAAAGCTGCGTCACATGCTCCGCAATCAGCTGTCCGTACCGCCAGGCGGACACCACAGGCTCCATTTCCGTCTTCAGGGTCAGCACATGCTCCCCGGCAGACAGATAAATATAGTATGGATTTCCCTCCCCATCCGAAAGCACCTCGTTGGCCCAGCCGCTGTCACTGTAGGGAAAGGCATAGCACTCCAGCTCCTTGAAGGGCACCTTTCCGTCGATGCGGATGCTTTCGTAGGAATGGAACTCCTCCTTGTTGTTCATGTAATGGAAGCCCAGCTGATACAATCCCGCCTTTTCCACCGTCAACGCATAGCTGATCTCGTTGCCGGGTTTGGTCCAGGACAGGGTATTTAACAGCTTGTATTCCGTATCATAGGGCGTCATGGCCGGATCCGCAGTGGACTTGTAGATGATCTCCGCGGAATTTTTGATCAGATAATCCGTGGCGCCGATGACAATGGTATCCTCCTTTGATACCGGCTGTTCCCCCGCATACAAAGCCCTGTATTCCTCATAGGAGGGCGTCTCTTCCCCGGGCGCCTCCACATACAGCGTTCCCAGCGCCAGCCCGTCGTTGGAGCGGTTTGTCAATGTGATCACATTTTCCCCCGCCTCCAGGGTCATATACAAGGGATGGGTGGAGGAGTATGTATTGTTGTAGAGCCAGGTGTGATTCCACTGCTCCACTCTGCTCTGAACCGGGGCGATCTCATCCCCGTAACGATCCTTCAAATACTCCTCCACGGAATCCTGCCAGTAGAGAGACAGCTCCACGGTCTTCCACTCCTGATACGGCGCTTTGCCGTTCAGGTTTACCTCCACCGTATAGTCAAGATAGGAATTTCCGGCGGAAAAATAATCCACCGCCAGATAATAGACCCCTGCCTGATCCACATTTACTTTATACTCAACACTCTCCCCATACCTCAAAACCGAAGCCTTTTCCCCGTAGGCCGGCTGTCCCTGGCCCGGCTCATAAGCCGTTCCCCCCTTGGGAGACGCCGTATGGCTTCCTGCACCCGGACCCTCGTCCAGGTACATCAGATAATCCGTATACATGTAGTCCGAAGAGACGAGGGAACCTGACAAAAGTTCATAGGCCTGCCTCAGTTCCTCAGGGCTGACATCCTCCACGTATTCGGCATGGTTCCTGCTGAAAACCAGATAAAGGCCCCCTCCGCACACTGCGGCCACGGCAGCCCATATGATTCCTTTTTTTAAGATCCCCGCCATTTTCGACTTCATGAATGTGCTCCTTTTGAAAAGGAAGGGCAAGCCCTTCCTTTGATGTTTGTACTGTTACCTTCCCGCATCAGCGGAATTGCCGGCTCTTTCCTCAAAAATCCGAGTCGGTCAGTCCATAGTAATCCTTCAGTCCCTTTTTCAGGTTCTCCTGAGCCTCCGCAAACCTCTCTCTGGATTTCGTATTCCAGTCAGGCAGATTTGCCTTGATGGTGTCAAGCCAACTGGGATCGTTCTCACCCACGCCGGATACTGCGTTGTTGGTCATGTTTTCCCACTCATACAGGCAGCTGGTCTCCGTTCCGTCCACCATCACCTTGCAGGGATAGCACTTGTCGGAGTAGTCGTAGATAGCGCCTTCCTCCCACAGCTGCAGCACATACTGGAAGCCGGGCATCAAATCTTCGTCTGCAAAACGGGCATGGCCGCCGCCGTTGTACCAGATATCCATCTGCTTGTCAAACTCCTCGCCGGTGACCAGCGGGAAGGAATCATTCAGAGCGGTCTTCATAGTGCCGTTGTCATTGTACATCTGATCCGCTCTGGCCTGCATGGCCTCGGTGGAACCGCACCAGTAGGAACCGAAGGCATACGCCAGATCCATTCTTGCCTTTTCCTCGTCGCTTAATGCCGGATCTCCGTCATCCATTGCAAAATTGTGCAGCGCCATGGGATCGATTACGATACCCACGTTATTCCCCCGGTAATCCGTGGAGGGTCTGGGATAAATGTCCCAGTCGCCGGACTGAATGGCATTCTCGGGCCATGTGCCGTCCTCGTTCTGTCCCAGAGCTGCAGAGTTAAAGAACCAGGGATCTCCTGCGTTTGTCAGCACATAATTCTTGCAGAAGAACTTATAGCTCCACCAGCCGCCGTCCTCCATGATGGCCTGGTCGATGGCTCCCTCGTTGAACTTTGCCCAGACTTCAGAGGAAGACCACTTGGGAATATAGTCCAGCAGGCTCATAACCTGATCGGAGGCAATGTCCACCTCCTTGCCCTCACGCAGTGCAGCGTTTACGGTATCAACACCGGTGCCGATGAACTGTGTGGAGGAAGCTCCGTAGATCAGGCCCCAGAACTTGGTATTGTCAGCCGAGGTGACAAAATCCGTGTAATCGTCGATGGTCCAGTCGGGATCGGGAGCGTCGATGTTGTTCACCTCTGCCAGCTCACGATTCACATAGATCCCCCAGGGAATCATATACTGAGGAAGTCCCGCCTGCACGCCGTAATAGTTCATCATGTCCATGATAGAGCTGTTGAAGGACTGGTACAGAGGATCGTCGCTGTACACAGACAGATCCGCCACCATGCCGTCGGCCACATCCTGAGGAAGCATCATGGAGCAGTAAATGTCAGGATACTTGCCGTGCTCCGCCCGGAAGTTTTCCAGCTCCTGGCTCCAGGAGGTGTCGTTTGCATTTCCGTCGCCGGTCTTGGCATACAGATTGATCTTTACATTAGGGTACATTTCATTGAATTTCTTTGCCATGGCATAAACCATAGCCACATTACCGCTTGTCAGGTCCTCCTGCTCGGAAGCGTCCCAGTGTCCCATATCGGTATGGTAAACGCTGTCCCCCGACCAGGTCATAATGTCGATCTCGCCGCTCACATTGGGATCCAGGGTCATGTAAAAAGGATCCTTTGCCTCTTCCTGGCCGCTTCCGGCATCCTCTCCGTTTCCATCGTCCTGGCCGCCGTTTCCGCCTTCCTGGCCGCCGGAGCTCTGTCCGGTGCTGTTGCCCGCAGGCTGATCATTTCCGTCATTTCCGCAGCCGGCAAGCATTCCCACAGTCATAGACACTGCCAGCAGCAGTCCCAAAACCTTCTTTACTTTCATAAATATCCTCCTTTTCTATTGAAAACAGGCCTCTGCCCTGCCATTTGTCTTATTTGCAGAGCATCGTTGGGAAAACAGCGCTTCCCGCCTGTCACAACCAAGTCAACTACTGTCCGCCCCACTCCAGGATCACGGCTCTGGCGCCTCCGGTCATTACCCCGTCGCCCTCTTCGTTGATAATATGACTCATACCGGGATTTCCGGTAATCATCACCGTACAGATATGATGCACACGGACATCTGCGTCCTCCGGCGCCTCCATGGCGCTGCGAAGCTCTACCTGGGCATCCCGGTTGTACAGGTAAATTCCCAGCCCCCAGGACTCATGGTTCTTCGCCGTATCGGTGAGCTTTATGGAGGCGAAGCCGTTAACTGCGCCCTCATGGCTTTTCCAGCTCTCCTGATCCGGCACATCATAGGGAATCTCACACTGGTAGAAAATGATTTTCCCGTTCTCTCCCTCCCAGATGGTCTGGTATTCCTGAAAATGCTCCACCATCAGCGCGTAAATGGTCACATCATCTCCGGCTACCCGGATCCCATTGGCGGCCTGATTCTTCTCCCAGCCCACACCGGAGCCGTGGTCCGCCCTCCATACCCAGAAATTGTCGCCAATTACATGATCCTGGTATATGTTCACACAGCATTTCACATCCGTGTTATACCCCTTGGCGCCGCCCACCCGGAAAAACAGATCCGCCAGCAACGCGGCAGGTTCCGATTCGCCGGTTACTTCCGCCGCAGACTCATTTTGATCTGCGCCTTCCTCCGGTGCCGCCTGCGTCTCCCGGTCCTTTTCCGGTTCGCTTCCCACCTTCAGCAAATACTCCGTTTCACCGGGTCCCGCATCAAAAAGAATTCCCGCAAGAGTGATCCTGGCGTCCCCCGCCGTCTCCATACAGGCGTTTCCCTCCATGGAGCGCAGTGTGGCCAGCCCTGTGCCCAGCACAATGGTTCCGTCCCGTTCCACCCGGATAGGCTCCGTCAGCTGATAGATGCCGGGAGTCAGAAACAAATGCTTTCCGGACTCCAATGCGGCATTGATAGATTCCGCCGTATCCTCAAAGGGTCTGGCTATGTAAAAATCCTCTATAGGAAGAAATTCTCCCGGCGTCCAGTCCACGCCCACGGCTTCCCGGCGCAGGTCAGGAACGTATACGCCAAAGCCCCGCTCCGCGTCATAGGTCAGATAAGGCTTTTCCCGGATCTCCTCCACCACGGGCACATCCGTGTAGGCGTGCTCCGGCCAGGTTCCCTCAGGAGTCTTTCCCTCCTGAATGCCCGCAAATACCATATTCCAGTTCTCCCCCAGCCAGGCGCCCCAGTCGCAGTTTCTGGAAAGCCACTGCTGCTGGCTTCCGGAATTCACCGCCAGCTCCACCTTGCTGTTGGAGAGAAACCCTCCGCTGCTCC
Source organism: uncultured Lachnospiraceae bacterium (assembly GCA_947177445.1). Classification (GTDB taxonomy): domain Bacteria; phylum Bacillota; class Clostridia; order Lachnospirales; family Lachnospiraceae; genus Acetatifactor. Next base: position 7,571 of record CAMWUL010000039.1, on the reverse strand, counting down.
AGCCGTTGGCATCATGCAGATATATGGTTTTTTCCAGATGCACCCGCCTCATAAAGGTTGCCTGAGATACTGCCCATGTCACGTAATCTCTTGCGGACAGATTCTCTATCCCTCTCCAGAAATTGCAGGTGGCGTTATGATTTTTGTTATCCCCCAGCCATCTGGCGTCACATCCCACCGTATACAGCGAAACCTCATCCGGCATGGCTCCCAGACCGGCCAGCTGGGTGTAAAATCCCACCTTGGGCCGGATACTGTCGTCGTACTCCCCCGGCAGAAAATATACCGCATACCGGGCATCGCCGAACTGATTGGTCTCCTGCCTTCCCCAGAGAGCGTCCAGCTCCTGCTGTACCGCCTCCGGATCATCCTGGGGAGCGAAAAACCAGACGTTTTCTCCGAAGCTTTCCAAATGATACTGTGTTCTCCCCGGAAGGATACCCTCGCCGGAAATGGTGCTTTCTTCGGATTCTCCCAAAAGACCCTCCGCTCCTGAATCTGCACCTTCTTCAGACCCACTGCGGAATTCCCCGTTTTCCGGTTCCTTATTTTCAGTTTCTTTATTTTCAGTTTCTTTATTTTCCGCTTCCATACTCTCCTGCCGGCCCGGGGAATCAGCTTTCCCTCCGGCTTCCGGATCCTCCGTCCGGCCGCAGGCGCATAAGCATAAGCTTCCTGCCATCATCATAGCCGCCGCAAAACAGCATCTCCTGCCCTTCATATCAAACATCTCCTGCCCCTCGTCTTCTGAACTGCTTCCGGCATTTCACACATATGCCAAACTTCCCAAAAAGAAAAACGTTTTTGTTATTTATCATTATGATATCAATAATCCCTTTTGTCAACAAAAACGTTTTTGTTTTTTCAATTTTTATATAATATTCCCAAAATCAAAGCACAATAATTGTACTTTTTCACAAAACCTTTTCCGCAAGGTTACGGTTTACGGCTCCTGTGGTAAAATGTCCTTAATCGTGGCATGTAATGGCCGTATGGCAATTTATGGTAAAGTCTCACAGGAGGTATGATATGCCCAAAATAGTGATTATCGAAGATGATCCTGCCATTCGGGAAGAGCTGGCCCTTTTGCTGGCAAACGAAGGCTTTCAGACCGTTGCTATTACCGATTTTACTGATGTTCCCAAACAGGTCAGTGCGTCTTCTCCTGACCTGATCCTGCTGGACCTGGGACTTCCGGGCCGGGACGGCATGTCCCTGTGCGCCCGCATCCGAAAGAACAGCTCCACCCCCATCATCTTTATCACCAGCCGGGACTGTGCTTCGGACGAACTGCGGGCCCTGAGTCTGGGCGGGGACGACTATATTACCAAGCCCTATAATATCCCGGTGCTGCTGGCCAGGATCAAGGCAGTTCTGCGCAGGTCCGGTGCTCTGTCCGGCAGCGGGGCTGAGCCGGACGTCCTGGAAGCGGGCGGATTAACCCATCATGGACACCATGAACCGGGAAATGGGAGCCACTATCCTGATGGTCACCCATGATGCCTACAGTGCCGGCTACGCCAAACGGGTGCTGTTTTTAAAAGACGGAAGGGTCTTTAACGAACTGCTCAGGGGAGACCGGAGCAGATCCGTATTTTACCACGAAATCCTGGATGTACTGGCTGCGTTAGGAGGTGATATCAGTGACGTTATTTAAACTCTCTTTACGCAACGCCAGACGCCAGGCCAGAGATTACATGGTATACTTTGTCACCGTGGTGCTGGCTGCCGCCCTGCTCTATTCCTTTAACGGACTGATATTTTCCCGGGAGATTAATACCCTGTCCCAGACCATGGAAATGCTGCCGGTGCTGATCGCTCTGGCCGATATAGTAGTGCTCTGTGTCTTTGGCTGGCTGGTGGCCTATGCCACCCGATTTATGCTCCTTCGCCGGGGCCGGGAACTGGGCACTTATCTTCTGATTGGTCTGGAAAACAAGCAGGCGGCCCGGCTGTTCTTTCTGGAGAATCTGGCCGTGGGGGGCTGTTCTCTGATACTGGGCATCATTCTGGGAGGATTGCTCTATCAGGCCTTCCGGGCCATGACGCTGGCTCTCTTCGGCCTGCCCTACCACTTTTCCTTCGGCTTTTCCGTCCCTGCCCTGGCACTGACTGCGGCAAGCTTCGCTCTGATCTATCTCTATGCCCTGGCCCGGAGCCGCAGATATATCCGCAAGGCAAAAATCCACGACCTCATCTACTATGACAGGCAAAATGAGGGCGTGGTCATTCAAACCGGCAGACGGCGCCTCCGGGTTTTTTCTGTGTCTATTGTGCTGGGTGTGGCAGGTACCCTCCTGCTGATGGCCGGAAATATGTCCTTGGGAGTCCTTGGGGCAGGGTGTGTGATCCTGTTCCTCTTCGGCTTCTTCCTCAGCTTTGCCTCCGGGGTTCCGGCATTTTTCGACAAACGGCCTGAGCAAAAGTACAGAGGTCAAAGCCTGCTGGTTTTCCGCACCCTTACTGCCAAGCTGGCCACCATGGGAGTGCTCATGGCCGTCATTTCCGTAATTTTTACCGCCACCTTCATCTGTGAGGGCTCAGGGCTGGTATTTCGCGGACTCTTTGTGGGCCGGGCATCGGAAAAAACATGCTTTGACCTGTATATCGGCATGGATGATATGCGGCGGGATCATTCCGTCTATCTAGACTACATTACAGAAAATATTCCTGTGGAAAAATCCGTTCTGTATCAGGTCTATCTAAGCGGCAGCACTCAGATGCTGGATTATGTAAGCTCTCAGACGGCCTACTACAATTACAGCTATGATCAGGATCCCATTCTTAGCTACAGTGATTATGCTGCTCTGCGCTCCATCGCAGGCTACAAGACCGCAGAACTGAAAGAAGGACAGTATCTCATCCACTGCATGACCTATCTGGAGCCCTGCCTGAAGGAGTACACACAGCCCCTGGTTCTGGGTAATACTTCTCTGACCCCGGGAGACATTTATACCGAACATCTGGCTCAGGGCGGCTGGACCTCCAATGGCCGCGGTTATATCCTGGTGGTTCCGGATGAAGCTGTGCAGGGTCTGACCGTCCACCACAGAGCCTACGCTGCCAAAACAGCTGTGCCGGTGACTCAGGACCAGTATGAGGCCATGACATACCTTCACAACGAGATCGTGGATTGGACCGAGCCCCAGGATTGTATAACCACCAAAGCCAGGGAAGAAGCGGAGATTGCCTCTCAGACCGCCATCTGCGTGTTTCCTCTGTACTACCTGGCCGTGGCTCTCACCATGACCGCCGCCACCATTCTCACCATCCAGCAGCTCAGCGAATCAGCGCATTACAGGCGCCAGTTCCTGCTGCTCCAAAAGCTTGGCATGGACCGGCGGGAGATGTCAAAAACCCTGCGGACCCAGTTCGCCATATACTATGCCATGCCCGCAGTACCGCCCATCCTCATCGGAGTACCCTTTATCCTGAACCTGTGCGGGGCTCCGGAGCCGGGAGTCATGACAGGCGCCTTTGGCCCCGCCGTGATCATCAGCGCCGCCCTGGGTATTTTCTTCCTGATTTACGCCGTTTATATCCTGCTGGCCTACACCAGTCTGAAACGAAGTGTTCTGCCGGACTCGTTTTAGGAAAACGCTGGCCAAAGCTTTTCCTCCGCATGGTGCCATACTGCAAAAAGCCACCCTCCGCAGAGGGTGGCTTTTTCAAATCAGCCAAACCGGCACATACCAGTTTTTCTCATCAACAGGGAGCAGGTCGGAAGCCATGCAAATAACGCTTCCGGCTCCCAGCTGCGCCTTAAGTGTCTCCATTCCGCCAAAGTCTTTTGTTGTACAAACCGGATCCAAAACATGAAAATTTTTGATTGCGCCTCTCCCGGGTGACGCCGCTTTTTTTATTTCTATGGGAGACAGTACCCCGTTTTGATAAATCAGCAGGTCGATCTCCTTTTGATCTTTGTCCCTGTAATAAAAAATCGGAGGCTCCTTCCCGGCGTTCCAATAGCTTTTGTAAATTTCCGAAAACACATAGCTTTCAAATATGGCCCCTGACATTGCGCCTCTTTCCAGAGCCTCCGGATTCCCCCATTTTAACAGATACGCCGCCAGACCTGTATCTAAAAAATGAAGCAGCGGCATTTTTACGACACGCTTTAGAATATTGTTATGATATGGCTGTACCAGCGCTATAATATGTGACGACACCAGAATCGACAGCCACTTTTTTGCCGTCGGCGCCGATATGCCTGCCGCACCCGCCAGTTCCTCATATACCACCGGTTTGGAAGTATGCGCTGCTACAATGGTCATAAAATTATAAAACTGCATCTCGTCGGCAACCTGTGCCAAATCACGAATATCCCGCTGTAAATACGTATCCACATAGGAGCGGTAATAGGTTTCCCAGTCAACATTTTCATCCGCATAGAGCTCCGGCATAGAGCCTTTAAATATTCTCTGATAGATTTCGTTTAATCCCCGTGGTTTTGCCACAGCCAGGCGATTCATCAAGTGTCCGGGATCCGTAGAAAACGGTTCGCTTGGAATCTGATATATTTCCGCATCAGACAATCCCGGCAAACTCACAATGCCTACACGCCCTGCAAGGCTTTCGCTTACATTTTTCATCAATCGAAAAGCCTGTGAGCCTGTAAGCCAGAAATCTCCCTTTCGTTTTGAACGATCCACACTCATCTTAATGTAAGGAAGCAGCTCAGTTGCATACTGAATCTCATCAATCAATACCGGAGCCGAATATCTTTGCAGAAACAGGGCCGGATCGCGTTTTGCAAGATATCTTGCATCAGGATCGTCCAGGGTTACGTACTTACGTTTTTCACCCGCTTCATTCTCCGCTTCTGCCAGCTTTTGCAGTAAAGTTGTTTTTCCGACCTGTCTTGGACCTGTTACTAAAAGCACCGGAAACATCTTTGATATCCCTGCAATCGTGTTTTCAGCCGCCCTCTTGATATATGCCATGACAATCCCTCCTTGTTTTCAATGTCAGGATCTGCCGATTTTCAAAATCCGGCTAAACTAAAATATATATTTATTATAGACGGCATTTTTATTTTTGTCAATCAATGTATACTCCCTTATTCGCCCTTCCTGCGGCAGGAGCTTCTCTCGATTAATTCTCCTTTAATCCTGTGAATCCGGCCCTCCTTCTTTCCGGAAAGCAGCTCCGTCAGCTCTCTGATTGCCAGGCCTCCCTGCTCCGTAATGTGGGTGCGGATGGTGGTCAGGGCCGGTGTGTACCATTGACTCAGCTCAATATCGTCGCATCCCAATACACTGATATCCTCCGGCACGGAATAGCCGGCCTCCATCAGGGCCTTGATGCATCCGAAGGCGCTGTCGTCATTGCCTGCAAAGACAGCATCGGGAAGCGGCAGTCCTTTTTTCAGAAAGGCTTTAATCTCATCATAGGCCACAAACCGGTTAAACAGGGCGCTTATGTTATACTCCTGCTCCACAGGACAATTCTTCTCTCTCATATAATCCTCAAAGCCTGTCTGACGCTGCAGGCCGTCATAGGTCCAGTCCACGCCCCGCAGGGTCAGAATTCTCCGATGTCCCAGGGCATACAGATACTCCGCCGCCATACGGCCCGCCTGATAGGAATCAAACAGCACGCTGGAGGTATGCCGTTCCCGGATCTCCCGGTCCAGATAGACTACAGGAAACTCCATATCATACAAAAACCTCTCCTGCTCCTCCTTCAGTCCGCTGTGCAGTACCACGGCTCCGTCCACCCGCTTTCCCATCAAAAGCTGGAGCAGCCTTTCGCCGCTCTCTATGACAAAAATCTCCATCTCATAGCCGTGAAGTCCGCATTCATGGTGCATGGCCTCCATCAATACTCCATAAAAACCTGATACGGATGAGGTAAAAAAGCCCAGCATACCCGTCTCGGCAGATTTCAAATTCTGGCCGCTCCAGTCTGGTATATACTGCATCCGCTTTGCGATCTGTGCCACCCTGTCCCTGGTCTCCTGCTTCAAAACTCCCTGGCCGGAGAGCGCATGGGATACCGTGGTGATAGATACTCCGGCTTCCTTCGCCACATCCTTTATTGTAATTCTCTTCACGGCCCTTGTCCCTCCTTTGACTTCTCTCCGTTTACCTCTTTCCTCTTACTTCTTTATTCTTACTTCTTTCATCTTACTTCTTTCCTTTTACTTCTTTCCTTTTACTTCCTTCCTTTTACGGCTCTCTTTTACTGACCCGCCTGCTCCCGAATCTGCCGCACCACCGCCAGCTTTTGGGCAAAATGCTCTGTCCGGATCGGATCACCCCATTTTTGAAGAATCTCTTCGTAGGAATCATTTGCACAGTCCGCTCTTTCCGGCTTTCCGAAATACCAGAAAAAGTTCGCCACATCTTCATTGGTTCCCTTATATGTCCAGGTGGTCCAGCTGATTCCGTACTCGTTGCAGATCTTCAGGCCATGCATGTTCTGAAATTCTCCCACATACGCCGCCACATTATACCTTTCCGACCTCTTTGCCAGATCCGCCGCCAGCTCCCGGAAGGTGTCGTCTCCATCATACAGATGCAGCTGGTACATCATATTCGTCCATCCCATTTTTTCCGGATCCGGCAGATTGGTTATCCTCCAGATCCCCTCCACCGTGATAATATGGTCCTCATCCACCTGCCGTATGGCCTTTATCATCCTGTCGTAAATCTGATTGCTCATCTCCCAGGACTCTTTATTCCAGGGATCGTAGCTGTTTTCCCCTTCATATCCTCCGTTATTCTGGGGTTCATTCATAATGTCGTAAGCCGCCACGGTTACGCAGTCCTTATACCTTTCGGCAATGGTGATCCAAAGCTTCTCCATAGTCTCCTGGCATTGCTCATCCGTATAAAGCCTGTTCTGGCACAGCGTTCCGCAGCAATGATCCATGCTCTGGCCGCCAGGACAGCCATGCATATCCAGTATAACGTACATTCCGTTCTTCTCCGCCTGTTCAATCACCCAGTCCAGACGCTTAAACCCGGGATTTTCGTCCATATTGTCATTGATCCAGGTCCCCTGCTCGTCCTTCATGAAATTCCTGTACCAGAAGGGCACTCTGATCACGTTGCAGCCCAGCCCGGCAATTCCTCTGATATCCTCCTCCGTGATCCAGTTGTCCTGGTAGGTGTCCAGCAGGGTCTGCACCTGCTCCTCGCTGAACCGGCTCTCCAAAAGCTCCAGAGTATCCAGATTGGCCCATTCCCTGTCCGCTCCGTTCACCGGGCACATCCAGCTTTCCTGGATCAGCCAGCCTCCAAGGTTCACTCCCCGAAGTATGACCTCCTCCCCTCTGTAATCCACTATTTTTCCGTTTTCCACAGACAAAGGGCGTTCCTTCCGCTCTTCACTTCCGCAGCCCGAAAGCAATGTGGCTGCGGCCATCAATACGCCGGCCCCCGCCAGTCCCATTTTTCCCATTTGCATATACCTTCCCGCTCCTGCACCTTAATGATTTCACAGCATTAAAAAAACGTTTTTGTTCCATTATACACTGTCCTGTTCACATTTGCAATTTATAAATGAAAGTTGAAAGTCGTTACTTTTCACGGGTAGGGGCCGCGAGGTGTTTTTGTGCGCTGTTT
>CAMWUL010000038.1 GCA_947177445.1 uncultured Lachnospiraceae bacterium | reverse complement strand
CTCCCGTTTTCTTTGCGAATATAGGGCTTTCTGTGGCGCTTCCGAAGATGACGCCTATGATCATCCTGTTCACGCTGATACTGGTCATCGTGGCGATCCTGACCAAGGTCGTGGGCTGCGGCCTGGGGGCAAAGCTGTGCGGCTATCAGTCACACCAATGCATGCGGATCGGAATCGGAATGGTGTCCAGGGGCGAGGTGGCTCTCATCGTGGCAAGCAAGGGGGCTGCCATGGGGCTGCTGGGAAGCGCTTTTATGGGGGCGGTGGTGGTCATGGTGGTGATCACCACGATCATTACCCCTGTCCTGCTGAAAGTCGTCTATAGGAGCGGATCAATCGCAGCTGTGGAAGCAAGCGAGGATATCACAGGATATCACGAGAAAATAACGGATCTACGACACAGGATCAGCGAGGAAGAGATGGAATGACGCTTCTTTTCAGGGAAACAGGGGACTTAGATGCGCAGATGTGCCATTCTATCTCGGGCAGGGGCCGCGAAAAGTAACGATAAGTTTGCCAACAAATACCCCTCTGCTTCAAGGAGATGATATCTACGCGCCGCTGCCACATTTTTTCCCATGCCGGGTTCTCTCCGTCATATACAACAGACGGCAGACTGCGTTTTCCAGATTTTCCCTTGATACCCTGCCCTCCCGGTGTCCCTCTAAAATCTGTGCAATTACCGGAGGTCCGCCGGGCATCACGATGTCATTGCCCGCGGTTACTGCATCCGCGCCATCCACTACCACATCCATATCTCCCCAGTCCGTGATCACCACACCCCTATATCCCCACTCTTCTCTTAAGATATGGGTGCAAAGGTCAGTGTTCCCTCCGGCAAACACACCATTTATTTTATTGAAAGAAGTCATGATGCAGGAAATTCCCGCATCCCTGACCAGCATCTCAAATGGCTTTAAATACAGCTCCCGCGCCGCCCGTTCACTGATAATAGAGTCTGCCGCATCATAATTTTTGCAGCTGCTCCCCCTTCGAAAAGTCTCCTGCTCATTTACTGCGAAATGCTTGGGACAGATAAGCACTTCATGGTTTTCCTGCACACCTTTGGCAATCTCACAGGCACATATGCCGGTCAAATAGGGATCCTCCGAGAAATACTCAAAGCTTCTTCCCCCCAAAGGATGCCTGTGCAGATTCACGGCAGGCGCCAGCCAGACATCCACCTGCTGCTTCTCACATTCGTATCCCACAGCGTCCCCAAAATCATACCAGATTTTTTTGTTGAAGGCACAGGCCGTCAGCATTTCTGATGGCCACGCCATTTCACCAATTCCCGCAGGTCCGTCCTTATATAACACAGAATAAATTCCTGCAGCTTTAATTGCCGGTGATACATAACCATTATATCCGGCCGGATGGCTGTTTGTTGTAAGCGGTTTTCCCTCCTCATCGTAAATCGTTTCCGGATCACTGCCATCCCTGAAAGCGGAGAACGGCATGCCTGGGCCATATCCCACGCAGAGCGCTGCGAGCTGCTCCACCGACAAGTCCTTTATCCTTTCCCTGGCACTGCAGGCATCCGGAGCCCCATCCGCACCTGTCCTCCGAACATCCTCAGGATATAGGAAAATCTCCTGCACATCCGGGCATGCCTCCGGCATTTCACCGGAATATATAAGAAATTTTAGCTTTCCCTGGTTGCATTCCTGAATCCTAAGTAAATTCCTGCATTGCTCTAAGAAAATATCCTGCACGACCCGGACGCACACCACGTTCTTCGTATTCCTTGACGAATTCCCAATCAGAATTTGATAGTCTCCTTTCCAAATCAGGTAAGCAGCCTGCCTTTCATCATAACAGCTCCATTCCCTCCACGGAACAGACAGGCATATTTCCTCTTTCTCACCGGGCTTTAATATCCCAGTCTTTTCAAAGGCTTTCAGCTCCTGGCGGGCATGCTGCAAAACCCTGCCGCCCTTCGCCAGATACAACTGCACAACCTCTTTGCCTGCCGTATTCCCCGTATTTTTTACGAGAATCCTTATTTCTACGCCACCCGCCGTCTTTGCCACACCGGAATATTGTATCTCAAATTCCGTATAGGACAACCCATGCCCAAACGCATAGAGAGGTTCTTTTCCAAACGTATCAAAATACCGATATCCGGCATAAATATCTTCCCAGTAAACAGTAACCGGGCTCTTTGCAAACCCTGTACTGCCGTTTTCCTCTGCGCTCAACCCATAGCTTTCATAGGTAAGCAGACTTTCTTCGTTTTCCTTATCCCATGAAAAGTGATCAGCCGCCGGATAATCCTCATAATGTGCCGCAATGGTAAATGCCAGCCTGCCGGACGGACAGACACTGCCTGTAAGAATATCCGACAGTGCAGAAGCCCCTTCCTCCCCCAAGATTCCCGCAAACAACACACTCTTAATCTGAGGATACCCCTCTGCCCATGAAAAATCAATCAGCCCATTCGTATTAAAGATCAGAACTACCTTCTCAAAGCTTCCGCACACCTGCCCTGTCAGAATTTTTTCTGACTCGGTCAGATAGTAATCACCCTGCAAGCGTCTGTCACATTCCTCACCGCCGGAATTCCTCCCCAGCACCAGGACCGCTGTGTCCGTATACCGTCTTGCCGCCTCCATCCGTTCTTCCGATATCTCATATTCTTCTATGGGCGCATGGTACTTTCCGAAAATTTCATACATGATGCCGCTGGTAATCACTTTGCCGATATCAGCCCAGTCGAATTCATCCTCTTTTGTGACCTCTTCCTCCAAGATCCGTCCCCTGTAATATTCCTTCAAACCAGGTTCCGCACAAATCCCCCTCTTTTCGCATTCCTCCAATATATTTTTACACCCCGACTTATGGGCTGCTCCCGAACCATTCCCTGAATAAATAGTATCAATCTGAGCTCTTCCAAAAAAGGCTGCTTTCTGACCTTTGAAAAAGGGAAGAAGATGCTCCTCATTTTTCAATAAAACAATTGCTTCCTCCGCGATTTTCTTCGCCACTGCCCTGCTATCCATTTCCGCCTCCCGCTCTCCTATCCGCTGATTTCCGCTTTGGCATAAAAGGCTCTGTTTCTTCCTTCTATCCATCCGTCATTTTTTACCAAATATTCCCCTGTCAGCCGGATATCCTCAGAGGAGCTTCCTATCTCCACGCCGATACTGCCCTTCTCAATCTTCCACCGCATATCCCTGTCAAGAAATGCCATCTGGCTTGCCGCGACTTCAAATGCCACCGTTTTTTTCTCCCCCGGCTTCAGCGTCACCCGCTTGAAACCTGCCAGTTCTTTTACCGGCCTTGTCATGCCTGCATACCTGTCGATCAGATAAAGCTGCACTACCTCATCACCCTCGCATTCTCCTGTATTGCACACCGCCGCTTCAACTCTCACGCTCCCCTGTGCATCAATCTCCTTCTCCGAAATCTTCAGATCTGAATAGGCAAATGTTGTATAAGAAAGACCATACCCAAAACAGTATCTCGGCGTATGAGGCAGATCCACATAGTTTACAAATCCGATGCTCTCCCCCTGATGCCATGCGGAACCATTGGGATGGTTATAATAAAGCGGAATCTGTCCTGCGTGGTAAGCCACGGATACCGGCAGCTTCCCGCCCGGGTTATATTTCCCGAAAAGCGCATCGGCTACCGCCTCCGCCCCTGCTTCCGCAGGGCTCCACGCCTCTAATAAAGCATCCAGGCATTCATCCGCCGCATCACTGGAAACCGGTCTTCCGTCAAAATGAACACCGATCAAGGGGTTCCCCAATTCTGCGGCCTTTCTGATAAATGTCTCTTGGCATGGCGGCAGGTTGATATTGCTTGCGTCCACACCCTCTCCCATGGAGGCCATGGAACAGGTTCCATGCTTTCCCCCAATGGTCAGTATAACCGCATCTGCTTCTTTTACTGCCCGCAGCGCTTCCTCAAAGCAGGATTCATCCGCACCGGCTATTGGATATCCGTAGGCATAAATGATTTCCATTTCCGGCATCCGACTTCTCATCTCTTCCAGCAGGCTTTTACATTCCGGCTTCTGACGGCGCAGTATCGCATCAAACTCTTCCGTCTCATCAGACTGAATATTGGTTCCTGGAATCGTTTTAATCTTATCAGCATCCGCCTGAACTACACCGCTCACCCCGGCAATGGAATTTGCAATTGCGTAAGTGGATTCCATCATGCACATATGGGTATAGCCGCCAAAGAATTTCCTTGCGCAATCCGCATGAGGCCCAATCAGAGCGATTTTCTTCTTATCGCCTTTCAACGGCAGAATCCCATTATTTTTTAACAGCACCAGAGATTCCTTTGCCGACTGTAAGGATACCTCCCTGTCTTTCTCATGGCACACCGCTTCCTTCAGTTCTTTCCCTTCAAGGGCATAAGGATGTTCAAAAAGCCCCATGCGGAACTTTGCGGTAAGGACTCGCAGCACAGCCCTGTCAAGCAGCGCCGGATCTGTTTCTCCGCTTTCAAATTTTCTCTTTAGTTCATCCCCATAGCCGGCAGTGCTGGGCATCTCCACATCCAGGCCCGCCTCCATGCAAAGAAGCCCGGCCTCCGCCTCACTTTCCCCAACGTGCTGTACATGGTGCACTCCGCTGATTGCACCGTAATCGCTGATACAAATCCCCTCAAATCCCATCTCATCCCGTAAAAGTGTCTTTAAGAGCGTATAGGATGCAGACATAGGCTCACCGTTAATGGAATTATAGCTGGGCATGATTCCTTTCAATCCGGATTCCGCAATGGCCGCCTGAAACGGCTTGGCATATATTTCCCGCAGCAGCCGGGACGGTGTATCAGAGTGGGTCCCATGGATACCGCCCTGTGAATTGTGGAATGACAGAAAGTGCTTGGCCACGCTCTCCGTCCTTCTTCCTGCGTTTTCGCCCTTCTGGATTCCTCTGGTGTAAGCCGCTCCCATTGCAGAGGCAAGCGCCGGATCCTCACCATAAGTCTCTCCCTGACGGCCCATGCGGGAATCGCGGGAAATATCCAAAACCGGAGCCAGCACATGTGTGATGCCGCAGGCCGCTTCCTGTCTGCTGACGATTTCCGCAATCTTTTCCTCTAGTTCCGGATCAAAGCCGGAGCCCCTTCCTATGCCGGCCGGAAAGCTTGTGGTATCCTGAATAAATGCACCGCACAGCCCTTCCATATGAAAAATGGCTGGAATGTGATGGGGACTGTTTTTCATCACAATTTTCTGCACACGCCTCTGCCACCCTGCTGCTTCCTCCAGTGTCTCTATCCGGCGCACCTCCAGAGTGCTGACTTCACCGATTCCAAGAGAAGTGCTCTCCGAAATCTTCCCCATATCATCGTACTGCTCTCCGAAAGGGAAAATGCAGTTGACCTGAGCCATCTTCTCCTCAAGGCTCATTTCCTCTAAAAGCGCCGCTGCGCGTTCCTGCGGCGCTTTTGTGATGTCCAAATATTGCTTTTCCATGTGCTAAGTCCTCTTTTCCTCATTCATCAAATTCCAGAATCATACCATATTTCTTTTTCACGTTTTCTTTTACATTCCCTGCCCGTTAAGCGCCTTAAGCACTGCTTCATAAACGGCGCGGATCTCCGGGGCGGAACTGATCCCCTCTGCCAGAGTCATGTTTTTTGCATACTCAATCATGGGATTTGCCATCAATTCCGGCACCATCTGATCAAGAAGCTGTTTCCCGAGCGGCTCCGCAATGATCTCCCCCAGAGTGCTGTCGAGGGTGAACCGGAGTTCCTTCAGACTGGTCTCCGTGTCATATTCGTATACATAAACGCCGGATCCTACCTCCAGCGCCCCCTCTTTCTCCGGCAGGTAAATCACTGCGGATGTATTTGCGGGCACAGTGACCTCCAGACGAATCTTTCTATTTCGGCAGCTCCATGCGGAAACAATCCTTCCGTAGGGTGTTTCCAACTCTGTCCTGACCTCTTCAATGCCCCGCACGAACATAGGCCTTATATAAAATTTATGGTAACCGGCCTCCATTTGGTTGATGCCGCCAATCTTGCGGTACATCCAATCCCCAATCGCCCCATATGCATAATGGTTCATGGAATTTTGTCCCGGATGAGGCATTGACCCGTCCGGCCTGATGGCATCCCAGCGTTCCCACATGGTAGTTGCACCCATTTTTACCCCATACAGCCATGACGGGTAATCATCCCGCATGAACAGGATGCCCGCCATATCATGCGCACCGTTATCCGACAGTGCATGGCACAGATAAGGCGTTCCTACAAATCCGGTGGTCAGATGGTTTTTATGATTCTCAAGGTTGGTAAGCAGGGCATCCAGTATCCTGCCCCTGTCCTTTTCCCGGGCCAGATCGAAGTGAAGAGAAAGCACACACCCTGTCTGCGTCTCACTGACAATCCGGCCTCGGGCAGTATAATATTCTTCCCGGAAGGATTCCAGCGTCTGCGCATATATTTTTTCATAATAGGCCGCTTCCTCTTCTTTCCCAAGGACTTTCGCCGTCTTTGCCACCAAATTTGTCACATAGATGTAGCATGCGTTTGCGACCAGATAAACGTCCGTAGCCCCTACGCTGCCGTTGCCCTGTTCCCGATCCAGCGCCAGCCAATCCCCATACTGGTAATTTGTCATCCACAGGCCGTTCTTATTTGCCCTGTTTCGGATATAATCCACCCACTCATGCATACACTGCCAGGATTCCTCCAGAATCCGTACATCCCCATAGGTCTGATATACCACCCATGGAATGATGACCGCCGCATCGCTCCACGCGGCGGAGCTGTATGTTCCCTGAATATCCGGCACGATATGTGGAACGCCCTCCTCCAGGGAAGAGGCAGCCGCCACATCTCTCATCCATTTGGTAAAAAACAAAGCCGTATTCCGGTTAAACGCCGCAGTCCATGAAAATACCTGTGCATCTCCCATCCAGCCAAGGCGTTCATCCCTCTGCGGGCAGTCCGATGGAATATCGAAGAAATTACCCCGAAGCCCCCACTCGATATTGCTCTGAAGCCGGTTGATCGCCTCATTGGAGCAGTGGAAGCTCCCTGTCTTCTTTATATCCGAATGCATTACACAGGCCGTAAACATATCCGGCATCAGCGTTTCCAGTCCTTCCACCGCAATGTAGCGAAAACCATGGAAAGTAAAATGCGGCATCAGAATCTGATCTTCCCCATTCAGGACATAGGTATCTAAAGAAATGGCCGTGCGCAGCGTATCCGGGTAGAATACTCCATCCTGATCCAAGGTCTCCGCATGGCGAACCGTAACCTTCTGCCCCCTTTCGCCTTTTATCTTTACTTCAACTAATCCGGTCAGGTTCTGCCCAAAATCCACCAGCCGGTTTCCTTTTGGATCCGTAAATATTTTTTTCGGCATAATGCGCTCCGTGACACGCACGGGTTCATTTTCCTGCGGAACAAGGACTGATGGATCAAATTCTGCAAGTGACACCGTGCCTTCCCTGATTTCTTCCCTGTCCGTGTCAATGGTTTCCCCCATATAAATCTCGCTGTACCTTATCTGCCCGGTTCTGACCCTCCAGTCCGTATCTGTTGCGATTACCTCCCTGCTGCCATCCTCATAAGTAATATGTATTTCCGCAAAAGCTGCCACTCTGTCTCCATAGCGGTTCGGTTTGCAGTCAAAGCTCAGAATCCCTTTGTACCAGCCATTGCCGACTGTCATTTCCACGCAGTTTTCCGTTTTCAGATATTCGGAAATGTCATAGTACTGATACTGCAGCCGCTTATGGTAGCCTGTCCAGCCCGGGCACATATAATCCTCCCCAACACGCTTTCCATTGATATGTACTTCGTAGACGCCATGTGCCGTTGCATAGAGGCAGGCTTTCACCACCGGCTTTGCCGCAGGAAAAAATTTGTAGAATACTGGACAGGCTGTCTCTTCATCGCTGAAATCATGTGTGATCATCCTTGCCTGCAAGTGCGACGCTTCAAAGATTCCCGTGGTAAAAACAGTGCTGTCCTCCGCCAGATTCCCGTAATTATCTTCCACGGCAAGACTGACCTGATATTCCTTCTCTTCTTCAAGCTTTTCTCCCTCATAAGGAATCAGGACAGAATTGGCATCCTTTCTCCAGCCGCTGTCCCACACCGTTCTTTCTTCAGAGAATACCTGTAAACGCCTCGCTGTCTGCTTAACATTACATTCTTCTGATTCGATTTTCCAGGAAAACCTTGGCCTCCTCACGGACAGTCCCACAGGCTCCTTCCTGTATTCTACGCATATATCATATAATCTCATATCAAACAGCCCTCCCCTTCAAGGTCACTTCCACCTCATGCCGCCTGCCGTCTCTGAAATCCGGCAGAATCAACCCGATAATACTTACCCCATCCACCGTGATCTCAGCTATTCCATTTTCCACATGGCCGGGTTTTTTTATAACCACATGGTAATCAGCTCCCCTGAAATGCCTTGTCATCTCCGCATATTCCCAATCGGCTGGAAAACAAGGTTCTACCTTCAGTCCGTCATAGTCGCGCTTTATCCCCATGATTCCTTCATAAAGCCCCATAAGACACCATGCGGAAGTGCCGGTTGTCCATGACTGATAAGATTTTCCATAATATCCCGGATTGGTAGAATAGCAGTTTGTAAACACATAAGGCTCCGCCCCTGACTGTACCGATGGATTTTTTTCGCTGTCCGGCATAATTTTTTTCAAAGTCTCCACCGCTTTGTTTCCCCGTCCGGCCTTGCAGTCCATTAAAATCTTAAAGCCTGTTGCATGGCAGTACACGCCGCCATTTTCAAACAGGCCCGGCATCATGCCCGACATTCTTCCCACGTTGGGCGAATATTCGGAATACGGCGGCATATTCAGCGGAAATCCAAAATCATGCTCCATACCATCCACTGCCTGAAGCACCATAGGCTGTTTTGATTCATCCACCACATCCCCCAGCACCGCCCAAATCTGGGCATTCAGGTAGATTTTACTACCTGCGCTGTCTTTAGAGCCGATATTTTCCACCGGACTCAAGGCCCTCATATACCAGCCGTCGTCCCATGCCTTCTCATTAATGCTGTCCCTCAAGGTTTTATATTCCTCTGAGATGATTTCGGCATAAGCCTCGTCTCCGTATTTCCTCATCATCGCTTCCAGCTCCCTGAGTGCCAGACAGAACTGGTGGGACAGCATGACGGATTCCGCTTCCGGATCCGTAGTGATATTCAGCGCATCGTTCCAGTCCGCAAAATAAATGCGTACCAACCCGTTTCTTCCCTTATCCGCAATCAGCCTGTCTACCGCCGCCTTTATATGTTCCAGAACCGTAGCTTCCCCACCGTCCTGCCATGGTATGCTTTGGTCCAGCACTGAAAAGTCCCCTGTTTCCTTGACCATCTGGCAGACAGCCCATATAATCCAGAAGGGCTGATCCGAGTACCTGGTATCATCATAGGGATACCAGGTCAAAACCGCATGACCGTCCTGAAATTGGTGGCTCAGACATTCCAATATTTCCTCCTTTGCTTTATCCTGCCTGTAATTCAGTAAGGCTACCGCAATCTGTAAATTGTCTCTGACCCCCTTCTTCCCCACTATACAAAAATCCACCTGCTTTTTCACCCAATTATTCATAACATGATTAATCTTTTCATCCGGTGTCTGTACGGAGAGGGTGCAATATTTATGATAATAATATTCCTGCGTCTTAAGAAACTCCTGCTCTACAACCTTATCATTCCGAATGCCGGAAGCTGCATTTCTTGCTTCCTCGCGAGATTCGCTGATTCCGAATATCAGACAGATTTCTTTTGATTCCCCTGGCAGCAGAGTGATTTTATGCTGCAATACACCACCCAAAATAAACAATGCCGCCTCAGAATTGGTACAATCCATTCCTTTCACCACCACATCAGGCCGTTGGAACAGCGCACAGGCAGAGGCATCCAGTTGGGTAATGGTGCTTGTAGATCCACAGAATTTTGTCAAATCTCCATCATAGGCAAATACCGGCTCCGAAGATGCCAAAAAACCATTATATCTGTCATGAGGTGCAAACGGATGGGCAGACGCGCAATATATTCCATTCATCTCCTTATCAAAATCCGTCTTCATGCACCGATACATTTCATAATATCTGGGATAAGAAAAACCCTCCAGGGAAAAACTTACCGCCGAAAATATACTCAATACCTTCTTAGTTCTTCCAGTATTCCGGATATTCAGACTCCAGATTTCATGAAAGCCTTCCCGTGGTACAAAAATCCTCCATGAACTAAGTATACCCTGATACTTTGACTGTAGCAGGGACCAGCCGATGCTATGCGTACATTCATACTCCTCCACTTCCGTATTCAGCGGGCCTTCGCCGATATTCCAGCAGGAACAGTTTTCCTCATCCCGAAGATATATGTATCTGGCATCGTCTCGATTAATCATGCACATGTCTGCTTTTTCACTGAGATAATAACTGCGTCCATGGCCAATCTGTGAAACCTGTGCACAATACCGATTCTCGTTCCACAGGTAATTATACCAATATCTGGGTGTCCGCGGCTCTTTGATAATACAGGCATTGCCGTCCTGTGTAAAATTGTATATCCTGCTGTTTTCAGATTGCTTTGGCCCATTACCCATGTTTTCCCTCTGATATCTCATTACCTAATACAACCTCCTAACACCCTCAAAGCCAACGTCATCTTTCTGTCGTCAAATGATATTGTACGCCCGGTACATCCCCTTTCAGTGTGAAGCAGATTTCTTCTCCGATCCTCTCCCCTTTGATCTCCGAGAGCACTTCTCCCACCGGATTCAGAATTTTGAGGACTGCTTCCTTTGCTTTTACGCATACAGCGCCCTCCATGGTCTCAACGTACAGTTTTCCCTGGAAGGTTACCGCTGCAAACGGCATTCCCATTATCTCCGGTCCTTTTCCAAAGGTGGTCTCGTCCATTCCGCTGGTACCCATAGCAGTCAGCATATATTCAGACGCATCCTCAAGGACGGCATCCCCTATGGGAATCAGGGCAAGCGTAATCCTCTCGTTCCGGGGCCGTACAGTAATCCTCTCCGAAAACACGATTTTTTCCTCCGGGGAACCGCTGAAATATGCACAGTAAGGAGTCTGTATCATATACTTCGAATGATCGGGGTCAAATACGATTTCCCCGGTATCGGAAATAAATTTCCCGTCAACCAGCCCGGCATCTTCTGCCAGCACGCCCCATTCTTTCATCGCCTGATCAAGCAGGGCAGCAAATGTTCGGTAATCGCCATCGCCCGCAATCCCTGCAATATCATCGAACACCAATGCCTGATTTCCCAGATGAACGCCGTCCTGAAGCTCCCTTGTTCCTTCCGCCGCCCTCTTCAGACGGTTCTCCTCCTTGAAGCGTCTCATTGCATCCCGATAAGGAGACCATGCATAGTAAACACCATGTTTCGCCTCACTCAAATCAGCTCCATTGAAAAAACCTGCGTTGACCGCCACTTCCGCATCACCCTGATAAGTCTCGCCGCCATCCAGAAACACATTGCGCATGGCCGTCACATAGGGCAGATAAGTGGCAGGCATTGCGTGGAAATCAGGCAGAGTGCGCAAATCATTCTGTGTATAAACCACATCCACCCGGTTTCCGGCTGTTGATACCAGGCCTTTCAGGAAAATGCTGGCCATGAATCCCCATTGGCAGATAACAGCCGGATCATTATAGACATCGAAAACACTTAAAATTTCATCTGCAGGCTGGTCATCCCAATGTTCTGATGTGTGATGATTATAAAGAATCAGCCCATCCCAGTCATTGAGGCATGCATAGGCAACCGTGTGTACAAGCGCTGTGGAATGGAAAGGATGTTCCCCGTATTCATTCCATTCGCTGAGCATAAACGGCTTTCCTTCCACAATGGCAACAGAAGCAAGGCTCAAAAGGGTTGTGGCCATGGCGCCAATCCCTTTCTGCATAACCAGAGGATTCACGGACACATATTCCGCAGGCCCCGGCACAATATAAGTATTGTTCTGAATCGGAAGCAGCGGATGGTTAAAATAGCTGTTATTCTCCATCAGATCCCCATCTGAATGTCCATATACATCAGCCGCACCTGCTATCAGATTACTGGTCACAACAGGCACCTTCGCCCCCAGAGAGTGGAGATAGTCCTTCATCATCTGATAGAACCTGCGGTTCATCTGGATTCCGAAGTCCATAAAGTCCGCATAGCGGGCCGGACTGCAGGCAGAAGCCCATTCTCCTGTCGGATCGTTCACTGGCTGGTAAAAACCTCCCTCTACGCTCCGGACAGTGCCTGCCGCAGGATCTTCATCCTCCCCCAGCGCACAGATTCCCTCGCTGGTCCATGCTTCCTTCAACCGTTCCCTGGTATCGTATTTCATCAGCAGGTAATGATTGAACCGCCTCTGCACTTCGTCCCTATATGGCTGCAGCTCTTCTCTTCCGTCCGAATCCATGGTTCCCTTGATTGCGGAGTCCTCATTATTGATCTGGATCGTAACCACTGCCGGATCATCAATGAGCGCCAGCCCTGTGTAGGGATTCACATGGCACAAAAGTTCTTTCGCATATTCCTTCTGCAGCTCAATCATGCGCTCATTGTACAGGGTAAAACGTTTCAGACAGGATCCTGCATTGCCCGGATAGTCCAAACCATCTCCCTCCACAAAATCTCTTGCCACGATCAAATCGATATGAAGGTAGATACCTTTTTCTTTCAGCTTCGCCGCAAAATAATCAAATCTATCAAGCCCCTCTTTATGAAACTTCCTCCCACTGCCGCTCAGATAGTCCAAAAGAGGCGCTTCCTTGCAACTGCTCCAGCTCCGTGCTTCTTCCCCAATAGGCGCATCTGCCGCATGCAGACGGATAATATTGACTCCCATGCTGGCAAACCGCTCCGCAAGCTTATCTGCCGTCTCATGATCCGGTGTATTTGACCGGGCCGCCACATTAAATCCAAGGAACCTGGCCCTCATTCCATCTTCAAAGTAAAGATGTCCTCTCCTGCTCTTTACAAATCCATGCTTTCCGGCAGGAGCATCCAATAAATGAGAGTAATTGAGCACTCCCCTGTTCGGTTCTGCCTTGTGAATCCTGATATTCTGCTTCATAAAACGATATCCTCCTTCTTAATATATTGTTCATAGATTATTGATGAATCAGTTAAAAATCTTTATGCACATATATGAAATACCACACCCGGGAGAAAATTTATTGTATAATTCGTTTCAAAATTTTATATTTCAGTTTTTTGTCTTTTCATCATTCCGGCAATATGGTATCCTTAATTTCGCAAGCTGTTGAAATTATGCTGATAGCACTTTCCTATACCACCCAATATTAAAAACTGTGCGATATGAAGCCTTGGCTCAATAGGAGATACTTTATGGATTACATTACTTTCTGCAAAAACTACTTTGCTGTCACGAATCTCCCGATCAATATCATCAATGACAATGAGGTACTCTATTCCTCGCTGGGGGATCTGCTGGGCATACCTGCCGCAAATCCAATCGGGTTATATCCCAGCGAATTCAATCCGGAATTCCGTGCTCAGGATCCCGACATCGTATACGGCTCGGTTATGATCGAGGCTACCGGCGACTATATCATGCTGGGGCCGGCATTTCCCTTTCCTCCCAATGATGAATTAATCCGCAGATATATGCACGAATGCGCATCCCCAATCAGTCTCAAGGAAGAAATTGCTGAGGCTTTGTGTTCCATCCCTCCGCTCTCCCATATGCAGTTCTGCAGGCATCTTGTGTTTATTCACCAGTGTGTGAACGGAAAGAAGATGTCAGTCTCAGAACTAATGATGCAAAAATCGGAGTACCATTTTCGTCGGGAAGAACAGTATATTGAGTCAATCGCAGAAAACCTGGAGCAAGGACGACTCCACAAGAGCTGCCACGTGGAACAGGAAGTATATGCCGCCATTCGACAAGGGAACCCAGAATCCCTAAAAAACGCCCTTCTTTCCCACAGTAACGGAATCTATGATGGAAAACTGGCTCAAACACCCTTAAGGCAGGCTAAGAATCTCTTCATCTCCACTGCCGCAAAAGCAACAGTGCTTGGCACCATTCCAGGCGGCATGGATTCGGAAAGAGCTTATCAGCTAATGGATCTCTATATACAGGAATGTGAGAAAATGCAGTCCATAGACACCATTCAATCTTTGCAATATGCAATGTTAATGGATCTGTGCCAGAAGACCGCCGAATACAAAGTGCCCTTGGGACTCTCTTCCGAGAGCTATGACTGCATTAATTTCATACGCAGCCAGGTGAATTCCGCCATAACAGTCGAAGATGTGGCGGAGCATATCCATAGGAGCGTCTCCTATACCACCAAAAAGTTCAAAAAGGAGTTGGGCTTTACGATGGGCACGTTCATTACACGCTGCAAACTGGAGGAGGCCAAAAGCCTCCTTGCCTACAGCAACAAGAGCCTGGCTGAAATAAGCAATTATCTTTGCTTTTCCAACCAGGCCCATTTCCAAAATCTGTTCAAAAAACAATATGACATAACACCTATGAAATACCGCAAAAAGCATCAGGTATTTCAGGTTCACAAATACTGAATCGTTTCTCCAATTTACTTCGGATCATGGCTCCTCACTGACTATTCCTGTTCCCTGCGGCTTCCCGATGCCTTTCTGTCCTGTTTTTGCTTTGCCTTGCGCTCTTTTTCTACTTTTCTTGCCAGGTATTTTTCATTTTCTATCTCAAAATCCAAACCTTTTCCAGCGCATCGCTCTTTCAGGTCGCGGATGCGATTTTCCTCCGCTTCTTTTTCCAAACGTTCCCTTTCCTGACGTTCCAGTTCCTCCGGATCAATCCACTCTTCGCCTCTGGCCAGTACCGCCTTCCGCTTACGTTCCAGAAGGTCTGCATTAATCCCGGGCAGACGCTTTTCCAGATCAATGAACGGAAGAATGCATACATTCACTCCGGCACATAAGAATTCGATTCCGTAAAATGCAATACCAAGAATTGTCAGAGCCATGGCGGGCTGGGAACCGGCGCTGTTGGCATCAAAACCAACCAGTGTCAAAATCTTTTCATACAATCCGGCTACAGGTGCATAAAGCACCTGCTGCAAAGTCCCCACAATGCCTACTGCAATCAGCCCCTCCAGACGATATCCGGAACGATGCTCCACACTGTCAAAACAGGATACAGTCAAAGCACCCAGCATATAGGCCGCCGGAATATATCCCAACTGTTTTAAAAAGCCCGCAATATAAGCAACACTTATACTGGTGGGAAAGAAAAGCCCCAAAAGGCTTGCAATGCTTACGATACTGTAGCCCACAAGAGTCGTATTTCGGATACCAAATTTCTTCGTGATTGGGTAGATTACAAAAGCACCGACTCCCAGCGGCACCCCTGTCAAAATGGAATAAATCATGAAAAGCGATGGATTGTGGATACCATCCAGCACATAAGACACAAAATAGTACTGTACGTTGGTTCCACGGAAATTGTCCGCCAGCGAGCCAACGGTAGCAGTAATTAAAAGTAAAACATAGCATTTATCATGAAACAGCGCCTTGAATTGTTCCCGTATAGGAATATTGTTGGCATTTCCTGTTGTTTCCTGAACATCCTCCACCACACGCTCACGGGTGTAAAAATATTCTATCAGCAGCAATGGAACTGCCAAAATTGTCATACCGCAGATAAGCATCCAGAAGGAATTTAATGTCTCATCCGGCTGGATGACGTAGGGAAGCAGCACACTGTTAATTACCATGCCGATCAGAGTGCCGGAAATCAACGTCCAGCTTAGCTTTCTGGCATAAGCCACTTTCTCCCGATCCACAATATTGCGGGATGTCAGGGAGACGATATTGTTATTAAACAAATAATAAAAGGCTGTACCCAACAGCGAATACACCACATAAGTTATGTAAAAATACACCCAATAACCATTCTCCGAGCTGGGAACCGGCTTCACAAACATAAGAATCCCTGTAAAAATCGCCACAAATCCAAAGACCAAATACCAAGGACGCATACGGCCCTGACGTGAGTTGGTATGCTGCATCAGATAGCCGGTAACAAGTCCCATAGGCATAGCCGCCAGCCGCGTTCCCAATGCCATCCAGTAGTAAATTGTACCCAGATTTTTATAGACATCCCCAGTCACGTCACCGCCCACTGCCACAGACATCTGCTTCATAATATAAATTTCCAGCAGCGATGCAATGGTATTAATAAGCATAATCAGACCCAGAGGACCTATCACATGACCCAGGATCAACTCCTTTTTGGTCACTGACCTGGTAGTAACTTTGCTGTCCATAAAGTGTTTATCAAACAGACCGCCGCTTAAGAAACCTTTGTTTTCTTTCATCTTCCTCCTGCCTTTCCTGCACTACAACATCATCAGATTTTTCAGTGATAATCTCACACCTTCGATGAAGTTATCATATCATTTTCAAACGCATAGATATTGCATATTTAGGTTCAATATTGCAGAAATAATTTTGTTCTAGTTGCTTTGAACGGCGAAGCCGTGAAAAGTAACACAATCCAAAACAATATGTCTTTAAAAACTGCTGCTTTTTTGGAGTTTAGGAGAAAATGTGCTACAATAGGAAAGGGGGTTCTTTGCGCCGCACTCGATTGCAGGAAGACAAGAACGATTCAAGAGCTGTTTGCCCGGAAAGGCAGAGCTGGTCTGTGGATGCTGTCTCGACAAGTCGAAAAAGCAGCCCCGGAAATGAGTAACGGTACCGTGCAGGACATGTTGGGAGGTTTTATGATAATATTTTCAAAAGTATTGCAATCTCTGCAGAATGTGCATGTGATCATGCAAAGATGGGCCGAACATTTTCTGCCAAACCCGGAAAAACGCCAGTCGCGGGAGCTTCTGCGGCTTATCTGCCATAAATATCATGAGGAAGAAACAGGGACAGAAAGCGGAACAAATGTGTCAAAGAGGAATCGGCCAGGGAAGCAAAAACGCTTTCTGCACATTTTATGGGAAGAGTGGAAAGAGCGCAGCTGGCTGTCCGTTATCTGCCACCCGGTTTTTTTGCAAATGCAGTACAGCCCGGAAGTCCTGGCAGGGCTTTGCGGCTTCCTGCAGAAAGAAAGCCAGGTTCGTCCGGAAGGGATAGGGCAGGATCTGTATTTTGCCCTGTGCACTGCATATGGATTTTTCACGGATTCAGACGGTACGGCGGCTGCCGACAGGCAGGCGAAGCTGGCGGCATCGCCTGGGGCGGAAAGCGAATATGTCCGTATGAAAGAGCTGCTTGCCGCACACCCCAATCACCGGGAGTATGCGCAGGATCTCCAGTGCTGGCCTGACCTGAAAGAAGAATGCCGCTTCTTTTCTTTCTGCCGGGAAGCATGCTGCCTCTGGCAGGGCACGGGGGACCAAGAACAGCAGGCCGCCTTTGCGGAGGGCTTTCCGGACATGGCGGAGCAATGGCTGCTGATGTCCTCCCTTCCTGATTCCGATACGGAATTTGCCCTCCGCAGCCTTTGCAGCCTGCCTCAGCCTTTGTTTTCACAGCAGTTGACGTCGAAAATGCAGGAATACACCCATCTGCGCCGGAAGCGGCAGGAATTTTTCCAGGCGTTCGTGGACGCGCTGGACCATACGGGAGAAGGGCATTCCGTCCATGAATACGGATATGTGCCGCATCTGCAGCGCTTCAGCGCCCTGAAGGCACGATATGGTTCTGCAGGGGACTGGAAAAAGCTCCTGTGCAGCCGCAGCTTCCAGAACAGTTTCCGCGACTGGGTGCTGCATCCGCGCCATGGCGGTTACGTCAGCTCCTGGGCCAGGTATCTGGAATACTATGGGTGGCGGGAAGTGCGCAGCCAGTTTGACGGCAGTTCGCCTTTTGAGGAAGAGCTGCTTGCGTGGCTTAAGACCGACCTGTACTTCACAGAGTACGAGAAACGCTACCAAAAGGAGTTGGCATGGAAGGAGCAGCAGATAGAAAAGGCCTATTTCCGTGAATTGTTCCCCCTGCCGGAACGAAGCGCGGGAAAACTTGAGGTGCTCCGCAAGGCAGAACAGGGGAAACCGATCGACGCAAAGAAGGCGTCGGAAGCGCTCAGCGAGCTGTACGCGTATGATGAAACGGCCCTGCGCCGTCTGACACAGGCGACCAATACCATGGTGCATTTTAATTTCCTCCTGAGCGCGCCAAAGGACAGGGGAGACGCGGCATGGGGAGACGCGGTCTGCTTCCTGGAGGATGAGGTCCTGATCTACCGCAGGGAGGAAGACGGAACCTGCCGATTAAGCCACGCCGCTTTTTTTGACCTGATCTCCCACATTGTGGACAGCAAGGCGGACTGCCACCTTACGCATAAGAAATCCTTCTATAACGATGAATTTATAGAGACTGTCTGTAAAAATATGTACCTGTACGAATGCTATATATCCGGCATGAAATCTGCTTAAAATCGATAAACTCTCCCGAGACATTATCGTATTTACGCTTTGGACAGAAAACGTTATCGCAGCAACAATCAGCATATTGTGCCATAGTATAGCTTTCCATCTGTGCGGGTGAAATCTACAGCCTCCTTAAAATATGCGCTTTGTATTTCTGATATTAGAATTTCGCCGCCAGGGCACTGATATCATGCCTGTCATTGACGCAGCCGCACAGATGGAAAAATTTTCTATTCCCACACCGGCAGGCATTGCATCCCAGACAGCCCTTTACCTCATTTTTCATCAGGGATATGATCAGTAACACTCTTTTTTCTGTATTTGGGGATGAAAACAATATGATACTGGCATTTCCATGTAGTATGTGATAAACTTTTCTTGTCCATGTGGACGCCTCCTGTTCTTTGAGTTTGGCTTGCGACACCTTACTCATTGTATCACAGGAGGCTTTTTTATGATATCCTCTCCGCTTACTCTATTCTCCCCAGCATAGCTGGGGGATTAGGGTTTTCATTCAGCATCAGTCCTTGTGACATCATCCAACTCTTCTCTACTACTAAGATTTTTCACTTCTGCTTTCGTTGGAATCGCTCCTGCCGCACCCTCTCTTGAGACACAGATTGCAGATGCCTTTGCCGCCTGCTCCATGCATTCCTTCAAGGGAAGCCCTTTAGTCATTCCCTGAAGAAAATACCCGGTAAAGGTATCTCCCGCTGCTGTAGTATCCACTGTCTCTACTGGAAAAGCCTCCTGATATATACTTTCCTGCGATGTAAAACAATAAGCCCCATCTGCACCCATGGTCATGATCAGACACAATCCGGGATATTTCTCATGCAAAATATTCCAGACCGCATCCGCTTTCGTTTTTCCGGTAAGCTGCCGCGCCTCCACCTCATTTACTAAAAGCCATGATATCTGATTATAATCCAGTTTTTCAAGAAAGGCTTCAAAGGGAGACGGATTCAAAACCACTTTCATTCCCTTTTTAGCTGCTTTATCAATCATATATTCCAGATTGCTGACCTCATTTTGCAATACCATCCAGTCTTCTGCCGAGAAGTGCTCCAGGGTCTCATCAATCTGTTCCTTTGTAATCATCCGGTTTGAGCCGCCATAGAGTATAATGCAGTTTTCTCCCGTGCTGTCTACCTGAATCATAGCATTTCCCTGCAATCCGTCTACCTTGCAAAGATACTCTGTGTGTACACCGTTTTCTTCCAGCAGGGCCTGAAGCATCTCTCCGCCAATTCCAATACAGCCTGCATGAAATACCTCCGCACCTGCTTTTGCCAGAGCAACAGACTGGTTTAGTCCCTTGCCACCGGGAGCCATCTTCTGTTCCCTGGCAGCTAATGTCTCTCCCGGCTGAACGAAATGTTCTACCTGATAGACATAATCCAGATTCAGCGACCCAAAATTCAATATTCGCATCCCAACCTCCTCCTTTGCATTTATACCAATAGTTTGTTCTGTCCCACCTGCAATTCCTGCTCTTTTCCGTCCGGCGCGATAAATCTTGCTTTTGTGTTGGGCGGTATCTCCACCGTATATTCCACCTGCTCTCCCCTGTACTCCCAACGGCTCCTCACCATTCCCGCAGGGGAATCAAAGCTGCTCTCCGCATAGCCCATGAGTCTGCAGGGTCTGGGCTGAATTGTAATCTCCTGTCCCTTTACATGGATGCCACAAATTCCTCCTATCAGCCAGGAAACCACTGCTCCCTTGGAATAGTGGTTCAGGGAGGCAACACCGATATCCCCAAAGTGCCCCTCCCAGGACTCCCATATGGTGGTAGCCCCGTTTTTGACTGCAAACAGCCAGCCCGGCGTGTCCTCCTGGAGAAGCACCCTATAAGCGGTCTCCACATAACCATAGTCCGCCAGTACCTTACAGAGCCAGGGCGTAGTCAGGAATCCCGTATTCAGGTGATAATTGTTCCTGATCACCATCTCATTCAAATCTTTCGCCGCTGTCTTTGCATCTTCCTCGGACAGAATCCCCATGTACAGCGGACGCACATATCTGCACTGCCTGTCGGAGGAAATATGTCCGTTCTTCACTTCCAGATAATTATATGCCTTTGCGGCGTTTTCCGCCAGTTGTTTATAATGCTCCGCATCCTCCGTCCTGCCAAGCACTCCCGCAATCTCCGCCATCATTTTACTGCTGTAGGCATAGTATGCCGTGGCGATATCCGGCACTCCATGGAGCATCATCTCTTTCACCGATTCCTGCATGGAGATATCCGGCTCAAGCCATTCTCCCCAATGAATTCCCGTATCGATCACATAGTTCTTATAGGGATTTTTCTTAAATCGGTTGAAAAAGCGGTGTTTCTGCCCCTTTTTCTCCACATACCCCAGCCACCGACGCATCATATCATAATTTTCTTCCAGGATATCCTTGTCCCCATACAGCTTATACATGGCATAGGGAATGATGATGACCGCATCCCCCCATGCACAGGAACCGTCATACGCCTCATCAAACTTATTCTTGGAGGGACTCCGCCTGGGTGCAAAATTATAAACCCTACCGTCCTCATACTGGTCTACCTTCATCTCGTCCAGCCACCGCCTGAATACCGGATAGCCGTCCATCAATGTAATACCGGTATCCGCAAATACCCCTGCGTCTCCGGCCCAGCCGCTTCTCTCCCTCTGAGGACAGTCCATGGGAATGTCCACGAAATTGGACTTCTGGCTCCACACAGTATTCCGCACCAGCCTGTTTACCAGCTCATTGTCGCAGGTAAAGGTAGATGTCTGCCTGATATCCGAATACACCGCATGGGCAATGAATTCACTTCCGTCAATCTCTATGTCTGTCTCCACCTTGACCATCTGAAAACCGAAGATACAAAGGGTCGGGCAGTACACATTCTCGCCTTCTCTGCAGATATACTCCACAACCTGATGCAGCTCTTCTTTTCTTCCGATGGTTTTCAGATTCTCATCGGAAAAATTCCCTGACCCATCCAGATATTCTCCATGGGTCATTTTTATCTTCTGTCCTGCTTTTGCCTGAAGCCGGAAAGAGACGTAGCCGGACATATTCTGTCCGAAATCCAGAACCTGCCCGCCGTCCGGGGTCTTGATCAGCTTTGCCCTAAACTGCTCCTTTTCCAGAACCGGAACGGAGTTGGTGCAGAGCATAGTATCGCATCCTATCTCATCCACCCTCACAGGATGGAAAGCAGTGGGGACTTTCCTGGCATCTACTTTTTCTCCCAGCTGGATATCGTTGAAAGAGACAGGCCCGTCCTGAGCCGCCTGCCAGCTTTCATCCGTCATGACCACTGTCTCTTTATCCGCCTCCAGCTGCATCCAGAAAGCCAGCGTCTTCCCGAATACATTTCTGGTTCCTGTATTACCGTTACAGCCCCGGTACCAGCCATCCCCCAGTATCACTTCAATCTGATTCCTGCCCTCAGCCAGGTATTCTGTTACATCAAAGGTCTGATAGGGCATACGATACCAATACTCGCTGGTTCCCGGGCTTAAGATATTGCCCGTTACACGCTTCTTGTTGATATACAGGCTGTAGACTCCATGGGCGGAGGCATACACTCTGGCGCTTTTTCTATTGAAATCGCTTTCGTTTTCTCCGTCTGCAGCCTCTTCATCCCAAAAGTCAAATTCCTTTACCAGATAAGAGGCTGGATGTCTCTCCTCTGGATTGATTTCCGCTGTCTCAGGATTGATCCATGCTGCCTTGAAATCTGATTTCTTCAGAAGCGCATACTCAAAATAAGCGTTCTCGCTTGCTTCTCCCGGATTGTCTTCTTCATCCCAGACTTTTACATTCCAGACAATCCGGTTCCTGCTTCCTGCAGGTCCCTCATATCTCACCTGCATCTTGGAACCTGCTGCTTTCCCCGTAGACCATACCATTTCCCCATCACAATAAGCTGTCACCTCATAAGCGCTCTGGCGGATTCCGCCCAGAACATTCCAGGACAATATAGGCTGTCTGATATCCATCCCCAGGGGATTGCTCATGTGTGATGTCATTAAGTTGACTGCTTTCACGACACCCTCCTACTTCTTTCTCTCCTTTTTTGCCAGCTTCGCCTGGTATTTTGCCTCTTCTGTCTCAAAGTCCAAGCCCTTCTTTGCGCATTTTTCCTTTAACTGTGCAATCCGGGACGCCTCCAGTTCTTTAGCCGCCTTTTCCATCTCCATGAGTTCCAGCTCCTCCGGGGCAATATAGACCTCTCCCCTGTCCTCTGCCGCCTTCTTCGCTCTTCTGCGCAGCTCCTCATGGATTTCCGGCATTTTCTTCTCTGCGTCAAAGAAGATACATACAACGAACATGATGATTGCAAAAATAGCATAGGAACCATAATAGGCAAACAAAATCCACCTATTGACCGCATCATTCTGTGTCATAGCCCCGGCCACATACCCGTTCATGGAAAGCCCCGTCTCATAGATTGCCTGCAGGGGACTCAGCAGAGCCGTAATCAGTGTAGAGATAATTCCCAGCGCCAGCGTCCCCTCCGGACGGTAGCCGTGCTGATATTCGATCACATCACTGGCCTGCTGCCCGAATACCATATACATATTGGTGACGGCAAAGATACCGCAGGAAAATACCAGGCCTCCTGCCACCGCCACGCCGAAGTTATAGGGATTAATCAGCGCAATTGCGACACCGATTACTGTTATGACCGAAGAAATGCGCACAATCTTCCTTGCGCCGAATTTTTTGGCCAGAATCGGAACTACCACAACACCAAAGGCCATGGGCTGCATAGCCGCCATCAGATAAATCATCTGCAGCCCGTTCTGTTCGTTTCCGCCCAGTATGTAGGTAATCATATTGACTCTGGAATTGCCTCCCTGCATATTGCTGTAGAAAAGCATACCAAAGGTAATGAGAAGGGACAATAGATAATACTTGTTTGTTAGTGCATTCTTAAGCTGCTGAAGCAGCGGAACATGGATTGCCGCTTCTCCATCCGTATCCATGAGCACTTTCTGGTTATCCTCCGTAATCCTCTCCCTTGTCCAGAAATATTCCGCAAAGGAAAAGATAACAGCCAGAATTCCGCAGGCTCCGATGGTAATCAGCCAGGATTTTCCGGACAAATCCTTCTGCAGCACTGCCGGATACAACGCCCCGATGATTCCCAGGGAAACCACCACGCCTGCCACCATATTCGTAGCCGCACTGCGCAGCGTACTTACATTATTGCGTTCCAGCAGATTGCGGCTGGTAACAGACACCATCTGATCCTTCAGGCTCCACAGCGGAATTCCCACACAATTATACAGGAAATTAAATATATACAGCCAGATCAGGTGCGGCATGGTACCGGCCCCAAAAGGAGACCAGAACATGAAAAATCCCGCCACCGCCATAATCCATGTCCCCATGAGCACATAAGGCCGGAAACGCCCTGCCCGGCAGACCGTTCTTTCGGTCATATGATTGATGAAAAATCCAGTGGCAATGCCCGTCAGGGTGGTAAATATGGTCATCGCCAGATAGGTATAATTGTTGGCATATACCTCGTTAATCCGCATGATATCCATGTAATAAAGCTCTCTCAGCCCCAGAACCACGCTGTAATAGACGAACACAAAGCCCGGTCCCAAAAGATGTCCCAGAAACCTCTCCTTTCCGGTAATCCTGTTGGATGTGACTTTTGTCTGCATTGCATCCCTGTCAAAGATACTTCCCTTTAAGTACTGCATAAAGTTTTCCTCCTGTTCCGGTTTTCTACCGTTATCTTTCGTTTAATTCTTTCAGCAATTCCGTTATCTCCTGCTTTTTCTCCCTGGGCAGGAAAGACATCAGGATGGACACTGGCTGCCCCAGCAGCGCATCCAACCCGGTGACTCCGCCTGCTCCGCCAGAATGTCCTGATCTCTGTGCGATCATGTTCATGGCATCCAGAGTCAGGCCTCCCGGCAGACTGTCTATAAAGCCCAGCAGCTGATTGGGAATAAACCCGGCAGCCGCCATCCCTTTCACCATGTAGATGATGTTCTCGTCCAAAAACTTTCTTGTCTCCGGTATCTTTGCCAGAAGCCTCATAGGGGTTCCATGGCAGAATCCTCCCACAGGCGGAATGGTTTTTCCCTCCAGCTCCACGCTCTCACACAGCAGAACTTTCTGTGCATTTTCACATATTTCAATGGCATATCCACCGCTTTCGCAGGCCCAGTCATGAAGTATTTCGTTCCAGTGCGAAAATGCCCGGCTTCCCAGAGAAAATGTAACTTTCCGGCTCTCGCCCGGCATCAGTCCCACTTTTTCAAACCCTTTCAGTTCCCGCAAAGGACGGATAATCTCCATATGCTCTGGTGCCACATAGAGCTGTACCACTGCCTGTCCATAGCAAGCTCCCGTATTCGTCACTTTCACAGACACGGATAATGTGTCCTCATCCGTTATTTTCTCCTTATCCACCTCCAGTTCGCTGTAGGTAAATTCCGTATAACTCAGCCCGTGTCCAAAAGGGAAGAGCACATCCATCTTTTTGCTTGTGTAATAGCGGTATCCTATGAAAATGCCTTCCGGATATTTCACTCTGGCTCCTTCTCCCGGAAAAGACAACCATGTAGGATTATCCTCCAACCGTTTTGGGAAAGTCTCCGCCAAATGACCGGAGGGATTGCTCTCTCCATACAAGATGGACACCACAGCCTCTCCTACGGCTTCTCCACCCAGATATGTCTCCAGAATCGCCTTAGGTTTCTCCACCCAGGGCATTTCCACCGGACTTCCATTGTGAAGCACCACGACTGTATTGGGATTTACCTTGCAAACCGCTTCTACCAGCGCATTGTGCCCCTCCGGCAGACGCATGTGGACCCTGTCGCTCCCCTCTGTCTCCATATTTTCAGGAAGCCCGATGAACAGAACCGCTGTTTCCGCACTTCTCGCCACCTCCACCGCTTCCTGGAGCATGGGTTCCTCTGTGCTCCCGTCAGGTTTATATCCCTTTGCATACAAGATATCCAGACCGGCATTTTCAGCCGCTTCCACTGCACCCTTTATGCCCTTGCAGTTGATATGGCTGGAGCCGCCTCCCTGAATCCTGGGGGCTTTCGCAAATTCTCCGATAAAAGCTGTTTTACCGGCTTTGGACAGAGGCAATATTCCTTCTTCGTTTTTTAAAAGCACCATACTGTTCTCGGCGATTGTCTTTGCCAACTGATGGTCTCCCTCGTAATCAAAAGCAACGTTTGGCTTTCTGTTCTCCACTGCTTTAAAAATCAATTCCAGAAGACGGATACAACAGCTGTCCAGTGCTTCTTCCGCAAGCCGCCCTTCCTGCACAGCCTTTACAATCTCAGCATCCGTATCCTCTGCAGGCATGGTCAGGTCACATCCTGCGGCAATCGCGCCCACTCTGTCATGGGTTGCCCCCCAGTCGCTGGTCACTACGCCTTCAAACCCCCATTCGTCCCGCAGAATATCGGTCAGGTACTTCTTGTTAGCCGTGGAATAAGTGCCGTTCACCTTGTTATAGGAAGCCATCACCGTCCAAGGCTGTGCCTTTTTCACTACGGTCTCAAAGGCCGGCAGATAAATCTCCCTGATTGTCCTCTCATCCAGCTCCGCACTACAGTCCATGCGTCTGGTCTCCTGGCTGTTGGCAAAGAAATGCTTCAGGCTGGTTCCCACTCCCTGGCTCTGCACCCCGTTCACATAAGCCGCAGCCAGCTCGCCTGCCAGATAAGGATCCTCCGACAGGTACTCGAAATTACGTCCGCATAGCGAAGAACGCTTCATGTTCACACCAGGTCCCAGCAAAATATCCACCTGCTGTGCCTGGCTTTCCTTTCCCAGAGCCTCTCCCATTTTCCCAAGCAGTTCCCTGTCAAAGCTCGATGCCGCAGCGCAGGCCGCCGGATAGCACACTGCCGGGACACTGCTGCCGGATAACAGATTCAGATTTTCCTCGTCTATTTTCCGCAGCCCATGAGGCCCGTCGCTGGTCCGTACAGCCGGGATCCCCAATCTGTCAACCGTTTTTAGAAACCAGCCGTCCGCCCCGGAAGTGATTCCCGCTTTCTCCTCCAATGTCATCCGGGCAACCAATTCCATTACCTTTTGTCTCTCCATTCTAATCTCCTCCTATTTTAGTTCCGTTTCCGTACTTCAGTACCCATATCAGGCACATTGTGCTTCTGTTCCGAGACTGTTTTGTTTTCTTCTTATCATTTCTAAGCTGGGCTATATCATCAGTATTTCTTCAACCGCAGTACAGATATTCCCCATCCTGCCATACACTTACTTCATTATCTTACTTATAAAATGCTTGAAATCCGGGAAAAAGTATAGTACTATAGATGACAAATTATTATCTATAAGTGACATCTTATTGAAAAGCATGGAGCCCTATATGGAAAATTCAAACAAGCAGATGCAAAGCTTTTCCATTACCAAACTGGAAAAGGCATTAAAATATTACTATAACCTGAAAAAGCTTAAAGTCAGCCAGGTACTGACCCCGGAAGAAATGATCCAATATATGTACTGGATGATGGAACAGCATGAAAAAAATCCCCTCCTCGAGATATCTTTCAGCGACATCCCTTCTCTTCTCAACAATGCTGAGATTGTATCCATCAGCAGAGAACTGACCGGACAAAAGGCTGGTTCCGATGTTCAGAACAGGCTCTTTTCCCTGTTCAATGCTCCCGGGGAGTCAAAATTTTTTGATTCCCAGCAGGACATCACGGCAGGACGCTTTCTCCGTTATCTTCCCGCCTATTGGAATGCAGATGAACATTTTCTGATTTACTATGTTTTCACCGGCGAAATGCTGGTTATGTTTGAACAGGAGACGCTTTCCCTGAAAGCCGGTTCTGTCCTTTTCATCCCGCCCGGCATCAATAAGGCCTGTACCTGCCCCAGTGATGATGTGACAACTTTCTTTTTCATGATCCGTCAGAGCACTTTCTCCAAAGTATTCTGGACACACCTAACTGCGCAGAACCTTATGTCCTTTTTCTTCCGCCGGGCTTTGTCCGGCGAACACAGTACCTCTTACCTGCTGTTTGACACAGGATGCGACGCTTCCCTGGAATCCCTGCTCTATACGATTTACAAGGAATATATGCGCAACGGAGTATATAGCACTCAAATTGTTAATTCCCTGATGAGTACCTTTTTCCTGCTTCTGCTCCAGGGATATGAGAACACTGCCCGGATATCACGGCATACCGGTTTCCATTGGGATAACGAATTTGCCAACATCCTGCGCTTTCTGGAAACACATTTTGCAACATTGACAGTGGAAGAACTGGCAGCACAGTTTGGATACAGCACACGTCAGATTATCCGCATCATCCACTCTGTAACCGGCAAAAGCTTTTCCCAGATTCAGACAGATTTGAGGATGCAAAAAGCCGCCCGAATGCTTACATCCCAAATGGCCTCTATGGAAAATATTTCCGCTGAAACCGGCTTTGCAAATCTGAGCAGTTTTTATAGAGCTTTTAAGAAGTATTTTAACTGTACGCCAAGGGAATATGCTGCTTTACACAGTTCTCTCAGGGAAAAATTTTAAAATATCCGTTTTCCCCATCACATGGCTCCCAGCCGGGATTGCCCGTCTTCATAAAGCTTGCCCAGGCATCTGTCATTTGCTCAGACAAAGCAAAATCTGCCTTTTCCATGGGCCTCCAGCTCCTCCCGAGAGAACCGAACACATACCACAGTTCACTGGAATGAAAGGCTCCGGCATTGTCACCAGGAAGCGGCCTTTCAAACCGATAGGAATAGCTTGGCAGTCCCTGTCTGGTATGATAGCCTGACCATCTCATAAGGCTCATTTGAATCTTACTTTTTCTTGCGTCGGCAATTCCCCGCTTTGAGACTGTCAGGTCATTCTTGGTGGAGCCGGTCATATAGCTGACTCTCGCCGTTTCCCCGATTTCTACCGCTTGATCTGGTGACATGGGCAGGTATTTCCCGTCAATGACCGGCGTAAGACTCAACCCTGTTCTTGTCCAAAACCCCGCAAACAAGTTGTAGTCACATTGAAGTCTGGGGAAGTCCTCCGCCGGCATTTTCTTAAGGTCATCTATGGTCATTCTCTTGCGTTTCAAGAATTTTTCAGAAACCCTCTCCATCTTTTCCATGGTAAAATCGACCTTAAGGAAGCCTTTGTGTCCGTTGCAGCTTTGGATGATAGCGTGACTTATTGTTCCTTTCACATAGGGGGAACATACAAGATCCCGCACCGCCATTCCCCCTGCGCTTTGCCCAAAAATCGTGATGTTTTCCGGATTTCCGCCAAAGGAAGCGATATTCTCCCGCACCCAGTCAAGGGCGGCTATCTGATCCTGAAGTCCCCAGTTGCCGCTGACTCCCTCATTCCTTAGTTCCGGATGACAGAACCATCCCAGGAAACCCAGGCGGTAATTAACAGTAACAATGATAATCCCCCGCCTGTTGAACGCCTCGCCGTCAAACTCTGGTTCTGCACCATTCCCGTTTTGGAAACCGCCTCCATGATACCAGAGTCCTACCGGGCAGTTTTCCGCATTCTTTGGCGTCCAGATATTCAGATAGAGACAGTCCTCACTCATGTCCACATCATACTCAGGATAGGAAAAGAACTCCTTTCCATAAAAGCTGTCCGGCTCCTCCCGCTTCTGGATAGCCATAGGAGGAAAATGATCACAGACCCGGATTCCCTCCCAGGGTTCCATCGGCTGCGGGGGCTCGAACCGGAATTTCCCTATGGGCGACATTGCGTAGGGCACTGCTTTGAAAACATATCCGCTTTCTGTCTCTATTCCCTGAAGCATACCATATTTTGTCTTAATAACAGACTGCATACTGTCCCTCCAATACATAAATTACGCACATAACCACTTGTTCCTCTTACGAATTTATTATACAATAGTGCTGAAAGCTTAATACAGAGTCAATTTACGCGTTTTGTCGCATATGCGACATTTGTCTCAAATTGTCTCATGCCGGAGGGAAAGATGACTGCTGAAACCCAGATAAAAGCAGATAGGCGCGAAGCCCGGACTCTTGGAATGATCCGGGAGGCCTTTTTAGATTTGTTGAAAAAGAAGCCAATCGAAAAAATCAGCATAGGGGAATTGTGCGAAAAGGCCAATGTCCATCGTTCTACCTTTTATCGTCATTATACGGATATCTACGCGCTGATGGACTGCATTTACGATGATGCCTACCATGAGATTTTCACAAGTTTCGCGAGCACCTTACAACGGGGGACTTACGATTTTGACCATATAGGCTATAACATGATTCTTGCCGCGTGCACTATGACTGAGCAAAAACAGAAGCATTACCGCATGCTTCTGTTTTCGCGTAATTCTCTGTTGATACAGAGACTGGCCGACGGCATCTATGAACTTTATTTGGGTGAGCACATAGCCAGCTACACCCCCGGTCCCGAACTAGGTCTCCATTACCGATACCTCACCTACGGCATTATCGGTGTCTGGTCAGGTTGGATTAGAGACGGTTGCAAAGTGCCAAAGGAGCAGGTTGCCCGTGCTATCAAGAAACAGATGGATGGTTTCTTCACCATAGTATCTTACGAATATGGTCCCCCAGAAGGGTATAATCCCCCAGGGGAAAAGCCCATGAATTACGATTAAACAACTTTATAAACGACACTGCAGTAATTATCCCCATAAGGATGTGACGCTGTTTTTTACCGCAATACAAAGGATAAAGCAGATGGTAATGTTAAGCTAAACCACCATTTACTGAAATACAAGATACTGGCATAAATTCTGGGCAAAACAAAAATAGATTTTACGTTTACTCTGGTTATCAGAACGTTCCGATAAATCCTGCCAGCAATGTTTCAGAATATCCTTTTGGGATATTCTGAAACGCTGGCTGGGGACACCCCAGCCCCCGGCAAAGGCAGCAAAGCCTCCGCAAGCGGAGATTTGCACTTTGCGAACATGCCTGCGGCATGGCTTATTCCAGACACAGCCCGGGTGAATCCCTTGCACCAACTACCTATAAATATTTCTGCCAAACTCATACGCTTCCACCAGATGGTTTGTCTTACCGATCTGCGGCTTCCCGTTCGTATCGCCGCATCCCCCGGCAAGCAGCATCCCTTTATCCTGGAAGCCTATGTAATTCACAA
>CAMWUL010000037.1 GCA_947177445.1 uncultured Lachnospiraceae bacterium | reverse complement strand
AAAATACTTTTTAAACATTTTTCATTTTACCTATTGACATTTCTTAGCTGGACTTGAATGCCTGCTTCAGAGCGTTTTTGTTAAATTTGTGTTTCTGGGAGAAATAAACTCGAAAATCCAGCCGCTTTGCGTCTGCTGTGCTGCGCGCTTGCGATCTGCGCGGCAGATCGGATTTTCTGCGTTCATGGTACATTATACCCGGGCGGTGGGGAAATGGCAACTTTTTTTGGCATCAATAAAAATTTGCCTGAGAAGTATTTCGCTACTGGTTTGCTCGTAAAAGAATCTGCATAATTTGTCAAAAAAATAGAATGGGAAATCAAGTCTGAGAACCTAATTGAATGGCTGCTTGCAGACTGAACCGCAGTTCTGCCATTTGCTTTAATTTTTGACATTACAGGGGGAACTATAAAGTTTTATATTTGAAACAACAAAGCCCGAAACCAGACCCTCGGCACTTGAGAGCAGGTTTCGGGCTTTTCTGTTTTTACGATGGAGGTGCAGACCACATCAGAAATCTATGAGGAAACATGTATTTGCCAGGGCAGGACTTGTAAGCTGTCTTGACTATTATAATGAGCGCCATGCTTTGAAGTTATGTTGAACCGCTGTATGCCGAACGGTATGTACTGGTGGAGTATCGTACATCAAGCATGGCTATTCCTCCATCAGTTCGGCAAACAGAGCTTCTGTGCTTCCGGTGAATAGAGTGCCGCCGCCGTTTTCCAGCTCCTCCATTGAGGATAGGGTTTCCGCATTGGGTATTTCATCCAGGACTGCTGCTCCTTGCAGATAGGCAACGATATAGTACATTTTGCTGTCGGGTATCTGGTCTATGAGGTTTTTTGCGAGTTCCTTATAGCTCATGGTAAACACTTCCTTTCATAGTCATATGAATTTGATATTTTGGGACTGTAGCATCATCCCCAAAGTAGAAACAAATTCCCTCTTGTTGTTGCATCCCATAAGGGAAAATTGGCTAATCTTTCTATCGGGGTTTTTCATGATTATTGTATGCGGTTATATGTCTTGTATTCATGTATTGACAACCGTTGGCACTTGCTGTCAATTGACATAGGATTGCGGACAGATGGCAGCAGGGTTATATATTCTTGGATGCCTCTGCCACTTTTTCAGCCACACCCGGCTTGTCATTCTCAATAAGGTCAAGCAGAGCTGCAATGTCCTCTTTTAGATGTTGGACCAGAGTAGATGGTGGAACCTCCTATTCCTTAGAACCAGCGTTCGTCACAGTACTTTGCTGTGTGGGGTATCTCCTTTTCATCATATGGTTTCATGGGTGTCATTTGTCACAAAGTGAGCGTTATAGGTACAATTAAGAGCTTCTGCAATAGTTCGGAGTTCTTTTTCGGTAAAATTGTCGCGGCTCATTTTATTAGACATATTTTGTCTTGACTGGCCTGTTTTTTCCGCTAATTGTGCAAGTGTCATATTTCGACGGCCTAACATAATTTTAATTTTTTCTCCCATGGTAATTGACATAACCATAACCCCCTTCCAGTAGATTTTAACTATACTATACACGATAAAGTGTAATAAGTCAAAAGAAATATATCAAAGTAAATAAAAAAGTTGCAAATAATAGCTGACAAACGACACGAAATAGTGTACCATAATAACAGAAACATATAAGCTGGAGCAGAATGAGGCATTTAAAAAGGTAAGGGAGGTCCGGGCGAAAGGCGACTTGATCGGCACCATCCATAATTCGGAGGTGTATGAGCTGCTGGGGTTCCATAAGGTGACAACCGAGGGGGAAAAGGAGTCATGGGAGGCATTCACAAAGGCGCTGAAAAGCGTGGCCGGAGATGTGAGGAGGAGGACACAGATGGATAAGGTCATGTATAATGTGGAGGACGTTGCGGAAGATTTCTCGATCCCGCTGAATGAAAAGCGGCTGCTGAGCCTGGAGGAATTCTGCGAGTATGCCGGCGGCATTGGGATATGTACCGAAAGGGTTCGGCATTAATCAAAATGTCATCAAACAGTTTTTAGAAAAAATAGTGTACAGAAAGGAAAAGTATGGTATGATCGATGTGAGGAAAGACAGAGAGGAAATGAGAAAATGTATCGTATTATTAAGCAGGAGGGCAGGGCGAAAAGGGCGGAGTTTCATACCGTTCACGGTGTAATACAGACACCTGTATTTATGAATGTGGGGACTGCGGCGGCGATCAAGGGTGCTGTGGCCACATCTGACCTGGAGCAGATCGGAACGCAGGTGGAGCTTTCCAATACTTATCATCTTCATGTGCGTCCCGGAGACAGGGTGATCCGGCAGCTGGGCGGACTTCACCGTTTTATGTCCTGGGACAAGCCTATTCTGACGGATTCCGGAGGATTCCAGGTTTTTTCCCTGGCGGGACTGCGCAAGATCCGGGAAGAGGGAGTCTATTTCAATTCCCATGTGGATGGGCGAAAGATCTTTATGGGGCCGGAGGAGAGCATGCAGATCCAGTCCAATCTGGCGTCTACCATAGCAATGGCCTTTGACGAATGTGCGCCCAGTAAGGCGGACAGAGGGTACGTGCAGGCCTCCGTGGAGCGGACCACCAGATGGCTGGAGCGCTGCAAGCGGGAGATGGTTCGGCTGAATTCCCTGGAAGACACCATCAATCCCCGGCAGCTGTTATTCGGTATCAATCAGGGGGCCATTTATTCCGATATCCGTATCGATCATGCCAAACGTATTTCGGAGCTGGAGCTTGACGGCTATGCTGTAGGTGGTCTGGCGGTGGGAGAGACGCACCAGGAGATGTATCAGATTCTGGAGGAGTTGGTTCCCTTCCTGCCGAAGGAAAAGCCCACTTATCTGATGGGAGTAGGTACTCCGGCCAATATTCTTGAAGGGGTGGAGCGCGGAATCGACTTTTTTGACTGCGTTTATCCCACCAGAAATGGCCGCCACGGGCATCTGTACACGAATCATGGCAGAATCAATTTATTCAATGCACGGTATGAGCTGGATCAGCGGCCTGTGGAGGAGGGCTGCGGATGTCCTGCATGCAGGAGATATTCCAGAGCATATATCCGGCATTTGCTGAAGGCGAAGGAAATGCTGGGAATGCGCCTGTGTGTGCTCCATAATCTCTATTTTTATAACAGGATGATGGAGGAGATTCGGGATGCTCTTGATGCAGGAGACTTTGCAGGGTATAAAAAGCGGAAGCTGGAGGGGCTGCTTGGAGAGCAGGCAGACACCAGCGCGTGACAAGCGAATAGCAGCAAAACTGTTGTTACTTTTCACGGGCAGGGGCCGCGAGGTGTAATAAATACCGAAATAGCATAAAAGGCTTGCCCAACCGGGACTTTTTGTGTATTATGTTTATTTAAGAGACTTGGGTGTCTGAAGGCCTGCACAGGCAGAGAAACGGAGGATGCCGGAATGGAGGAAAGATGGGAATTTTATTAACGGAGGCGGCTGCTGATCCCGCGATGGGAACAGGAGGACTTATAGGCGGCTCGCTGCTTTATCTGGTAGTGATTTTCGGCGCTATGTGGTTCTTTATGATGAGGCCTCAGAGCAAGGAGAAAAAAAGGCTTGCCTCGATGCTGGCTTCTCTGGAGCTGGGGGATTGTGTGCTGACCACGTCCGGGTTTTATGGAATTGTAATCGATATCTCCGACGATACGGTTATTGTGGAATTCGGCAATAACAGAAACTGCCGTATTCCTATGGACAAGTCTGCCATCAGCCGCGTGGAAAAGCCCGGGGAGAACTGAGGCAGAGAGCTTGAAAAGAGCTTGAAAAGTCCGGCTGTTTGGAATCAGCTCGAAAATACGCAGGAAGGAGATGCCTTGGCATTGTCTTCCTGCGTATTTTGTCTATTGTGTTTTAGCTGAACAGTAAGTGTCTTAACTTAATTGGCTTGATTCAAATAGCTTGATTCAAATAGCTTGATTCTTTGTAAGATTGGGTTGAAATTTACCATGGTATCGGTTATTATAATAAGAAATGCCTTTCGCGCTTTAACAGAGCAAAGCAAAAGGCACAGATGGAAAAGAGAAAGGATGCAGTGACCATGGAATTACATATCGTGTGTATTCCCGGCGACGGGATCGGACCGGAGATCGTCAGGGAAGCGAAAAAGGTGCTGGAGGCAGTGGCACGGGTCTACGGACACAAAATGATTTTTGAAGATATTCTGATGGGAGGCGCGTCCATTGATGTTCACGGAGTGCCGTTGACGGAGGAGGCCGTGACCAGGGCAAGATCCGCTCAGGCAGTGCTTATGGGATCCATCGGCGGGAACACATCAACATCCCCCTGGTATAAGCTGCCTCCCAATCTGCGTCCCGAGGCAGGGCTGCTGGCGATCAGGAAGGAACTGAATCTTTTTGCGAACCTGCGTCCGGCAGTGCTTTATGATGAATTGGCGGCGGCCTGTCCCTTGAAGGAGGAGATCAGCAGTGCCGGCTTTGACATGTTGATTATGCGGGAGCTCACCGGCGGGCTTTATTTTGGAGAGCGCAGAACGGTGGTGGAGAACGGCGTCAGAAAAGCCGTCGATACATTGACCTATGATGAGAACGAAATCAGAAGAATTGCCATAAAGGGCTTTGATATCGCCATGAAGCGTCGGAAGAAGGTGACCAGTGTGGACAAAGCCAATGTGCTGGATTCCTCCAGACTTTGGAGAAAGGTGGTGGAGGAGGTGGCCGCCGGATATCCGGAGGTGGTTCTGGAGCATATGCTGGTGGACAATTGCGCCATGCAGCTGGTAAAGGATCCTGCGCAGTTTGACGTGATTCTCACGGAGAATATGTTCGGCGATATTCTGTCCGACGAGGCCAGTATGGTCACAGGATCCATCGGCATGTTAGCCAGCGCCAGCTTAAATGACAGTAAATTCGGACTGTATGAGCCCAGCCATGGATCCGCCCCTGATATTGCAGGTCAGGATATAGCCAATCCCATAGCCACGGTGCTCAGCGCCGCCATGATGCTGCGATACAGCTTTGATCTGGACGCGGAGGCCGATGCCGTGG
Source organism: uncultured Lachnospiraceae bacterium (assembly GCA_947177445.1). GTDB lineage: Bacteria > Bacillota > Clostridia > Lachnospirales > Lachnospiraceae > Acetatifactor. Next base: position 25,722 of record CAMWUL010000037.1, on the reverse strand, counting down.
AGACTGCCGTAAAGCAGGTGCTGAAGGACGGGTACCGCACGGGAGATATTATGTCCCCCGGCTGTGAGCAGGTTGGCTGCAGCCGCATGGGAGATCTGCTGGCAGAGCGCGTAAATTAGGGAGGTATAAATATGAGAAGTGATTCGGTAAAGACAGGCCTGGCGCAGGCGCCTCACAGAAGCCTGTTTAATGCACTGGGATTTACGGAGGAGGAGCGCAGAAGACCCATGATTGGTATTGTGTGCTCTTACAATGAGATCGTTCCGGGACATATGAATCTGGATAAAATCGCGGAGGCGGTGAAAATGGGCGTGGCCATGGCAGGAGGCACTCCGGTGATGTTTCCCGCCATCGCCGTGTGCGACGGTATCGCCATGGGTCATGTGGGCATGAAATATTCGCTGGTGACCAGGGAGCTGATTGCGGACAGCACGGAATGCATGGCCCTGGCCCACGGCTTTGACGGACTGGTGTGTATTCCCAACTGTGACAAAAATGTGCCCGGCCTGCTGATGGCGGCGGCCAGAGTCAACATCCCCACCATTTTTGTGTCCGGCGGTCCTATGCTGGCGGGACGTGTGAAGGGACAGAAGAGAAGCCTTTCCTCCATGTTTGAGGCAGTGGGAAGCGTGGCGGCAGGCACCATGACCGAGGAGGAGCTTTGCGAGTTTGAGGAAAAGACCTGCCCTACCTGCGGTTCCTGCTCGGGTATGTATACGGCCAATTCCATGAATTGTCTCACAGAGGCCATTGGTATGGGGCTGAAGGGCAACGGCACCATTCCTGCCGTGTATTCGGAGCGTCTCCGCCTGGCAAAGCATGCGGGCATGAAGATCATGGAGCTGGTGGAAAAGGACATTAAACCCAGGGATATTATGACGGAAAAGGCATTTATGAATGCCTTGACCGTGGATATGGCGCTGGGATGCTCCACAAATTCCATGCTGCATCTTCCTGCCATTGCAAAGGAAGCAGGTGTAAATCTGAATTTGGAGATAGCAAATCAATTGTCGGCCAAGACACCCAATCTCTGCCATCTGGCTCCGGCAGGTCCTACCTACATGGAAGATTTGAACGAGGCGGGCGGCGTGTATGCGGTGATGAACGAGCTGACAAAAAAGGATCTGCTGTATCTGGACTGCATGACGGTAAACGGCACTTCTATCGGGGAAAACATCAAAGACTGTGTCAACAGGGATCCTCAGGTAATCCGTCCGGTGGAGAATCCTTACTCCGAAACCGGCGGCATCGCCATCCTGAAGGGAAATCTGGCGCCGGAGGGCGGGGTGGTAAAACGCTCTGCAGTGGCTTCTGAAATGCTGGTGCATCAGGGACCTGCCCGGGTCTTTGACTGTGAAGAGGATGCCATCGCCGCCATCAAGGGCGGCAGGATCGTTGCCGGCGATGTTGTGGTTATCCGGTACGAGGGTCCCAAGGGCGGTCCCGGCATGAGAGAAATGCTGAATCCCACCTCTGCCATTGCAGGCATGGGTTTGGGTTCCAGCGTGGCCCTGATCACGGACGGAAGATTTTCCGGTGCTTCCAGAGGCGCTTCCATTGGCCATGTTTCTCCCGAGGCGGCAGTGGGAGGCCCTATCGCCCTGGTGGAGGAGGGAGACATTATCAGCATCAATATTCCGGAAAACCGGCTTGATATGCTGGTATCCGACGATGTGCTGGAAGCCCGGCGTAAAAAATGGCAGCCCGGGGAGACGGAGGTTACGGGTTATTTGAAAAGATACCGTGAGCTGGTGACCAGCGGGAGCCGGGGAGCCGTTTTGGAGCTTCCGCCTCGGGGGTAAGTCAGCTTCCGAGAGTATATAATGTGAGAACGGAGGAATTACAATGCAGCTGACAGGTTCCGAAATTGTTGTGGAATGTCTGAAGGAGCAGGGAGTTGACACAGTGTTCGGCTATCCCGGCGGAACGATTCTGAATATATATGACGCTCTTTACAAGCACAGCAATGAGATCAGGCATATATTGACATCTCATGAGCAGGGAGCGGCTCATGCGGCAGACGGATATGCCAGGGCTACGGGCAGGGTGGGAGTCTGTATGGCCACCAGCGGCCCCGGCGCCACCAACCTGGTGACCGGTATTGCCACGGCCTATATGGATTCTGTTCCCATGGTGGCGATCACGGCAAACGTGAACCTTCCGCTTCTGGGAAAGGATACCTTTCAGGAGGTGGATATTGCAGGAGTGACCATGCCCATCACCAAGCATGGATATATTGTAAAAAATGTGGAGATTCTGGCAGATACCATCCGCAAGGCATTTCGGATTGCCAGAAGCGGAAGGCCCGGTCCCGTGCTGGTGGATATCACCAAGGACGTGACGGCCGCCGTGTGCGAATATACGCCCGAGCCGCCGAAGCCGGATGAGAAAAAGTGCCGTTATACGCCCGAGGATGTGGAAAAGGTGGTGGAGCTTCTGAGAAGCGCGTCAAGGCCATATATATATCTGGGCGGGGGAGCGGTGATCTCCGAAGCCTTTCAGGAGGCGGCACAATTTGCGGAGCTTCTGGACGCGCCGGTATGCGATACCCTGATGGGGAAGGGCGGCTTTGACGGCAGAAGCCCCCGGTATACGGGAATGATCGGAATGCATGGCACAAAAACCTCCAACCTGGGGGTGAGCCAGTGCGATCTGTTGGTGGCCCTGGGGGCCCGTTTCTCTGACCGCGTGACGGGAAATCCCAAAAAATTTGCCGAAAACGCCAAAATCATTCATATAGACATCGATGCTGCGGAGATTAACAAAAATATCCGGGTGGATGCCTCTCTGGCAGGAGATCTGAAGCAGGCGCTCCGGGATATTAACAATCGACTGGAACAGCAGGAGCATACCGACTGGATGCAGACCATTGCTGATATGAAGGAAAAATATCCTTTGCGGTATGATCCCGGTCAGCTGTCCTGTCCCTATGTGATTGAAACCATTGAAAAGGTTACGGAGGGAGAGGCATTGATCACCACCGATGTGGGACAGCATCAGATGTGGGCGGCGCAGTATTTTCATTATACACATCCCCGTACCTTCCTGTCATCCGGGGGACTGGGAACAATGGGCTATGGCCTGGGAGCCTGCATCGGTGCCCAGCTGGGCCAGCCGGACAAAATCTGCATCAATATTGCCGGAGACGGGTGCTTCCGCATGAATATGAACGAGCTTGCCACGGCCAGCAGGTATAATATTCCCATTATTCAGGTGGTGATCAATAACCACGTGCTGGGGATGGTGCGTCAGTGGCAGACCCTGTTTTACGGGAAGCGCTATTCACAGACCGTGCTGAACGACAAGGTGGATTTCTGTAAGGTGGCCGAGGGACTGGGCTGTGCGGCCATCCGGGTTACCAAAAAGGAAGAGGCTGCGCCGGCTCTTGAAAAGGCAATTGCCATGAAGGCACCGGTTCTGATCGAGTGTGTCATCCCGGAGGATGATAAGGTATTTCCCATGGTACCCGCAGGGGCGCCCATTGCAGAAGTATTTGACGGAGAGGATCTGGCTTCCAGATAGAAGATACTATGAAGAAAATATTTCGTGCCCTGCTGTTGTTCTTAGGATGCGGGCTATTCCTGATCCTGGCAGGATTTTTGGCGTTGGGCATGTATTATCGCAACAATTTTCCGGTGAACACCTGGATCAACGGAGTATACTGCACCGGAAAAACAGTGGAAGAGGTCAACAGGGAACTGGCGGCACAGACCCGGCTGCCGATGCTGACCCTGGAGGAAGCCGACGGCTCCAGCTGGCAGGTGGATCTGCAGGAGCTGGATGCAGCCGCGGATTATACAGGCTTGCTTCGGGATTATCTGCGGCAGCATGCTTCCTTTTTCTGGATGGCCAATCTGGACCGGCCTGCCCAGGTAGAATTGGAGCCGGTGTGTTATATCTGGAACGAGGAAAAGCTTGAAAGCTGGTTTATGGGGCTTTCCTTTGTACAGGAAGAGATGAACAGGCCCACGGGAGTGAATGTAAGCTGTGAGGACGGGGAATATTGCCTCTACGACGGAAACACGGACCGTCTGGCGCCGGACCGGGCCTATTCGTATCTGAAGGACTGTCTTTCAAAGGGCCGGACGCTGGTTTCCCTGGAGGAGGGAGAGTGCTACGGAGATCTTGAGGACAGCGCCGCGGACAGGACTCAGCGGGAGCTTTGGAGCCAGGTGGAGGCGTTTCTGGATTGCGGAATTGTCTACGATATGGGTGCGGAGCAGATTGCGCTGACGCCGGAGGTTACCGGCACATTTCTGGCGGTGGATGAAGCGGGAAAGCTGCAGCTGGATCAGGAGGGACATATCACTGTCAGTCAGGAAAAGGTGGCCGGCTGGGTGGAAAGCCTGGCTCAGCAGTATGATACCTGCGGTACTACAAAGGAATTCCAGTCCACCCGGGGAGATATCATCAGCGTCAAGTATGTTACTTACGGAACCCGGTTGGATCAGGAGGCCGAGACGGCTTATCTGCTGGAGATCCTGGCGAAGGAAGGAAAGCGGGACGAGGTTCATGTGCCTGCATATTTACAGCAGGGGTATGTGAGAGGATTGGATGACATCGGCGGCACATACATAGAAGTGGATATGACCGAGCAGCATCTGTACTATTATGTGGATGGAGAATTGCAGCTGGATACGGATATTGTTACCGGCAATCTCAGTGCCAACCATGGAACGCCTCAGGGAATTAATTTCGTGTACAGCAAACAGCGAAACAGGATATTGCGGGGACCGGATTATGCTTCACCAGTGAAATACTGGATGCCTGTCAAGGGAGGCATCGGCCTTCATGACGCCGACTGGAGGAGCAAGTTCGGCGGCACGATTTATAAAACCAACGGTTCCCACGGCTGTATCAATATTCCGCCCAAGGTGATGCCGGATATTTATGAAATGACGGAGATTGGCACACCGGTGATCATGTTCTATTAGCTGCGGGGCGGATAGTAACAAAAGTAATGATTTAAGCATAAATGTGTATATCATCTGAAGAGGAGGTTCAAATGTCCAGAGTGTATAATTTTTCTGCCGGTCCGGCTGTTTTGCCGGAGGAGGTGCTGCGGGAGGCCGCGGAGGAAATGCTAGATTACAAAGGAACAGGCATGTCTGTCATGGAGATGAGCCACAGATCCAAGGCCTACGAGGGCATTATCCAGGGAGCGGAGGCAGATCTGCGGGAGCTTATGGGTATTCCCGAAAACTACAGAGTTTTGTTTTTGCAGGGAGGCGCCAGCCAGCAGTTTGCCATGATTCCCATGAACCTGATGAAAAATGGGACGGCGGACTATATTGTCACGGGACAGTGGGCAAAGAAAGCCTGGCAGGAGGCCGGCATCTACGGGAAGGCGAACAAGATCGCTTCCTCGGAGGATGAAAACTTTTCCTATATTCCCGACTGCTCCGATCTGCCGGTCAGTCCGGATGCGGATTATGTGTATATTTGCGAAAATAATACCATCTACGGAACCAAATTCAAAGCCCTGCCCAATACCAAGGGAAAGCCATTGGTGGCGGACGTCTCCAGCTGTTTTTTGTCGGAGCCCGTGGATGTGACGAAATACGGATTGATCTACGGAGGCGTTCAGAAGAACATCGGTCCTGCGGGTGTGGTCATTGTGATCATTCGGGAGGATTTGATTACGGAGGATGTGCTTCCCGGCACACCCACCATGCTGCGCTACAAGATTCATGCGGACAATGCGTCCCTGTATAACACGCCTCCCGCTTACGGGATCTATATCTGCGGAAAGGTGTTTCAGTGGCTGAAACGTCAGGGCGGTCTGGAGGCCATGAAGGAATACAATGAAAGGAAGGCAAAAATTCTCTATGATTTCCTGGATGAAAGCCGTCTGTTTCGGGGGACGGTCAGGAAGGAGGACCGCTCTCTGATGAATGTGCCCTTCGTCACCGGCGACGGGGATCTGGACGCCAGATTTGTGAAAGCGGCCAAAGAAGCGGGCTTTGAGAATCTGAAGGGTCACAGAAGTGTGGGCGGCATGCGGGCCAGCATCTATAATGCCATGCCTGTGGAGGGCGTGGAAAAGCTGGTGGAGTTTATGAAAAAGTTTGAAAATGAGGAAAAGTGAAATGTATAAAATTAATTGTCTGAATCCCATTGCAGATGTGGGGCTGAAGAATTTCAGCGATAAGTATCAGGTTACAGCCGATGTAAACGAGGCGGAGGGAATATTGGTGAGGAGTGCTTCCATGCACGAAATGGAGATTCCGGACAGCCTTCTGGCGGTGGCCAGGGCCGGAGCCGGCGTCAACAATATTCCGCTGGAAAAGTGCGCTGAAAAGGGCGTGGTGGTGTTTAACACTCCCGGAGCAAACGCCAACGGTGTGAAGGAGCTTGTCATTGCCGGGATGCTTCTGGCGGCCCGGGATGTGATCGGCGGTATCGAGTGGGTGAAGGATTCCAGGGAGAATGCTGACATTGCCAAGGCAGCCGAGAAGGAAAAGAAAAACTTTGCAGGAACCGAGATCATGGGCAAGAAGCTGGGCGTCATCGGACTGGGCGCCATCGGCGTCAAGGTGGCAAACGCCGCCGTGTCCCTTGGCATGGAGGTCTACGGATATGATCCTTACCTGTCCGTAAACGCTGCCTGGAATCTGAGCAGGGCGGTAAAGCATGTGCTGAACGTGGACGATATTTATGCAGACTGTGATTATATCACCATCCATGTGCCGCTGCTGGATTCCACAAAGGGCATGATCAATGCCGTGTCAATCGCCAGGATGAAGGAGGGCGTGGTCATCTTAAACTTTGCCAGAGACCTTCTGGCCAACGAGAAGGATGTGCTGGAGGCGCTTCAGAGCGGAAAGGTAGCGCGTTACGTAACCGATTTCCCCAATCCGGTCACTGCCGGAAAGAAGGGCTGTATCGTGATTCCGCATCTGGGCGCCAGCACAGAGGAATCTGAGGACAACTGCGCTGTTATGGCCGTTCAGGAAATCATGGATTATTTGGAGAACGGCAATATCAGAAACAGCGTAAATTACCCCTCCTGCGATATGGGAGTGTGCACCAAGGCAGGACGGGTGGCTATTTTTCACAGAAATATCGCCAACATGATCACGAAGTTTACGGCGGAATTCGGTGAAAAGGGCATTAATATCAGCGATATGACAAACAAATCCCGGGGCGAATATGCCTATACCATGCTGGATGTGGAGGAGGTTCCCACACAGGATATTGTGGAAGCGCTGGAAAAAATCAAAGGAGTGTTCCGGGTGCGTATTATAGCCTGACTTACCGGAACAGCAGAGGAGAGCCGCCGTCAAAGCCGTCATTCAGATCCTGGAGGCTCTCCTTCAGTTTTTCATTGCTGGCGCAGGATGCCTCGCTCTGGAGGTCCATATAGAGGATAAATACATCCTCCAGCGTCATTCCTTTTTCTGCCGCGATTTCTTCCATTATGGGCTTGAGCTTGTCCAGCTGTACGGAAACCTGGGTTTTCTGGGGATCGATTTCACCCAGAGTGCTTTCTGCAAAGCTGTTGATGCGCTCCAAAAGCTTTCTGTTTTCTTCAGTCATAGGATTCACCTCTTCTTATCTTTTTTCAAGTGTTCCAGGGAAACCTTTTTTGTCCCAGGACACCTTTTTTCATAGTTTATCACCGGAAGCTTGTTCTGTATAGTTTTTTTTGGTACAATAATAAGAAGAATGGCACGCAGGGAGGTAAAGCTATGAACAACAGGTTGTATAAAATGATGAACTGGCCAAAGATCGAGGAGATTATTTATTCGGAATGCGATGATCCTCACACGCTTCTGGGGCCCCACAAAACAGGAAAGCAATACCTGATTCAGGCGTATTTCCCGGGGGCGAAAAAGGCGGAGCTGGTCTTCGAGGGGATGGAAGAGACGATACCTATGGAGCTGGCCGACGAGGACGGCTATTTTGCCGCGCTTGTTCCCGGATCGGATAAGCTGCCGATCTATCATTATATAGCGGAGGACGCAGATGGAAACCGGTATGTGCGCCAGGAGGCATATCGTTTTGAGCCTCAGATCACAAAGCAGGATACGGAGAAATTCAAGAACGGAATTCATTATACCATCTATGAGAAGCTGGGGGCACATCCCTGCGTGATAGATGGAGTAAAGGGCGTTTGCTTTGCCGTATGGGCGCCTGCGGCCATGCGGGTCAGCGTGGCGGGGGATTTCAATGGCTGGGACGGAAGAGTCCACCAGATGAGGCGCTTGTGGGATTCCGGCATTTTTGAGCTTTTTATTCCCGATGCAGCTGTGGGGGATAACTATAAATTTGAATTAAAGCTGAAAGGGGGCATGACCTATCTGAAGGCAGATCCTTACGGAAACGCCGCTCAGCTGCGTCCGGAGACGGCCTCTGTCGTAGCGGATCTGGGGAGCTTTACCTGGGAGGATGACGCATTCATTCAAAAAAGAAAGGAATTCCAGGGCGGGAATGCTCCGGTCAGCGTCTATGAAATGTATCTGGGCTCCTTTGCCGCGCCCGGAGAGGGGGAGGCTTATGCAAACTACCGGGATATTGCGGATAAGCTGATTCCTTATGTAAAGGAGATGGGGTATACTCATGTGGAGCTGATGCCTGTGATGGAGCATCCCTTTGACGGCTCCTGGGGCTATCAGGTGATCGGATATTATGCGCCCACTGCCCGATACGGTTCTCCCGAGGATTTTATGTATTTTGTGAATGCGCTTCACAAGGCGGGAATCGGCGTGATTCTGGACTGGGTGCCGGCCCATTTCCCCAGAGATACCTACGGTCTTTCCAATTTTGACGGAACCTGCCTGTATGAGCATAAGGATCCCAGACAGGGATATCATCCCCACTGGGGAACGCTGATCTACAACTACGGAAGGCCGGAGGTGTCCAACTATCTGATCGCCAACGCGCTGTTCTGGGTGGAAAAATATCATGCGGACGGAATCCGGATGGATGCCGTAGCCAGCATGCTTTATCTGGATTATGGAAAAAATGACGGAGAATGGGTGGCAAATATGTATGGCGGAAAGGAAAATCTGGAGGCCATGGAAATGATAAAGCACCTGAACTCCATTATGAAAAAGCGCAACGCGGGTGTGCTTACTATTGCGGAGGAGAGCACGGCTTTCCCCATGATTACCGGCGGCCTGGATCAGGGCGGCCTGGGCTTTGATCTGAAGTGGAATATGGGCTTTATGAACGATTATCTGCAGTATATCCGCTGTGACCCTTACTTCAGGAGCTATCATCACGGGGAGCTGACCTTCAGCATGATCTATGCCTACAGCGAAAAATTTATTCTGGTGTTTTCCCATGACGAGGTGGTACACGGCAAGGCCACATTGCTGGGGAAGATGCCTGGGGATCGGGAGCAGAAATTTGCAAATCTGCGGCTGACCTACTCCTATATGATGACCCATCCCGGCAAAAAGCTCCTTTTCATGGGGCAGGATCTCGGGGAGTTTGACGAATGGAACGAGGCCCGGCAGGTGGAATGGGAGTTGGCGGAACAGCCGGAGCACAGAGGGATTGCTTCCCTGGTAAAGGATTTGAACCGTCTCTACCGGGAATGCCCGGAGCTGCATGAGCTGGACGATTCCCCGGAGGGATTTCAGTGGATCAATAATATTTCCGCGGACGACTGCTATCTCACCTATCTGAGAAAAGGGAGAGGGAAGGATGAGATTTTGTTGATCGTGGCCAATTTTTCCGGGGTGGAGAAGGAGATCACCACGGGAGTTCCCATGGCAGGAAAGTATAAGGAGATTTTTAATTCCGATGATGAAAAATACGGTGGAACCGGTGTGGTAAACAGCCGTCTGAAGCGTTCCAAGGAAGTGGAATGGGACGACAGACCGGATTCCGTTACGGTGAAGCTGGCGCCTTTGTCGGCGAGCATTCTGAGATACATTCCCTATACCAGGGAGGAACTGGACCAGATCAGGGAAAAGAAAGCAGCAAAGGACGGGAAAAAGAATCTGGAGAAGGAGCCTGTAAACAGCCGGAAGAAAGAAAAAAGCACTGAAAAGATAAGTGCTGAAAGGAAAGGCACTGAAGAGAAAATCACGGAAAGGAAAAGCACTGAAAGGAAAAGTGCTGAAAAGAAAAACGTAGAAAAAGCAGGGACCGGAAATGCTGCAAAAGCCGCAGGAAGAGCCGGGAAGGGAACGGCCCGAAAGGGAAAAACCGCCGGAAAAAGCAGCGGCAGAAGTAAGGAGTGAAGCCGGACGACGCCGGCAGGGAGTAAAGAATAGATGGTAATGACAAATCTGTGGGTTATGGCGGCAGGGTCCGGCGAATCTTTGGAAGAAATGCTGCAGCCTGATGTGATCGGGCAGTTTCTGTCGGAAATTCCGGAAAAGGCTCTGAGGCTGGGAGCAAGGGTGCTGCTGGCGGCATTGTTTTTCCTTGTGGGCAGCCAGTTGATCAAGCTGATACGAAAGATTATAAAAAAGTCTATGCAGCGGGCCGGGGCAGAGCTGGGGGCCATTCAGTTTGTGGATTCCTTTGTGAAGGCCGCGCTCTATGTGCTTCTGGTTCTGATGCTGGCGTCTTCCTTTGGGCTGGATGCCGCCAGTATCGTAGCGCTGCTGGGATCTGCAGGAGTGGCCATCGGTCTGGCGGTTCAGGGAAGTCTGTCCAACCTGGCCGGGGGAGTGCTTTTGCTGATTCTGAAGCCCTTTAAGGTGGGGGACTATATTCAGGAGGGCTCTTCTGGAAAGGAGGGGACGGTGGCTGAGATCCAGATTTTTTATACGAAGCTGGTGACGCCGGACAACCGGACCATCGTTCTTCCCAACGGCAGTCTGGCCAACAACAGCCTGATCAACTATACCGCTCAGGATGCCAGAAGGATGGATATTGTGGTGGGAATTTCCTATAAGGCGGATCTGAAAAAAGCCAAGGAGGTTCTGCTTCAGGTGCTGGAGGAGGACGAGGCGGTGCTGAAGGACAGGGATCATTTTGTTTTTGTGGACAACCTTGGCAGCTCCAGCGTGGACCTGGGAGTCCGGTGCTGGTTTGCCCAGGGCGATTTCTGGCCGGGAAAGTGGCGGATTACGGAAAACTGTAAGCTGGCTCTGGATCGGGCGGGGATCGAAATTCCTTATAATCAGCTGGATGTGCATCTGGACCGAACCCAGGCTGAGTAGCTGCAAAGCGCAACTCCTCTAAATTATCGTTTATGTGCATAACATATACAAGATTCAGAAAGGAGATTAACCAATGACGATTCTAAATGAATTAGATTCCACTTGCGGACTCTCTGACGAGGAGTTAACGGTAAGATTCAGGGAATCTATAAGGATTGACAATGAAGTAAGAAAAATAAAGGGTTTGCCTGTTGCAGGATATGACGATAAAACTCAGAAGGCATACCTTGAATATCCGGACGGGAGGCGCGAGTATGTCAAGAAATGATGTAGTAAGGCTTCCGGAAGTTATTGTATTTGCCGGTCCAAATGGAAGCGGCAAATCAACAATTACCCGAATGGCAAAGATTGGAGGCGAGTATATAAATGCAGACGATATAAAAATGACTACATTGTGTACAGATCTGGAGGCGGCTGTAAAAGCGGAAGATTTAAGGGAACGCATGATAGTGGACAGAAAGGATTTTACATTTGAGACCGTGTTGTCTACTGATAGGAATCTGCTGCTACTGCAAAGAGCGAAAGAAAAAGGATATTTTATCAGGGGAATTTATGTTTTAACATGCAATGCAGATATCAATGTTGCAAGAGTGAATGCAAGAGAAGCACTGGGAGGGCATGGCGTTCCGGAAGAAAAAATCAGATCGAGATATAATAAGGCGCTTGTCCGGATCCCCAAGCTAGTCGAGATCTGTGATATTCTGCATATATATGATAATACACAGGAGCCGTTCAGAATATTTAAGAAACGCAAGGACGCATATTATCGTTGGAGTAATCAATATTGGAGTAATGACAACATAAAAAAATTAAGTGGAATTGTAGAATTTGTAAATTAGTCTAAAGTAGATACTGTTACGATAGTAAAGCTCAGAAAATCTGGGAGTATAACATGCAGGAATACGGATGGTGGAACTGGGGGGATGTATAATCAAACTGCCGATTGAATGGAACGATGAGCCGTCTGATAAAAAAAGTCTTTGGGAAGTGCTTCTTGATATAGTGGATATGATTACAGAATTGATTGAAATTTTTTTCTCTCATTTTTATTAATTTGGCCGGAAGCATTGAGACATTGCATTTACAGGGACTGATGTGTTAACATTGGTTCCTGTTGTTACATAATTCTTAAGATTTTATGTTGAATTTTGATGGAATAAATGATATATTATCTCTTGTAAAAGGACAAGCCGATGTAGTATGCATCGGTACATACTAATAGGAGGATATATTATGAAAAAGATTTTGGCACTTGTACTTGCTGTCGTCTTTGTGTTTTCGATGACAGCCTGCGGGACAGAACCCGGGAGCGGCAGTAAAGAGGGAGACGGGCTGAAGATCGCCATTGTGTCCAGCCCCTCCGGAGTGGACGACGGTTCCTTTAACCAGGATAATTATAACGGCGTCCTGAAATTTATTGAGGAAAACGAAGGCGCCACAGTGACCCCCATCCGGGAGGAGAGCAGTGACAGTGCAGCCGCTGTTCAGGCAGTGGCTGACGTGGTGGCGGATTTTGATGTGATTGTATGCTGTGGTTTCCAGTTTGCCGGCATCGGCAATCTGGCTCAGGAAAATCCCGATACCAAGTTTATTCTGATCGATTCCTGGCCTACCATTGACGGAACTGAGGTTACTGCAGATCAGGTGATTGAAAACGTGTATGCCGCATATTATGCGGAGCAGGAGAGCGGCTTCTATGCAGGCATGGCCGCGGCTCTTTCCACCAAGACCGGCAAGGTGGCCGTGGTAAACGGCATCGCTTATCCTTCCAATGTAAATTATCAGTACGGCTTTGAGTGCGGTGTGCTCTATGCCAATACCACCGAAGGACTGAATGTGGAAGTGATTGAGCTTCCTTCCTATGCGGGTACCGATGTGACGGGCGCAAATGTGGGAGGCAATTATGTGGGCGACTTCTCCGATGAGGCTACCGGCAAGGTGATTGCAAACGCTTTGATTGCGGAGGGTGTTGACATTATCTTTGTGGCGGCCGGCGGCTCCGGAAACGGTGTGTTTACCGCTGCCAAGGAGGCCGAGGGCGTAATGGTGATCGGCTGTGATGTAGATCAGTATGACGACGGTGCAAACGGAGATAATAATGTGGTGCTGACCAGCGGACTGAAGGTTATGCATGACACGGTTTACAATGTACTCAACGAGGTCAAGAACGGCAGCTTCAAGGGTGCCAATGTGACTCTGACGGCTTCCACCGATTCCACCGGGTATGTGAGCGCTGAGGGAAGATGCCAGCTTTCTGCCGACGCTATTTCCAAAATCGATGCGGCACAGGCGGATCTCAAGGCAGGAAAGATCGTTCCTGCTGCCAACTTCAACGGGATCACTCCCGAGACCTTTACCTGGTAGGACTCGGCAAACAGAAAGAGAGATGCTCAGCATGGCATCTCTTTTTCTTAGTTGTGCCGGAGTGAAGAGCCGGGATGATTTGCATATGAGTGATAATAGATTAGAAGGTTTTGAAAAAGGATTGTGAAAGCTTCAGGATATGATGAGAGTCTGACAAAAGTCTGCGGAAGCGGATGCGAGGGAGGAACATGGCGGATTATATTGTTGAAATGAAACATATCACCAAAAGGTTTCCGGGGATCGTGGCTAATGACGATGTGACCATCCAGGTGAGGAAGGGTGAGATCTATGCCCTTCTGGGGGAAAACGGCGCGGGAAAATCCACGCTGATGAGTATGCTGTTCGGCATGTATGAGCCCGATGAGGGGGAGATATTCATCAGGGGAGAGAAGGTACGGCTGGAATCCCCCAACCATGCCACAAGGCTGAACATCGGTATGGTGCATCAGCATTTCAAGCTGATCTCAAACTATACTATAGCAGAAAATATTGTTATGGGCATGGAGCCGGTGAAAAAGCTCCTGGGCTGTATTCCTGTGGTGGACAGAAAAAAGGCCAACAGCGATATCGCCGCTCTTTCAGAAAAATATGGGCTTGCAGTCAATCCGGAGGATGTGATCGCAAACGTCAATGTGTCCACTCAGCAGAGAGTGGAGATTTTAAAAATGCTTTACCGGGAGGCGGAAATCCTCATTTTTGATGAGCCTACCGCAGTTCTCACTCCTCAGGAGATTCATTTTCTGCTGGAGATCATAAAGGGGCTTCGGGACAAGGGCAAGACCATTATTTTGATTACCCATAAGCTGGAGGAGATCAAGCAGATCGCAGACCGCTGCGCTATTTTAAACCGGGGCAGGCTGATTGATGTGATGGATGTGGCCTCCACCTCCACCAAAACCATGGCCAATTTGATGGTGGGCCGGGAGGTAAGCTTTGAAACGGACAAAAAGCCGGCAGTTCCCGGGGATGTGGTGCTGGAGGTAAAGAACCTGGATGTATACAATCGGCAGGATTTCCAGGTGGTGAAAAATGTTTCCTTTCAGGTACATAAAGGAGAGATTCTGGCAATTGCAGGTGTGGCAGGAAACGGTCAGGTGGAGATCGCCGACGCCATAACCGGCCTGATTCCCATTCGGGGCGGCTCCGTTATTTTAAACGGAACGGACATCACCCACATGCCCATCCGCCAGAGAACTCTTCAGGGAATCTCCTATATTCCGGAGGACCGGCATAATTACGGCCTTGTGATGGATTTTACTCTCTCTGAAAATCTGGCGCTGAAGGATTATTTCCGGGAACCCTTCTGCAGAAATGGAGTGCTGGACCATCAGACTTTTGAAGAAAACAGCAGTCGTCTGATTGAGGAATACGATATCCGCAGCGGTCAGGGGAGCTCTACCGTTGTCCGGTCCATGAGCGGCGGCAATCAGCAGAAGGCGATTATTGCCAGAGAGGTCCAGCTGGATTCCGAGCTGATGATATTTGTCCAGCCCACCCGGGGTCTTGACATCGGAGCCATTGAAAATATCCATAAACAGATGATTGCCCAGAGGGATAAGGGAAAGGCGATCCTGCTGATTTCTCTGGAGCTGGATGAGATCATGAACTGTGCGGATACCATAGGGGTGATCTACAACGGCGAGATCCAGAAAATAGCGGCGGCAGACACTCTGACCACGGAGCAGGTGGGCGAATTTATGATGGGGGTCAGGCATGCCGATAAGACGGAGCATACATATGTCGGGGAAGGCATGAATGCAGGCGCGGCAGATAAGGAGGGGAAAGAGACATGAAAAAAGGAAATAGAACCTGGAATGCCATAAAAATTCCTCTTTTTGCAATTTTGTGCAGTCTTGTGGCCGGAGGCGTTATCATTGCCGTCACCGGAAGCAACCCCTTCCGGGCATATTATGCCCTGCTGCAGGGGAGCGGACTGGCTCCCAAGGCCTCCTACGCCAATTATAAAAATATCCTGACAGACTTTTTCAGCTATGTAAATTACTTTACTCCCATGATATTTGCCGCGCTGGCCGTGGCCGTGGCTCTTCGGGCGGGGCTGTTTAATATCGGCGTCTCCGGACAGATGCTGGCTGCCGGATTTACCGCAACGATCCTGGTCGGCTACAGCGGACTGGGAAGCGTTCTGGCCAAGCCGCTGGTGCTTCTGGTGGGAATGATTGCCGGAGGAGCGGCGGGAGCGCTGATCGGTTTTCTGAAATTTAAATTCAACATCAACGAGGTAGTTTCCTCCATTATGCTGAATTATATTTTCCAGTATGTGGTGAGCTTCCTGATCAATACCTTTTATGTGGATCCGGTGTCCAGACAGTCTGCGGAGGTATCTGCCGCCAGCCGTCTTACGCTTATGGATACGCCGGTGGGAGGTCTGAAAATGGATATTCCGCTGGGGGTCATATTCGCGGCTCTGGCAGTAGTGCTGGTATGGTTCTTGTTTGAAAAGACAAGGCTTGGATATGAATTGAAGGCGGTAGGCTGCTCCAGGAGTGCGGCCCGGTATGCGGGCATCCGGGTGGGGAAATGTATGGTGCTGTCCATGACCATATCCGGTATGCTGGCCGGTCTGGCGGGTGTGTCCTATTATCTGGGCTATGTGGGTTCCATTCAGCCTAAGGTGCTACTGAGTACGGGCTTTGACGCCATAGCGGTATCGCTGCTGGGCAATAATAATCCCTTCGGCATTATTTTCTCTACGATGCTGATCAGCCTGATCGGCAAGGGAAGCACTTACATGAAATCCACGGCGGGAGTGGACTCGGAGATCGCGTCTGTGATCACGGGAATTATCCTGCTGTTCAGCGCCTGCAATGTATATATGAAATGGAAGCTGGAGAGGCGCAGACAGGAGAAGCTGAATGCAAAGGATGCCCAAAACGGGCAGGGAGGTGTATAAATGGATATTATCATTATAGACGGATTGTCCTTTGCTCTCCCTTTGTTCATCATGGCCATCGGAGGCATATACTGTGAAAAATCCGGCGTGACCATGCTGGCGGTGGAGGGCCTTCAGGGCTTCGGGGCTTTTGCGGGGGCGTTGGCAGCTGTGGCTGTATCCGGTATTTTTGCGGGAAATTCGCCCGTTCCTTTCTATATCGCCATGGTTTTTGCCGTGGCAGGGGGCGCTGTTTTTGCCCTGATCCATGCATTGCTCTGTCTGAGGTTTAAGGCAAATCAGGTGATCAGCGGTGTGGTGGTCAATATTATGGCCATGGCCATGACGGCCTATCTGACCAAGCTTTTGAACAGGGTTATCTTCGGAGCTGCCTCCGACAAATTTGTGCTGACGGTATCCTCTAAAATCACCATACCCGTGATTTCCAGGATCCCTGTGCTGGGAGCGGTCTTTACCAATTTATATCCCTTTGAGCTGGTGATTGTGGCAGTGGCCTTTATCGCCTGGTTCATCATGTACCGGACCCGTTTCGGAATGCATCTGCGTGCCTGCGGAGACAATCCTCATGCGGTGGATGCGGCGGGACGGAATGTGAATAAGGTACGCCTGTCCGCCATTGTGATCTGCGGCGGACTTTCCGGCCTGGGAGGTATCTGCTTTGCCTATTCCATATCGGCCAATTTTTCATCCAGCATCTATGTGGGCTACGGATATCTGGCCATTGCGGCGCTGATTTTCGGAAACTGGCGTATCCTGCCCACTCTTGGAGCCTGCCTGCTTTTCGGATTTGCCCGGTCAGGCGGATACCGGCTGGTGCAGGTGCTTCAGATGCCCAGCAGCTTCCAGGACCTGGTGATGATTCTGCCCTATGTTCTTACGCTGCTGCTGCTGGTATTTTTCTCCAGGCAGAACGGCGCGCCCAGAGCTTTGGGAGAAATTTATGACAAGGGAGCCAGGTAAGTTATACAAGTTTGATACAAATATGGGCCATATTAACATTATAGTTTGTGACAAATGAGGGATTGGCCATGTTGAAGATTTTGATCGCGGAGGATGAAGAGCCTATCGCAAATCTGATTAAAATGAACCTGCGCAGAGCAGGCTATGAGTGTGTCTGGGCGCCGGATGGTGAAAAGGCGGCGGATCTGATGACTAAGTGTAAGTATGATCTGCTGCTTTTGGATGTGATGCTGCCGGGAATCAACGGCTATGAGCTGATGGAATATGCCAGGACGCTGGAGCTGCCGGTGATATTTCTGACGGCGCTGGGAACTACGGAAAACAAGGTAAAGGGCCTGAGAATGGGTGCGGACGACTATCTGACAAAGCCCTTTGAGATTGTAGAGCTCCTGGCCAGGGTGGAGGCGGTGCTGCGCAGGTATCATAAGGGGGAGACGGTACTGGAGGTTTTCGATGTGGTGATCGACACGGCTTCCCGGTCTGTTACCCGGGGCGGCGAGCAGATTGCCCTTACCATGAAGGAGTTTGACCTGCTGCTTTTGCTGGCCAGAAACCGGAATATCGCCCTGTATCGGGAGACGATTTACGAAAATGTCTGGGGCGGGGATTATATGGGACAGAGCCGAACGGTGGACCTTCATATCCAGCGCCTCAAGAAAAAGCTGAACTGGGACAACGAGATTTCAGCCGTTTATAAGGTGGGCTATCGTCTGGAAGGCGAGCATTGATCGATGAAATTTGCAGATAAATTATTTTTTTCCACTTTGGTGCTGCTGACGATTATCTTCACAGCTTTTGGGATCTGGCTCCTGTCCTCCAATTTTTCCCAGATTCTGGATCGGGAGATCGAGAGAGGAAACAGTGAGAGCAGGATGTTTCATATACTTTTCGAGATGGGATGCCAGGCACAGGAGGAATTCGGCGATGACTATGCGGTCAGCAGAACCATTGACAGCATCAGGGACAGTGTGGAAAGAGACGGAAGCCGATGCTTTATCCTGTGGCAGGACGGAAGTGCCCTGTACGGCATAGACTATGTGGAAGGAATGGGGTTCCGGGAAGCGGTGGATGAGCTGGCAGGATCCCTGGATGAAAAGAATACCTACGGATATTGTGTTCGGAAAATCGGCGACGGTTATTACATGTTTACCGCCGCCATTTCCCATGTGACAAGGGTGCCGGTGATCCTGGGAATGTGCAGGGAGATGACAGCCGTCTACCGGGACCGGCAGAATCTGGTAAATCAATACAGGATTTCGCTGATTAGCCTGTTGATGGCGGGAGGCTTCTGTATATATGTTCTGTCCAGATATATTACATGGCCTATCAGCAGCCTGGACCGGCTGGCAGGAAGGATCGCAGAGGGGGAATATGAGCTGCGTTCCCGCAACAGGGATCGGGATGAGATTGGCCAGCTGGCCAGAAATTTTAACCGCATGGCGGATCGGCTGGTAGAACAGATGGAAATGAAGGCGCTGGAGGCAAAACAGAAGGAGGACTTTACGGCGGCCTTTGCCCATGAATTGAAAACGCCGCTCACATCCATTATCGGGTATGCGGATATGCTCAATTCCATGAAACTGTCGGAGGAAGAGCGAAGCGACGCGTATTTTTATATTTACAGTCAGGGGAAGCGCCTGGAGAGTCTTTCCCATAAGCTGCTGGAGCTGGTAAGCATGGATAAAGAGGCTAATGAATTACGCCCCATAGATACCAAAGACCTGGAGGAGGATATCCGCACTACCATGAGACCTGTCTGGAAGCAAAAGCGCATCCGCGGCAGGGTGAGTATGGATCAGGGGGTCATTTTCGGAGACAGGGAGCTTTTGCTGTCTCTGTTTTACAACCTTCTGGACAATGCGGCTAAGGCGCTGGACAAGGAGGAAGGATTCATTCTTCTGAAGGGTTCCTCTCTGGCAGAAGGCTATGAGGTGAAGGTTGTCGATAACGGCAGAGGAATTCCCAAAGAGGAGATCGGACGTATCACGGAAGCCTTTTATATGGTTGATAAATCCCGCTCACGGAAGGAAGGAGGCGCAGGGATCGGCATGGCGCTCTGCCAGAAGATTGTGTCTGCACATGGGGCAGAGCTGAAAATTCACAGCAGGCCAAAGGAGGGAACAGTGATGAAGGTAATGTTTCCATCATCACCTCCGGCGAAGGAGACCGGCAGCCTGGAGTGATTTCCCTATGGCTGCATGACCGGTTCCGCAGGACATGCAGCCAGAAACAGCTTCAGCATCTCTTTGGCATATTTTTGATTTCGAACGCTGGAATTGTCCAACATATTGATAATGGCAGCTACCTCTTCGGTATGCTGCTCTTTTTCATTTTCTGAAAAATTTTTTCCATATATGATATAATCCAGAGACATGTTCAGCGAGGAGGAAAGCGCCATCAGGGTTTCTATGGACATACCGCAGCTTCCTCTTTCAATGTCTGCATAATATTTTGGTGCACGATTGATCCTTTCGGCCATCTCATCCTGGGTAAGGCCTAAAAGAGTACGTTTTAAACGTATTCTGTCTCCGGCGGCCAGCCGGTCATAGGTTTCTTTCATGGCGTTCTTTATCCTCCAATTCCGGGAAAATTCTACAATTTACATATATCTGCGAACGGCGTTGATGCGCGGTCTGGCTGAATAAATACCTATTTGCTATTATCCAGTCATTAGTATATTGACAAAACGCGTTTTAAACGTATATAATAAATACGTTTAAAACGTAGGTCGGACAATCTCCGAAAGAGAGAAATATTCAGGCGGCAGATAAGAATGAAGAAAATACTGATCATTACCACTATTGGCGGTTTCCTGCCGCAGTTTGAAATGAATGACGTAAAGCTTCTGATGGAACAGGGCTATGAAATTCACTATGCCACGAATTTTGCAAATCCTGTCTATGAGTTGAACCAGAAGGAGCTGGAGGAGATGGGGATTCGGCTGCACCCTGTGGACATACAGAAATCACCTTTACATATCAGGCAGAATATCCGGGCGCTGCGGGAGCTTTGCGCCATTATAAAGACGGAGGAAATCCGTGTCCTGCACTGCCATAATCCCATGGGCGGCGTTCTGGGACGATTGGCGGCTATGACGATGCAGACGGCTGTCAGGCCTTACGTAATCTATACTGCCCACGGATTCCATTTTTATAAGGGGGCCCCTCTTTTGAACTGGCTGTTGTTTTATCCGGCGGAATTTTTCCTGGCCGGATATACGGACTGTATTGTTACCATCAATCGTGAAGACGATGCCAGGGCGCGTTCCTTTATGCGCCGCAGATGGAAGCGCCGTATAAAGGCGGTGTACAGGATTCCGGGGGTAGGGGTCTGTACTTCCAGGTTTGCTCCGGATGAAAAGGTCCGGAGGCAGGTGAGGAAGGAGCTGAAGCTGGATGAAAATATTTTTTATATCCTTTCCGTGGGAGAATTGAATCATAACAAAAACCATGAGGCAGTCATTCGGGCCCTGGCCAGACTGAGGGATCCGGATGTTTTTTACGGGATCTGCGGGAAGGGATACCGCAGGGAATATCTGGAGGGGCTGGCCCGGAAGCTGGGGGTGGCCCGTCAGGTGAGATTTTTTGGGTTTCGAAATGATATTCCCAGGATGCTGCAGGGAGCTGACTGCTTTGTATTTCCCTCCAAGAGGGAAGGGCTTGGGATTGCCGCGCTGGAAGCCATGGCGGCTGGGATTCCCATGATCACCTCCGACTGCCGGGGAACCAGAGAATATATGGAGGATGGCATTACAGGCTATGTCTGTCACAGCAACAGTCCCGAAGAATATGGGGAATTGATCCGTCAAATGAAGGAAGAGCCGGACAGGCGCAGGGAAATGTCCATTTTTTGCCGCAGGAGGGCCAGAGAGTTCGATCTGGAACGGACGGATGGAATTATGCGTCAGGTATATGGGGAAATGAAATAACACAGGGGGAAAGCTCATGGATACATAGTAGTCTGTGAGCGTACAGCGGTATGGACCGAGAGACAGCGCCCAAAATCAGCGTGATCATGGGCATCTACAATCAGTGGAACAGGGAGTATCTGGATCAGGCGGTTATGTCGGTGCTTCGTCAGAGCTTCTGGGATTTTGAATTTATTATTTATAATGACGGGTCCGACCCGGAGGTCTGCGGATATCTGGAAAAGTATGTGCAGATGGATGAAAGGGTCGTACTGATCAACTCGCCGGAAAATCATGGATTGGCATATTCCCTCAATACCTGTATTGATCTGGCCAGAGGAAAATACCTTGCCAGAATGGATGACGACGATATCTGTGACAGAGACCGGCTGGCTGTGCAGTATGAATATATGGAAGCGCATCCGGAGATCGCCTATGCAGGGTGCAATGCCAAGCTGATCGATGAAAGGGGAGTCTGGGGGCGAAGGGTCATGCCGGAATTTCCCCTGAAGCAGTCCTTTCTGCGCTTTTCCCCGTTTATTCACCCTACGGTAATGATCCGCAGAAGTATTTTCGACACCCAGGAGGCCTATCGTTTTTCCAAGGATACCTGGCGGTGTGAGGATTATGAGCTGTTTATGAGGCTGTTGAAGCTTGGCTACCGGGGAGCCAACATCCAGCAGGAATTGTTTTTTTACAGGGAGGATCCCAATTCCTACCGCAAAAGGAAATTCCGTTACCGCATGGATGAAATGAAGCTGCGCTATCGAAATTTCAGCGAGCTGGGGCTGCTGTATCCTCTGGGATGGCTTTATGTGGTAAGGCCCCTGGCTGCGGCCATCGTGCCCTCGGGATTGATTTACGGGGCAAAGAAACTTTACCACAGACAGGACCGGCTGGGCCGGGAGGAGAGAGAAGAGGCCGTTGGGATTCCCGCGGCTCCGGTGACGGAATATGTACATAGATAGACGCTTGTATAGAGCAAAGCAAAGACAGCGTGACTGAAAACAGAAAGGCTGGAGAAAAACTGTTATGAAGAAAAATAGGAAACGGATGCTAATAAAGTGTGTTGTCGGGATAGCCGGTCTGGCCGCCGCATTTATTTTGGGCAGGTGGATCAGCGCAAACTGGTATCAATGGCAGAACAAAGGTCAGGAAAACCAACCGTCACAGACAGGGGACGATTCATTGCCGCCGCCTCAGGCAGCTCTTACGGAGGAGGAACTGGAGGCGTTATTTCGCTCTGCCAAGGAGCAGGCTATGAGCCTGGGCCAGAGCCAGCCCGCCGAAGGGAAGGATTCCGGTGAAGAAAAGGATTCCGGCGAAGAGAAGAGTCCTTCCGGCGGGGAGCTGACTTCCCCGGAAGAAGGGGAGGATGAGTCTTCTGAAGATCCGGATGAGACGGATGCCGCTATCGATTTTGAATACCTGAAGACGCTGAACGAGGATATCTATGCCTGGATTACCATACCCGGCACCAACATAGATTATCCCATCCTCCGGCATCCTACGGACAATAGCTTTTATCTGAACCATAACCTGGACGGATCCTACGGATATCCGGGATGCATTTATACGGAAGACCTGAATTCCAAGGATTTTACGGATCCCAACACCTTGATCTACGGACACAACCTGAAATCAAAGACCATGTTTACCGAGCTGCACAAGTTTGAAAATAAGGATTTCTTCGATTCCAATGACCAGGTGATCATTTATCTGCCCGATAAAACGCTTTATTATAAGATTTTTGCAGTGCATGTGTATGATGACAGACATGTGTTGTACAGCTTTGATTTTACCGATCAGGATATTTATGAAAGCTATCTGCAGTCTATTTATGACATCCGCGATATGAGTGCCAATATCAACCGGGATTTTACGGTGACCGGCGAGAATAAGATCATAACTCTGTCCACCTGCATGCCGAATAAATCCGATGCGGATAAAAGGCTTCATGTACACGCCGTTTTGCAGGAGGAATAGGGGGAAGTGAAAACAGGAAAAAGGATACTACTGGTTGTGCTGGTATTTCTTCTGGCTGTGCTCCTGATCCTGCTTGCATTTGTCTTATACCGCATGAAAGGAAAGGCGAGCCTGGAGGAGCATGCGGCAGCGCTGGCGGGAGAACGACAGGCGGATATGGCGGCGCTGATGGCAAGGCAGGCCCAGGAGGCAGAGGAAGCAGGTTCCGATACCGGGGAGATCCCGGAGGAGGGACAGGTTGCTTATCACGGCAATCTTTATGAATACAATGATGATCTGCTTACCTTTCTGTGTCTGGGAGTGGACAGCAGACAGGACATACAGAAGGAAAAGCTTCCTGGAAAGGGCGGCCAGGCCGACACCATCGTGCTGGCAGTCATGGACCAGAAGGCGAAGACCCTGAAAATGATCAACATATCGCGGGATACCATGACAAAGATCAGGCTTTATGATACCAGCGGACTGTTTTTGTATGAAGAGGAAGCCCAGCTGGCCCTGCAGTATGCTTATGGGGACGGAAAGGAGTTCAGCTGCGAGCTGATGGAGCAGGCGGTATCCAACCTGTTTTACGGGATCCCTATACATGGCTATGCAGCCATAGACGTAAAAGCGGTAGCATCCCTGAATGATGCGGTGGGAGGCGTGGAGGTGACGGTCATAGAGGATCTGTCCCGTTTTATGCCGGAGCTGGCGCTGGGGAATACCCTGACGCTGACAGGCAGACAGGCTCTTCACTATGTGCAGGAGCGCCAGGTGGAGACGGAGGAGCTGGGAGCCAACAGCCTGCGAATGGAGAGACAGAAGCAGTACCTTTCTGCATTTATTGCCAAAGTAAAGGAGCAGACCAGGAAGGACATTACTCTTCCGGTGACTCTTTACAGTACGGCTTCCAAGCATATGATAACCAGTATCACGGCGGACCAGGCGGTATATCTGAGTACCATTGCGCTGGAATGTACTTTTTCCATGGAGGATATGGTCTCTGTCCGGGGAACCGTGGAAAAACAGGATGTATATGAAGAATTCCACATTGACGAGCAGGCCCTTTACGATCTGATCATTCAGGTATTTTACCGTCAGGTCGGTTAGAATCTGATGATTTCAGATGCCAGGGGAATTTAGATAAAGGTATTACTACCGGTTTCCGGTATTAATATATAGAAACCAATTCTACAAAAATGAGAGGAGGATAATGTCCAATGAAAAAATTATATGCATTACTCATGGCAGGTGTCATGACCATTGCATTGGCCATGCCCACGCTGGCAGCGCCCAGCCCGGCAGCCGCTTCCATTGCGTCCGGCTCCACTGTCAAAACTACGGTAAGTAACGTAGGTGTGGCAGCGCCCTCGCAGGAACTGGCTCAGGAGGTGGTAAATGTCACCTCCAACGCTCAGGTGCTGAATGATCTGAGCGTACCCGCAACCGCACATCTTGCAGCCGTACTGGAAGTCAGCTACAGCGGTGAGATCCCTGCAGGCGGCGTACAGGTGCCCTTTGACGTAAGTGGTTTCGCAAAGAAGGGCGATGTAGTATATGTTCTGCACAGACAGGCTTATGCGCCTTATACCTGGGAAGTAGTAGGCCAGGCGGTGATGGGCGATAACCTGACTGTAACAGGAACCTTTACTTCGTTCTCTCCTGTGGCATTCATGGTAGTAAACGCATCGGAGGTTACGGCAGCCGGCGCGAAAGCTCCCAAGACAGGAGAATGATATCCAGATTTTTGGCATTAATCGATCATGCATGATCTGAAGTGGTAATCCGTAGTTTGGTTTCTATCAGGGAGGGAATGCCATGGCGTTCCCTCCGCAAATTTTGAACGACTAAAAGTATGACACCTGAAATGAAATCGGGAGCAGGAACATAATGGAAAAATACGGCAATGTCCGGAAATTGAAAAATAATATAGTGAAAAAAATTACAGTGAAAATAATGATGGTAACAGCGGCTGCCTGCTTATTGGCAGGCTGCGGCACCGCTGTGCCGGAATCAGAGGAATATATAGGAGCGGAAAGGCTGAATCAGGCGGCGCCCCTCACCGCAGGAACAGAGCCGGATATGGGGGAAAATGAGACGGCATCCGCGCCTCTCACTGCCGAGGTGGACGGCACGGAAGAGGAGGTTGAAGGAACGGTTCTGGAGGACACTGATATTTTCAGCAGACCCTCACAGGAGGCCTCCCGGATCGGACATGTAACACAAGGCGAAAGCATTACCATAATCGGTTCCTGGGAAGAGGAAGGCTGGCGCAGAGTCAGCTATAACGGACGAGTGGCATATGCCAGAACGGAAGCTTTGGAAATTTCTTCTCCGGCAGGAACCACATCTCCTGAAGAAGGCACCGCCTCAACGCCGCCGGCGTCCGCGGGAAGTCCCGCACCAAACGGAAGTACAAGCTCCGGAGGAAACGCAAGTCCCACGGCCAGTCCTGTACCAACAATAGCGCCAACGGTGACACCAAGCCC
>CAMWUL010000036.1 GCA_947177445.1 uncultured Lachnospiraceae bacterium | reverse complement strand
GGACAGGGAGCGCGAAAGCGCGTGCTTTCGAGTTAGAGAAAAGGAGCAAAGAAAACAAGCGGCTCTTGGTAATGAGAAAGATGTCCACTATAAAGACGTCATAGAGGTACTGTTATGAAGAAACGGATAAAACTAAAAGGCCGTATCAGAACTTATATGCAGTTCTGCATATATCTGGGCGTGCTTCTCTGTGCCATCGATGCGGCATCCTTTTTGATTGATGTAAGGGCTGGCGCGTTGCTGGCCGGTTATATTGTGATCTATTTTGCAATCACTCTGTCCCTGTATTTTTACAACAAGCCGATCATAATGAACGAACTGATCAGCTTTGCCACAGAATACGGACAGATTCAAAGAAAGCTGCTGAGGGAGATGGATCTGCCCTATGCGCTTCTGGATGACGAGGGAAAGGTGGTCTGGACCAATGCGGCATTTGAGTCCATTGTCCATCAGCCCAGAGGGTATAATAAGTCCATTACCGCTTTGTTCCCCACCATCACCAGGAACCGCCTGCCGGACGATGACGGTGTGGATGAGGCGCAGTATGAGCTGGAGTATGAAGGCAATGAATATGTGGCCAAATTCCGAAAGATCCCTCTGAAAGAAATGGCCGAGCGCAGTGACATGATCGATGCGGAGGGCTATAGCGGTTATTTGATCGCGGCATATCTCTATGACGAGACGGCTCTGCATATTGCACTGCAGGAGGTGGACGATCAGAGCGTTGCCGTTGGAATGATTTATCTGGATAATTATGAGGAGGCGCTGGCCAGTGTGGAGGAGGTCCGCCGGTCATTGCTGACGGCGCTGATCGAACGTAAGGTGAATAAATACATATCGTCCTTTGACGGTATTTGCAAAAAGCTGGAAAAGGACAAGTATCTGGCGATTATGAGGAAGAAGGCCATTGCCCAGCTTCAGGAATCCCGGTTTGACCTGCTGGAGGAGGTCAAGACGGTGAATATCGGAAACGAGATGGCGGTGACGCTCAGTATCGGTGTGGGTCTGGACGGTCTGACTTATGCACAGAATTATGAATTTGCACGAAACGCCATTGATCTGGCTCTGGGCAGAGGAGGAGATCAGGCCGTAATCAAAACGCCGGACAGCATTACCTATTATGGCGGAAAGAGTCAGCAGGTGGAGAAAAACACCCGCGTGAAGGCCCGTGTGAAGGCGCATGCCCTGCGGGAGATCATCACCGGCAAGGATCAGGTGCTGGTCATGGGGCATCGCATGCCGGATGTGGACAGCTTTGGGGCGGCAGTGGGAATTTACAGGATTGCCCAGACCCTGGGGCGAAAGGCTCATATCGTGCTGAATGAGGTGACGCCCGGAATTCAGCCCATGGTGGAACAGTTCAAAAACAATCCGGAATATGAGGATGATATGATCATAGGCAGTCAGGAGGCCATAGAGGCCGCCAACAGCAATACGGTTCTGGTGGTAGTGGATGTGAACAAGCCGTCCATTACGGAGTGTCCGGATTTACTGCGCTTTTGTAAATCGGTGGTGGTGCTGGACCATCACAGGCAGGGGACGGAGACCATTGAGAACGCCACGCTGTCCTATGTGGAGCCCTATGCATCCTCTGCCTGTGAGATGGTATCCGAGATTCTGCAGTATACCTATGACAATATTAAGATCCGAACGGAGGAAGCAGACTGCATGTACTCCGGCATTATGATAGACACCAACAATTTTATGACTAAGACAGGAGTGCGCACCTTTGAAGCGGCGGCTTTTCTGCGGCGAAACGGAGCGGATGTGACCCGCGTCAGAAAGCTGTTCCGTGAGGATGCGCTGGAATACAAGGCAAAGGCTGATGCAGTGAGCCAGGCCGAGATATATAAACAGTATTTTGCAATTTCCATCTGCACGGCGGACGAGCTGCCCAGTCCTACGATCATCGGCGCACAGGCGGCCAACGAGCTGCTGAATATCCGAGGCGTTAAAGCCAGCTTTGTGCTGACTGATTATCAGGGGAAGATTCATATCAGCGCCCGTTCCATCGATGAGGTCAATGTGCAGATCATCATGGAGAGGATGGGCGGCGGCGGACATCTGAATACGGCGGCCTGCCAGATGGAGGGAACAGGAATCATAGAGGCGGTGGGCGCTTTGAAGCGCACCATTGACAGCATGCAGGAAAACAAGGAGATATAGAGAGAAAGGATTTGAAGCTATGAAAATTATTCTATTACAAGACGAGAAAAAGCTGGGGAAAAAGGGTGATATCATAGAGGCCAGCGACGGATATGCAAGGAACTATATTCTTCCTAAAAAAATCGGGGTGGAGGCCACTGCAAAGAATATGAATGAGCTGAAGCTGCAGAAGGCCAACGACGAAAAAATTGCGAAGGAGCATTTGGATGCGGCCAAGGCTCTGGCGGCACGCCTGGAGGAGAAGCAGGTGGTGGTGAAGATCCGCGGGGGAGAGGGAGGAAGAACCTTCGGATCTGTATCAAGTAAGGAGATTGCCGCGGCCTGCATGGAACAGCACGATATAGAAATTGATAAGAAAAAGATTCAGCTTCCTGAAAATCTGAAAAGCTTTGGAAATTACGAGGTAGCCGTGAAGCTGCATCCTCAGGTGACGGCCAAGCTGACCGTAAAGGTTACAGAGGAGTAATGACTGTAAAGGTTACAGAGGAGTAATGACCGGGAAGGCGGCGGTATCTATCGGGCAGGGAAGAGAAAATGACATGCCTGCGGACCGCGTTTCACACAGGAGCATTTAATGGAAGAAAACGTACTGAAAAGAATATTGCCTCACAGCGAGGAGGCCGAACAATCGGTCATCGGCTCCATGATCATGGACAGAGAAGCCATTGTGGCGGCTTCGGAGCTGGTCACAGGAGAGGATTTTTACAACAGGCAGTATGGCGTGGTGTTCGAAACCATGGTGGAGCTGAACGACCAGGGAAGCCCTGTGGATGTGGTAACGCTTCAGAATCGGCTTAAGGAGAAGGATGTGCCTCCCGAGGTCAGCAGCCTGGAATTTGTGAGAGACCTGGTCACGGTGGTTCCCACCTCTGCGAATATTCGATATTATGCCAATATTGTGGCGGAAAAATCATTACTCCGGAAACTGATCCGGCTCAATGAAGAGATTGCAAACACCTGCTATGCAGGAAAGGAAAGCCTGGAATATATTTTGGAGGACACGGAGAAACGTGTTTTCCAGCTGGTACAGAAGCGCACCGCAGACGACTATGTTCCCATCCGGACGGTGGTCATGAATGCCATGGATAAAATCGAAATGGCGGCAAAGAACAAAGGGAATGTGACTGGCATTCCCACCGGATTTGTGGATCTGGATTACCGCACGGCGGGAATGCAGCCCTCGGATCTGGTGCTGATCGCAGCCCGGCCTTCCATGGGTAAGACGGCTTTTGCTCTGAACATTGCCCAGTATGTGGCCTTTCGAAAGGATATGACTGTGGCGATTTTCAGCCTGGAGATGAGTAAGGAGCAGCTTGTGAACCGTATGTTTTCCCTGGAATCCAATGTGGATGCCCAGAAGCTGCGCACCGGCCAGCTGAACGACCAGGAATGGGAAAGGCTGATTGAGGGAGCGGGAAACATTGGGAAATCAAAGCTGATTATCGACGATACGCCCGGCATCAGCATATCGGAGCTTCGGTCCAAGTGCCGTAAGTATAAGCTGGAGCACGGTTTGTCTATGATTATGATTGATTACCTGCAGCTTATGTCAGGCAGCGGAAGGTCGGATTCCAGACAGCAGGAGATATCGGATATTTCCCGTTCATTAAAGTCTGTGGCCAGGGAATTGAATGTTCCCGTACTGGCCCTGTCACAGCTCTCCCGTGCAGTGGAGCAGAGACCGGATCACAGGCCCATTCTTTCCGACCTGCGTGAATCGGGAGCCATCGAACAGGATGCCGATGTGGTAATGTTTATATACCGGGATGATTATTATAATAAGGAAACCGACAAAAAAGGGGTTTCGGAGATTATCATAGCCAAACAGAGAAACGGTCCCATCGGCACGGTGGAGCTGGCATGGCTGCCGGAGTATACCAAGTTTGCAAACCTTGAGCATAGAAAAGAATAGAGGGCAGGACAACCCGTTACCTTACAGAAGAGAATGTGCACAACAGGCCATTCTTTTTTGTTTGCGCAGGAAAGGAGAAGAAAGTGAGCGGCTATTTATTGATTTCGGATGCTGCAAAAGAGGTCAAGGTGGAAAGCCATGTGCTGCGCTATTGGGAGGAGGAATTGCACCTTCCCATTAAGCGCAACGAGCTGGGGCACCGCTACTATACGGAGGAGGATGTGGAACGTTTTAAACAGATCAAGGGAATGAAAGAGAGGGGCTTGCAGTTGAAGGCGATTAAAATGATTCTGAAAAACGGAAAGCTGGATGTGCTGACACCGGAAACCCAAAAGGAGGGGTACCCAAAATCCGGGAACCAATATGATGAGGAAACAGCTGGCAGAGAAGCAGCGGAGACAGAAACGGCGGGGACAGAAGCAGAAGCGCCGGAGGGAGGACTTGCCATCGATATAGTGGACAGCAGGGCAGGACAGCCGGCCGCTGAAAGCAGGGAGGACAAATCCAGACGGCTGCAATGGCTGCTGCAGCAGCTGATCCGTGAGACGCTCCAGGAGAATAACGGAGAGCTTTGCAGGGAGATCAAGGAAAGCGTGGTGAAGGAGCTGGATTATCAGTTTCGAATGCAGGAGGAACGGGAGGAAGCAAGAGATAAAATGCTTGCGGC
This sequence comes from uncultured Lachnospiraceae bacterium, assembly GCA_947177445.1. GTDB lineage: Bacteria > Bacillota > Clostridia > Lachnospirales > Lachnospiraceae > Acetatifactor. Next base: position 26,531 of record CAMWUL010000036.1, on the reverse strand, counting down.
CCGGGACGAACAATATTATAAAAAAATGGACGAGCTTCTTCGAAAGAAGAGCAGAAATAAGTTTTCGCTGAGAAAAAAGAGAAAAGGCACTTCTTGAAGAAGCGCCTTTTCGTTATATTATTTGAAAAAAATGCCATTTTGCCTTATTCTTCGGAAATGGCTCCGGTAGGGCATGAGCTTGCACAGGTGCCGCAGCTGATGCACTTGTCAGCATCGATTTCAAACTTGCCGTCCCCCATGCTGATGGCGGCTACAGGGCATGCTCCCTGGCATGCGCCGCAGCTTACGCAAGCATCACCAATTACAAATGCCATGATCTTATCCTCCTTATTGCTTGATACAAATTTATCAATACCTTATTCATTGTAATATAAAAAACATAGGAATACAAGAGCAAAATCATAAAATTTCGCGTCTCTTTTTGATCCCCTCCAGGATCACCTTTTTCTTATCCAAGAGCTTATCCTTGTCCATGGGAGGAACTCCCTTCAGTTTATATTCCAGGCCCAGACTTTCGTATTTTTTTTCTCCCATGGTGTGGTACGGAAGCACATCCAAAGCCTTCAGATTGGTGAACTGTCCAATAAAATATCCCAGGTCAAAAAGATATTTGTCATCGTCTGTGATTCCGGGAACCACCACATGCCGGATCCACATATCGACATGCTTTTCGTTTAAATATTCTGCAAATTTGAGAATGTTTGTGTTGGGCTGCTGGGTCAGATCCCTGTGTTTGTCGGGATCAATGTGCTTGATGTCCAGCATTACCAGGTCTGTCAGCTCCATAAGCCGGGCCAGCTTTTCCTGCTGAACCGTACTGTCGGGATTAAAAGCGATGCCCGAGGAATCAATACAGGTGTGTATATTCCTTTCCTTAGCCAGCGTAAACAGGTCGATCAGAAAGTCGATCTGCATCAGCGGCTCTCCCCCCGTGACCGTGATTCCGCCCCCGTTGGCGTAGAAGGCGCTGTTTCTTTCATACTGCTCGATGATATAGGAGGGCTCCATCAGAGTCCCGCCGTTCATGTCCCAGGTATCGGGATTATGACAGTAGGCGCAGCGCATGGGGCAGCCCTGCACAAATACCACAAAACGGGTACCGGGGCCGTCCACGGTGCCGAAGCTCTCCAGGGAATGAATTCTTCCTTGCATTTTAATAGCTCCTTTCGGGCGAAAACGTGTAGTAGTTAAAGAACCCGCTCGATTGAGCGGGTCCTTTCATTCCTTTCGTACACAGGATCAGATTGCCTCATGGAAGGTACGGGAAATAACATCAGCCTGCTGCTCCGGTGTCAGCTTGATGAAGTTCACAGCGTATCCGGACACGCGGATAGTCAGCTGAGGGTAGTTCTCGGGGTGCTTCTGGGCATCCAGCAAGGTGTCTCTGTTCAGAACGTTTACATTCAGATGATGGCCGCCTTTGGTTGCATAGCCATCCAGTAAGTTTACCAGGTTGTCAACCTGTGCAGAATTTGTTGCCATAATGATTTTCCTCCTTATTTGATAGAAGATATAGCGCCGGGGAGCGGCAGGGGCCGCTCTCCGGAAGGGTTACGGTTCGAAGAGCCGGATCACTGAAAATCGTCCAGTCCCTGCTCTAAGGTGGGTACACTGCAGGCCAGCGGAGTTCTGGAACAATCCGTACAGCCCATTGTCTGGACGTTCTTTGACTGGCCGGCTTCCTGATCGCAGTCCACGTTTACATGTCCCACGCCTTCGGTCATGCCGGAATCCAGCATTTTCACAAGGTCATCAATCATTTTTTCCTCGTCCATTGCAGTTCTCCTGTTATTTGTTCAGATCAAGCTCGATGTCTCCGGCAAATACCTGATCCTCCTTGCCCAGTGCTCCGGGGATGATGGTGAAGGTATTGGAAATACCATCCTGAGCATCATTGAACGGAAGCTTGGATACGGAAGACAGGGATGCTACTGCACCGTGGGTGTCACGGCCGTGCATGGGGTTGGCGCCGGGAGCGAAGGGCTGGCCCTTCTTACGTCCATCGGGAGTATTACCGGTAGCCTTACCATAGGTAACGTTGGAGGTAATGGTCAGGATGGAGGTGGTAGGAACGCCGTTTCTGTAGGTGTGGTGTCTTCTGATGGCGGTCATGAACTTATGCACGATCTCCTGTGCGATCTCGTCCACGCGGTCATCATCGTTTCCGTATTTCGGGAAGTCGCCGGTGGTCTTGAAGTCAACGATAATACCGTCCTCATCGCGGACCACTTCCACCTTGGCATACTTGATGGCAGACAGAGAGTCGGCTACGATGGAAAGACCTGCCACACCGGTTGCGAAATATCTCTTTACATCTCTGTCATGAAGAGCCATCTCTGCTCTCTCATAGCAGTATTTGTCATGCATATAGTGGATGATATTCAGGGTGTTGACATACACATCGGCCTGCCACTCCAGCATGTCGATGAACTTGCCCATAACATCATCATAATCCAGCACATCGCCTTCCACGGGACGGTACTTGGGACCGACCTGCTTCTTGGTGACCTCGTCCACGCCTCCGTTCAGGGCGTACAGCAGACATTTTGCCACATTGGCGCGGGCGCCGAAGAACTGCATTTCCTTACCGATTACCATGGAGGATACGCAGCAGGCGATGCCGTAATCGTCGCCGTGGGTGGCTCTCATCAGATCATCGTTCTCGTACTGGATGGAAGAGGTCTGGATGGACATCTTCGCGCAGTATTTCTTCCAGCTGGCCGGAAGCCTGGTGGACCACAGAACGGTCAGGTTCGGCTCGGGAGAAGGCCCAAGGTTGGTCAGAGTATTCAGGTAGCGGAAGCTCATTCTGGTAACCATATGTCTGCCGTCTACGCCCACACCTGCCAGGGACTCGGTAACCCACACGGGATCGCCGGCGAAGATCTGGTTGTACTCGGGAGTACGTGCAAACTTGATCAGACGAAGCTTCATGATGAAATGGTCAACAAACTCCTGAATCTGTTCCTCGGTGAAGGTGCCGTTCTTCAAGTCTCTCTCGGCATAGATATCCAGGAATGTGGAGGTACGGCCCAGGGACATAGCCGCGCCGTTCTGCTCCTTTACAGCGCACAGATATCCGAAGTACACAGCCTGAATGGCTTCCTGCACGTTGGAGGCGGGCTTGGAAATATCGCATCCATAGGAAGCAGCCATTTCCTTCATCATCTTCAGGGCTACGATCTGCTCGGAGATTTCCTCGCGCAGACGGATCACGTCATCGGTCATTACGCGGCCGGTGGAATCCTTCTGATCCTGCTTGTCCTCGATCAGCCTGTCGATACCATACAGGGCAACACGTCTGTAGTCGCCGATGATACGTCCGCGGCCATAGGCATCGGGAAGACCGGTGATGATATGGGAAGAACGGCAGGCTCTCATCTCCTGATTGTAAGCGTCAAAGCAGCCTGCGTTGTGTGTCTTTCTGTGGGTGGAGAAAAACTCGGAAATCTCGGGATCCACTTCATATCCGTTGTCGGAGCAGGCCTTTTCTGCCATACGGATACCACCGTAAGGCTGTAAGGAACGCTTGAAGGGCTTGTCGGTCTGGAAGCCTACGATCGTCTCCTTGCTCTTGTCAAGATATCCGGGGCCATGAGAGGTGATGGTAGAAACAACCTTGGTGTCCATATCAAGCACACCGCCTGCTTCTCTCTCCTTCTTCTGCAGGTCAAGCACCTGCGCCCACAGATCCTTTGTGTTCTGGGTAGGGCCGGCCAGGAAGCTCTCATCTCCGTCGTAGGGATGATAGTTTCTCTGGATGAAGTCACGGACATTGACTTCTTTGTCCCATTTGCCTGTTACAAAATCTGTCCATTCTGGTCTCATTTTGAAAAAGCCTCCTATCAAAATTTGAATTAGTATAAAGGTAAAATCCAGGACCGCTAATCCTTAGCCTTATTATATGAAAAACGTTGTGTGGAGTCAAGGTGGGAATGTGTACTTTTTCCGATACAAAGGCTGATATTTCCAGTATTTTTTATGAAAAACAGCGGATAAAGGAGGGATGAAATGTTTCTTATGTTTATAACATCATGAGCAAAATGCTTTGAATGGCGTAGCCGTGAAAAGTAACACCCTGATTGAACGGTTACTTTATAAGTTTCGGAATAACTTGTCAGATCCCGGGGAATGTATTATACTGGAAAGCGCAATGCCGCCGCGAGGCGGAAAACAAAAGCGATGAGGGATCCCGGACAGAGGATGACTATGTTCAGCTGCGGGATCCGGGAAGGAGAAAATATGAGCGGGATCACAAAGGAAATGACAATAGGCGAAATTCTTCGCACCAATCCGGATGTGGCTCCGGTGCTGATGGAAGCAGGCATGCATTGTCTGGGATGTCCTTCCGCACAGGGAGAATCTCTGGAGGAGGCTGCCATGGTTCACGGTATCGATGTGGACGAGCTGATGAAGGCGATCCAGGAGCTGTGACGGGCCTGAGCTTAAGAGGTTTTGATTTATAGTTTTTCGGCGGCGCGGCTTCGGCTGCGCCGTATGTCAATGATGTGCGGTATCCCGTTATGACAGGGTTGACAATAAATAATTTGATGGAGTGAAAAGATATTCGGTGCAGACAAAAAAGATTCATATGAAGCTAAATCGTATACAGTCAAATCATATACAATGGATTCAATCGCCGGAGTTTTGGCTGTTGATTATATTTTTGGCCGGAAGTCTGGTCAGATTACTATTTCTGGGAGAGCAGCCCATGGGCCTTCACCAGGATGAGGCATACTCTGCATATAATTCATGGGCTGTTATGAATTATGGAATTGACTCTTTTGGATATACCAGGCCCGTGTACTATACGGTCTGGGGAAGCGGGATGAGTGTGCTGTATTCCTACCTTACAATGCCGTTTTTTGCGCTTTTCGGGATTTCTACAATTACGATCAGGCTGCCGCAGGCAATTATGGGAAGCATTTCCATTATCGTGGTATATGGGCTTGGGAAGGAAATGTTTCATTCTGGATGGATGGGGACATTTTTTGCGTTTCTTATGGCGATCAATCCATGGCATATTCATCAGTCCCGCTTTGGTCTGGACTGCAACCTGGCGGTTCCGATGCTGTTGCTTGCCATGTATTTTTTTTGCAGATATCTGAATGGAAAGAAAAAGAGTTTCTGGGGAGCGGCCATTTTCTGGGGCTTGACCTTGTACAGCTATGTGCTTACATGGCTTGTAATTCCGTTGATTCTGCTGGCGTCGTTGATCATTCTTCACAAAAAAATTGTCTTTGATAAAGACTTTTTTCTGCCTATATTTTTGCTGTTTGTGATGGCGGTACCGCTGTTACTGTTTTTGGCCGTGAATTTTGATCTGATACCGGAAATTCGGACAGAGCTGTTTTCTATTCCAAAGCTTCCGGCGCTTAGGACGGGCGAGATGACTTTTCATACGTGGGTACTCAAACAACGTGTTTTGAATCTTGTTGGAATGCTGTTCCGGCAATATGACGATCGATGGTGGATCAGCAATGCTGCGGTTGGATCATATTATTATATTTCTACGCCGTTTATTTTGCTTGGACTGTTTTACCATATAAAAGTGTTTTTGCAGTGGGTATTTCGCAAGAAAGAGCTGCCGGTACATTTTTTGATGGCCATATGGTTTGGGGCTGCTTTTCTGGTGGGGGCCAGTATTGATCAGGTGCGTTTTCATAAGGTAAATTATATACATATTCCCATTATCCTATATGGAGGAATAGGAATATGGTATCTGGCCGGGATCGTGAAAAAGAAAATGCCGGTTTTTACGGTAATGGTGTGCGTGTATACAGCCTGCTTCGCATACTGCGTCCATGATCAGCTGACATATCCGGTTGATTATGACTCTTATGGAAATCCATGGGTTTCTCATATGAACTGGTATCGATATGAAGAGGCGCTGGCATATGCCGGTTCCTTGACGGAGGGGGAGATTTCCGTGTTTGGTCTCAACTATGCCAACATTATGCTGTATAATGAAATTTCACCCTATGAAGTCATGGATACGATTCAATATGAAGGGGATCCCCTGTTTACGAGTGTGAAACGTATTGGCAGATATTATATAGAGAAGGACGTCCCGGAAGATACAGAGGAAATACGGCAGGATAAAACGGTTTATGTATATCCTCATGGACCCAACGGAGGACTGGACGAGAAGTTTCGGGAGCGCGGGTATGTGATAGTACGGGCTGATGCCTGTTATAGTGTGGCATATCGGGAAGAGGTATATGGGAAAAGAGGAAATGACTAATGGAACACTCCTCCCTGCATCAGGATCCGGAAATAATCGATTCCGCAGATTAAGTGCAGGCCGTAAGTGCCCCACTGAACTGCCAGCTGCCATGCGCTCTGTCTGTGCTTCAAGGTGTTTTGCACCAAAACGATTAAGCTTGCGGTATAGGAAAAAAACAGACCATACATATATCCCCAGGAAAAGTTCACATGGGGCAGTCGGTATCCTTTTTCATACAGGAACATCAACGTGAGCAGGCCTGCCAGATAGAACTGCCAGGAAAATTTCAACAGGCCGGGAACCTGCCTGCGGGCCAGGGCAAACAGGAGCACTGTCAGAGGAAAAGCGATTCCCAGCAGGATCGACAAGGGAATGTGGTCCGAGACCGTGGACCAGGCGGTGAGAAAACCGAAGCCCATGCCGCTGCCGGTTTTGCTGTCCGGCCGAAAGACATTTCCAAACTGATACAGCAATACCAGAAAGGTGGGGATGAACCATATCCCCATCTGGAAGAAGGATTTAATCTGTCGAAACCGGCAGGACAAAAGGCGCCACAGCATAATGATTCCGGCAGTGCCTGCCAGCACCAGGGTATAGCTGGGCTTTGTCAGGGTGGAAAGGAGCAGACAAAGAGAAAAACAGAGGTATTTGGGGTGGAACCAGCGGTTTTCTTTTTCATAAAAGGTCAAAATATCTGCAAACAGGAAGAAGGCCAGGATGGAAAAGGGGCGTGCGGCCAGATAGGTGGCATTGTGGTATGGATTGGGCGTAAAGGTTCCCAGATAACGATGCAGAAAATTTTCCCCCAGGGGATGATATTGTCCCAGCCAGGTAAGAGGGTACAGCATAGATGCGAACAATAATGAGAAGACTAACAGAGAGGACAGGATCCCTCTCTTTGCATTTTCGGCAGCCTGCACCTGAAGACTGCGGTCAAAATAATATTTCAGAGCAAAAGGGGTCAGGCCGTTCCACAGAGTCACGGCCAGGGCCATGGCATGAGCCGGCGAGGTAAAGAAAAGGAAAATTCTTCCCGTCAGAAACAGAATGGGATATGGATAATCGTATCCGGTGTCCTGCCCCTGCATATGGGCGATATATGGAAGAATATCAGAAGGATAGTCCCCGCCGTATCTGACGGTCTGGCGGTGGAATAAGAACAGTGTTGCAGCCAGATACGCCGACAGCAAAAGAAGAAAGACGAAAAGATTCTGAATAAAGCTTTTTTTTCTGGCTGTCATGGACAATACCTCCCCATGTTTTTAATAATCATTTATAAATTATAGCAGAGGCGGCGCAGGATGCCAAGTAAAAACGCGTCAGACGGGAGCTGAGCATGAAAGAAAAGACGGAAAGGGTCAGAGAGCTGATCAGAAAAATAAATACAGGCATTACATGGCTGGATTGTCTTCCGCTATGGTGGGCGGGGGTGGTTATGGCCGTGGTGGTGTGGATTCCGTTTATCATTTTGAGGGAAGGCAGCGTGTTCCCAATACATGATCAGCTGGATGAAACGATTATGGCATATGTGTTGAATGCCAGACATCTTTGGGAAAAAACAGCCTTTTTTCCGGAGCTTCTGGGTGGAATACCGGTCAGCGGCATGCAGCCCTCGGCAGTGCTGTTCATTCCTCTCTATGCTGTTCTGCCTGCGCTGACGGCATTTTTGACCCAATACCTGATTGTATTTCTGGCGGGCTTTTTTGGAATGTATTTCAGCGTAAAGGAGCTGACAGGCAGCAGTATCCTGGCGGTGATTGCAGGGGGGCTTTTTTGCATGCTGCCATTCCAGCCCGTATATGGGCTTTCCGTGGCAGGAGTGCCCCTGCTTCTTTGGTGCTTTTTATGCTTGTATCAGGAGAGGCATATTGTTTTAAGCTTCCTCCTGATTCTGCTTTTTGGCCTGAGTACTCATCTTGTGCTGATTGGGTATGTAGTTCTGGGCTTTTGGGCGCTGGCCATTTTCGTTATGCTTCTGCGAAAGAGAAGGAACAAGTGGGTTTTATTTGGATTCTGCTGGCTGACAGGAATTTATCTTGTGGTAAACTACAGGCTTTTTTCAGAGCTGGTAATGGGAAATGGCGGTTATGTAAGCCACAGGGAGGAGCTGGTCAACGGGGCGGCGCCTTTCTGGAGCACAGTCCGGGAGGTTTTTTTAAACAGCGCACAGCATGCGGACTCTGTCCACAGATATTTGATTCTTCCGATTCTGCTGATGGCTGCGGCGGGGGCAGTTATCTATAAGAAATCTGATAATGAATGGAAAAAACGTTATCTGTGGGTTCTGACCGGGCTGGTACTGCTGATTGGCATCGCATTTTTTTGCGGATTCTGCAAGTGGCAGCCGGTAGTGGATTTTAAGAACAGCTGTCAGGGATTTTTACGGTATTTTCAGGCAGAGAGGGTATACTGGCTGTATCCGTCCCTGTGGTATCTGGAATTAGCGCTGTGTTTGTCTTTGTGGTGGAGGCGGGGGGCCTGGCAGGGGCTTAAGCTTTTTGTGATTTTTCTGCTGATGCTGCCCACCCTGAGAGCGGTCAAGGAAAACTCCTATTTATATCTGAATGTAAACCAGATCAACAACGGCTCCGGCATTACTGGTTATATTTCCTGGGAAAGCTATTATGCGGAGGATTTGATGCAGGAGCTGGAGGAAGCGATTGGAAGGGATATGAGTGATTATCGGGTAGTTCATCTGGGAATGAGCCCGGCGCCGGCGCTGATGCACGGATTTTATACGGTGGACGGATATTCCAATAATTATCCTTTGACATATAAGCGCCGCTTTCGGAGAGCGATCGCAGGAGAACTGGAGAAAAGTCCGGACACGGCGGTATATTTTGATACCTGGGGAAGCCGGTGTTATTTGTTTAATTCCTGTACGGGAACGTCCTGGATGCTGGGAAAGGACATGGGCATCGTCTACGAGGGACTGGAGATCGATACGGAGGCTCTGCGGAAGCTGGGCTGTGAGTATATTTTTTCTGCCGGAGCCGTGGAAAATGCGGAGGAGCTCGGGTGGAAGCTGAAGGGATATTATGAGACTGAAAAAAGCTATTGGGGAGTATGGCTGTATGAACTGTGAGAGGGCCTGTGGGGGCAAAGCAGCTTGCTTTACACATATTTGAAAGTGTGATAAGATAATGGTCAATATGGTGCCTGGAAAACAGAAATGTTAATCGAAGGCGGAAACAGAGGAAGCTTCTAAAGGCCGGTAAGCTGCTGCAGGGAGGAGAAAGTGGATAAGGAAAAGAGAAAGCGAATTATCGGAGCAGCAGTACTGGGAATTGTGCCATTGCTCCTGTGTATCATATATTGCCTGGCATACGGAAAGGCTCCGTGGGATATTTACCTTCCCAATTCCTACTGGAATGACGAGCTCTTCTACTATAAGCAGGTAGAGGGAATTTTAAGGGGCGGAGTGCCGGGAGGGTATTTTGGCTATAATGGAAGTCGGGCCTTCGTATTATCCTTTGCGGTGTGGAGTCCTCTGCTGATGATTCCCTGGGTAATCTGGGGCGGTATTTTTGGATGGAATTACTTCTCACCGATTTTGTGCAACCTTCTATGCCTGATGGCCGGGATGGCGGTGTTTGGATGGCTGGCAAGGCCCACGAAGCGCCAGACGGTGACAATTGTGGTATTATTAGCATTGTTTACACCATTGACCAGATTTATTATGTCATGTATGCCGGAAACCTTTTGCTGCGCCCTGGTATTATGGTATATGGGATGCTTATTTGCCTGCGAAAAAGCGCGTTGGAGAGGCGGGCAATGGCAGATGTATTTGCTTGCCGGCTTCCTGACGCTGATGAGACCGTATTTTTTGTTGCTTTTTATATATCCTGTTATAAGCTTTGGAAAAGAAAAAAGGATAAAGGGAGTATTGGCTGCAGGCGGGGGATGTCTGTTTGGTGTAGGATATATGATACTGCAAAGCCTGTTAAGCGCAGACTATTTGTTTGATGCTATAGAGCTGCCTTTCCTGCAGACCATTGGGGAGCAGGGACTTGGGGCAGGAATTCAGGAGTTTGGGAGGCAGTTTCTGGAGAGTGCGCGGACTCTGAAAGATTTTCTGCGCTCAGCCCTGCAATATGGAAACTTTCCGGGAAGCATGTATGCGGTGTTCGGGCTGACGGGCGTAGTCTTTTTGGCTGTGGCTGCAGTGGAATGGAAAAGGCGTAAGGAGAGCCCGCACTTTAAGCTGGCTGTATCCATGGCAGGGGTGTATACGGCCATGATGGCGGCAATCTTCTTTATATATTCTCTCAATGAGGGAGGCCGCCACCTGATGACCTTTCTTCTGGCAGGATTTTTGGTGCTTGGAATGTATTCGGCCAGGGTGACAGGCTGGCTTGTTCAGGTACTGACTGCAGCTGTTATCGGGTTCTTCTTTCTGGTGCAGCCGGGAATTCCCTATGATCGGCTTCCGCCCTTCCAGGAGGATGTGCTGGCGGGGGAAATCAGCGCCATGAGCGAAGCGCTTCAGGAGAAGATGGAGTATACTTCCGGCATCGGATGGGAAAATACAGTAGTCTGGCTTGCCTATGATATTGTGGACGGAGAGTATGTTATCGAGCAGTGGCAGCAGCTGTATGCACTGCCGGGAGGCTGCGGGATTAATTACTGCTCAGCACAGTATGTCTTGGACAATCTGGAAGAGCTGCAGGCGCGGTATATCGCGGCAATTCCCGGAGGGCAGGTGGAGGAGCTGCTTTTGCGGGAAGGAGCCATCCTTCTTGAAAAAAATGAAAAGATAGCAGTGTATTGCAGAGCTGCTGTAAATAGATGAATCAAATTTCCGGAGAAAAAGCAACATTCATGAAGCAGGCGGAAGGGCGCAGTTATGATACAGATACTGAAAAAATTAAGGGTTTTATTGGACAGAAAACAGAAAAGAATCATGGCGGGCCTGATCGTAATGATGGTTATCGGCGCATTTCTGCAGACTGCAGGAGTGGGGATGCTGGTGCAGGTAGTGACGGTGGCGGTGGATCCCAGGGCCCTGGAGAACGGCCTGGTGAGGCGGCTCTATGAGCTTTTGGGAAGTACCAGCTATGAGAGCTTTTCCATAACGGTAATGGTCCTGCTGATCGTCGTATTCGTGGTGAAAAATATATTTCTGTTCGTACAGCAGAAGCTGACATTTTCTTTTGTATACACCAATCAATTCCGGACCTCGGAGCGTATGATGCGCAATTATCTGCGGCGGAGCTATGAATTTTATCTGAATGCAGACACTGCGGTGGTTCAGCGCAGCATTACTTCAGATGTGAACAATATGTATGCGCTGATCCTGTATCTGCTTCAGCTGATCTCAGACTGTGTGGTAACGTTGTTTGTGGTAAGCTACTGCTTTATTACCAACGGAGTCATGACGGTGGTACTGGGAGTGGTGCTGGTAATACTGATGGTGGTGGTAAAGGGAGTTCTGCAGCCTGTGATGCGCAGGGCCGGCAAGGACAATCAGGATTTTTACAGCAGCCTGTTCAAATGGATATCTCAGACCGTTCAGGGTATCAAGGAGGTAAAGATCGGCGGCAAGGAGCAGCATTTTGTCAATGAATACAACAAGTGCGGCAGAGGCTATGTGAGCGCCGTACAGCGTTACAGTCTCTATGGAAGTATCCCCAAGCTGCTTTTGGAAACGGCCTGTGTGGGCGCCATGGTGGGATATATGATTTTTCAGGTGGCTATGGGCACATCCTCGGACGATATGCTGCAGGTGATGTCTACGCTGGCGGCTGCAGCATTTGTGCTGCTGCCCTGTGTGAACCGGATCAGTAATCAAATCAATTCCATTGCTTACTGTGAACCGGCCTTTATGGGGGTTACAAATAATCTGCAGGACGAGATCCGGGGAGATAAGGTGGATCTGTCCTTTGCCGCTGAGGCGGAAGAAAAGCTTCCCCTGTCCCGGTCAGTGGAGCTGAGGGACATCACCTATTCCTATCCCAATTCGGACAAGTTGATCCTGGATCATGCGGATATGCTGATTCCGGTGGGGGCCTCCGTGGGTATCGTGGGCACCTCCGGAGCGGGAAAGAGTACTGCGGTGGATATTCTGCTGGGGCTTCTGGAGCCCGGGACGGGAGCCGTCTATGCGGACGGCAAGAGGGTAAAGGAGCATTATCGGAGCTGGCTTCGCAATATTGGATATATTCCTCAGATGATTTTTATGCTGGATGATACCATACGGCGGAATGTGGCATTTGGAGTGGCTGACCAGCAGATTGACGAGGATCGGGTGTGGGAGGTGCTGAAGGAGGCGCAGCTGGATGAATTTATTAAGACTCTTCCGGAGGGGCTTGACACCGGCATAGGGGAGAGAGGCATCCGGTTATCCGGCGGGCAGAGACAGAGGATCGGCATTGCCAGGGCCCTGTATCATGACCCGGAGCTTTTGGTGCTGGACGAAGCCACCTCTGCCCTGGACAATGATACGGAAAGGGCTATTATGGAGTCTATCAACAGGCTGCACGGAAAGAAGACCCTGGTGATCATCGCTCACAGGCTTCAGACCATAGAGAAGTGTGATCTGGTATATCGGGTGGAAGACGGAAAGATTTTGAAGGAAGAACGAAGGCCATAAAGAAAAAAGAAGACCAAAGAGAAAAAGAAAAGACCTTGAAGGAAAAAAGATGATCAAAAAAGAAAAAGACCAGACAATAAAGAAATAAAAAGACCATGAAGGAAAAGGGAGGCGCAGGGTGAAAAAGGACAGAAAGCTGGCTGTTATTACGGCCAGGGGAGGAAGCAAGCGGATACCCAGGAAAAATATTAAGGATTTTTGCGGGAAGCCGATTATAGCTTATTCCATAGAGGCGGCGCTGGGGTCAGGGGTGTTTGACACGGTGATGGTGTCTACGGATGATGAAGAGATTGCGGGAATTGCCGGACAATATGGCGCTGAGGTTCCTTTTTTCCGCGATGCAAAAACCTCCGACGACCATTCAACCACCAGCGACGTGCTGAAGGAGGTACTGGCCGCATACGAGGAACGGGGTGAAAGCTACGATATGGTTTGCTGCCTTTACCCCACGGCGCCCTTTGTGACGGCGGAAAAGCTGGGAAATGCCGTTGAGTGTCTGGCTGACTCTGACGCGGATGTTTTGATACCGGTTGTGGCATTTTCGTATCCGATTCAGCGGTCTATGGTTATAGAAAAAGGCAGATTGGTGTTCAGGCATCCTGAGTATTTGGACAGTCGTTCTCAGGACCTGGAAACGCATTACCACGATGCAGGGCAGTTTTATGTATTTCGTACAGAATCCTTTCTGCGCAGCGGGCGGGTGATAGCGGGGGATATTCTGCCTTTGGTGGTTTCTGAGCTGGAGGTGCAGGACATTGACAATATGGTGGACTGGGAAATTGCGGAGATGAAATACAGGTTGATTGCAGAGCGGGGAGGCGGTATATAAATGGATAACTTTCTCTCAAGAGAAGAGCTGGAGAGCCTTGGGTTAAAAGCCTTCGGTGAGGATGTCAGGATCGGCAGGCACGCGGTTTTATACTCTCCTGAAAGCTTAAGCCTGGGAGATCATGTACGGATAGATGATTTTACGATTATCAGCGGTTGTGTGACCTTGAAAAGCTATATTCACATTTCACAGTTTTGCGGGCTGTATGGCGGAGAAGAGGGGATCGTGATGGAGGATTTTTCCACGCTGGCATCCAAAAACACGATCTATGCCGTTTCCGACGATTATACGGGAGCATCCATGACCAATCCCTTTGTGCCTGCAAAATATAAACCAGGATTCATCAGCCGCAGGGTGGTCATAGGAAGGCATGTAATCCTGGGCTGCGGCTGTGTGGTTCTGCCAGGGGTCACACTGAGTGAGGGCACTGCCGTGGGGAGCATGTCCCTGTGCAATCGAAACACAGAGGAGTGGTCCATGTATGTGGGCATACCCGCGAAGAAAAAAAGTGACAGAAAAAAGGACATCTTACAGCTGGAGAAGGAGTTTTTGGAAGAGCAGCGGCATGGATAAATATGCGGGCGCGCTGTAACAGCTGTGATGAGAACATGAGGTCAGGCTATGAATAAAAATATCAAGATCGGCAATCGTGTGGTGGGAGAAGATGCCCCTGCCTTTATCATTGCGGAGATGTCCGCAAACCACAATATGGATTTTGACAGGGCCGTGGCGATACTGAAGGCGGCCAGGGACGCGGGGGCGGATGCGGTAAAGATTCAGACCTACACGGCGGATACCATTACACTGGACTGCGATGATCCCTGCTTTCAGCTCACTCAGGGCACGATTTGGGACGGCATAACCCTCCACAAGCTGTATGAGACGGCCTATACGCCATGGGAATGGCAGCCGGAGCTGAAGAAAACAGCGGAGGAAATGGGTCTGGAGTTTTTTTCTTCCCCCTTTGATCTGACAGCGGTGGACTTTTTGGAAAAAATGGAGGTTTCCGCCTATAAGGTGGCATCCTTTGAAATCAATGATATTCCCCTGATCCGCAAGATTGCCCGGACAGGTAAGCCTATTCTTATTTCCACGGGCATTGCCTATATGGCGGATATTGAACTTGCTCTGCGCACATGCCGTGAGGAGGGAAATGAGAAGGTGATTCTGCTGAAATGTACCTCCGCCTACCCTGCTCCCTACGAGGAAATCAATCTGAGAACCATTCCTTCCATGAGGGAGACCTTTGACTGCATCACAGGACTTTCCGACCATACCCTGGGAAGCGCCGTGGCAGTGGGTGCGGCGGCATTGGGAGCCAGGGTGGTGGAAAAGCATCTGACATTGAGGCGATCCGACGGCGGAGCGGACAGCGCTTTTTCCATGGAGCCGGAGGAATTTAAGGATATGGTGGACCAGATCCGCAAGGTGGAAGCAGCCCTGGGCCGGGTGACCTATGGCCTGACACCGAAAACAGCCAGGGAGCGGGAGCATTCCCGATCACTTTTTGTGGCCAGGGATATGAGAAAGGGAGAAATGTTTACACCGGAAAATCTGCGCTCCGTGAGACCGGGCTGCGGTCTGCACACCAGGCATTATGAGGAGCTGCTGGGAAAGAAAATAGCCAGGGACGCTAAAATGGGGACTCCCATGAGCTGGGAGCTGGTGGATTTTGGCGATTGAACGTCTGACAGCAAAAAGGGGTGCGGAGGAAGGACATGATTTTTATTCGTGCGGACGGAGGCCCTGAAATCGGCATAGGGCATCTGATGCGGTGTATGACGCTGGCCCGGGAGCTGGCGTCACGTCAGGACGACAGGGAAAATATATGCTTTGTCTGTGCAGACCAGGGCGGTGCGGATTTTGCAAAAGGACAGGGCTTTCCCGCTCGGATTCTGGGAACAAGGTATCAGGATATGGAGTCGGAGCTTCCCCTGTGGAGCAGGATTCTGGAGGAGACACGGGAGAAAAAGGAGCCCGGCTCTTTCCTGATTTTGGCGGATAGTTATTTTGTGACGGAAAAGTACCTTGCCGCCTTAAAAAACCTGGCCTATACGGCTTTGATGGATGATATGGGAACAGAGCGTTATCCGGTGGACTGTCTGATCAATTATAATTTGACGGCAGATTTTGAAGCCTATGAGAGGCTGTACGAGGGGCAGAACACGGATTTGATAATCGGCAGCAGGTATGCGCCGGTGAGACGGCAGTTTTTGAATGTGGATTATCAGATGCGGGAACAGGTGAAAAGTGTACTGATTACCACCGGCGGAGGGGATATTGAAAATATTGCGGGACAGATCTGGAGGACGATAAATACAGAGGATTATGAATTTCACCTGGTGACAGGGCGCTTTAATCCTCATTTTCAGGAGCTGAAGAGGCTTGAGGAGGGGTGTCGTAATCTGCATATCCATCATGATGTGGCGGATATGGCGGGCCTGATGAAAATGTGCGATATGGCCATTACGGCGGGAGGCTCAACGGTCTATGAGCTGGCGGCGGTGGGAGTGCCCTTTATTTGCTTTTCTTATGCGGAAAATCAGGAGGAACAGGCCAGGTGCATGGCACAGCGGCGGATCGCGCCTTATGCCGGCGCGTATCATCGAAGCCCCGGGGAGACGCTGGTCCGTATCAGGGAACTGTTTCAACAGACAGCCTCCGATCCAAAGGAGCGAAGGACGATCCATGAGAATGAAAAAAACCTGACCGACGGAAAGGGCGCAGCCCGGCTGGCGGAGGAGTTGGTTCGGCTGGCTGGTCGGCGGAAGTAAACACAGAGGACATTCAGACGCATTCTGTGACATGGAGGCAAAGGGTTGGAAGAGAAACGTACACCGGGACAACAGAATAGGTGGTCAGGGGTAAAAAGGCCGGCGCTGTATGCGCTGGCCTCCGGAGCAGGCTTTTTGCTGCTCCTTTTCCTGACATGGCTGTCCTCTGCCGCAGGGAGGCAGGAACAGGAGAAGCAGACCTTTCAGATCGTGGTTTTTGGGGACAGCGTTTTTGGGGAGACCAGGGACGAAACCTCAGTGACAGCTCTGCTGGGCGGGCTTCTGAATCGGACGGTGTTTAACGCTGCGCTGGGAGGAACCTGCCTGAGCCGGTCAGACCAAGAGTGTCGTCCGGGTCTGGGACAGGACATGCTTTCCATGACGGCTCTGACAAAGGCGATGGCGGCGCATGACTTTGGGCCCCAGCAGACCATTCGGATCCGGGAGAGCAGCACAGAATATTTTGACGAGACCATCGATGCCATGGCGCAGATCGACCTTTCTGCTGCGGAAATTTTATTAATCGGGTACGGCTTAAACGATTACAACAGGGGAGTGCCCATTTACGACAAGGAGGATCCCTGGAATGAATATACCTTTACCGGGGCCCTGCAAAGCACCCTGAAGCTTTTACGGGAGACCTTTCCGGATCAGCGGATCATTTTGGTGACGCCCTGCTACAGCTGGTATCTTGCCGGAGGAAAGGCCTGCGAGGAGTATGATCTGGGCGGCGGTACTCTGGATGAATATGTGAAGGCGGAGCTGGAAACAGCTGCACGGATGGGGGTGGAGATTATCGATTTGTATCATGACCTCTGGCCTCATGAGAAATGGGAGGACTGGGAGCTGTATACCAAGGATGGTTTTCATCCCAATGAAGCGGGCAGAGAGCTGATCGCCCGCAGAATTGCGGAGTATCTGGGAAGTGAACCGGATGAGCCGGCCATACGGAGCCGGGCCGCAGGCAAAAGGTGAGGACAGGCAGAAGGAGAAAATTATGATATCACCTGCAGAGTGCTTAAAACGTATAGGGGGAAGAATGAAAAGGGAATGGAAGCTGGCATGGCTTTCCACCGTCTGTATCGGGCTTTTGATCCACATGCCCATATTGCTGTCGGATATTCCCAACCATGACGGGCTGGACAGCCTGTACTTTGACCAGAATATGATTACCTCAGGCCGATGGTTTCTCACGGTGGCCTGCGGCTTTTCTTCCTATTATACCCTGCCCTGGCTGATCGGATTGCTGGGACTGGTATTTTTGGGCTGTGCCGCGGCGGCGCTGACGGAGCTTCTTGAGGTGGAAAAGGGGTGGGCTGTTGTGGCAATGAGCGGTTTGCTGGCGGCTTTTCCGGCTCTGGCATCCACCTTTGCCTATGTGTTTACCCTGGACGGGTATATGCTGGCTCTTTTGCTGGCGGTGCTGGCGGTGCTTTTTACAAAAAAATACCGGCTGGGCTTTCTGGGAGGAGCGGTATGCCTGGCCTTCAGCCTGGGAACCTATCAGGGCTATCTTGCTTTTGCCATGATTTTGTCTCTGGCGGCAGTGATTCAGCGTTTTGCGGGAACCGGGAGCGTCAGGGAAAAGCTGAAAAAGGCCTTCTCCTATCTTTATATGGGAATTCTGGGAGGGGCGCTGTATTACGGGCTGCTGCAGCTTTTGCTGAAAATGCAGGGAAAGGAGCTGGCGGGCTATCAGGGAATCGACGGGATGGCCGCGGGAGGCGCCGCCAGGGCTTCGGGGCTTTTGAATACGGCGGCAGGAATGTACCGGGACTTTTTTGCGTTTACCCTGAAGGGGAACGTGCTTTATAATAATACAATCTCCCTGGTTCTGCTATGTCTGCTTGTGTTATCGGCGGCTGTGACGGCAGGAGGCCTGGCGGTCAAAAGAAAATGGTGGAAGAATCCCTGGTTTTTCGTTATAATGGGAATGATGGTGGTTTTGCTGCCCCTTGTGACCAATGTGATCCTGCTGATATCACCATCCGTTACCTATCATCTGCTGATGCGGTACCAGTGGGTGCTGTTCTTAATTGTGATGACTGCATTTGTCAGCAGGCATGCGGAAAAGGGGAAGGCTTTGGCGCTGATGGAATGGACGGCTATGGCGGCGGCTTTTGCCCTGGTGTTTTTTTACGGGGTTACCGACAATATCGCCTATTCCAACATGCAGAAGAAATATGAAAAAACTTATGCCTATTGTGTGCGTCTGCTGGATCGGATCGAGCAGACAGAAGGGTATTATCAGGGCATTCCCATCGCTATGGTGGGAGTGGTGGGGGATGAGCAGTTTCCCCCCACGGATATGACTCTTTCGGTGACCTCGGGGATGATCGGCGCATACGGGGACAGCCTGCTTTACACAGGGGAAAATTACAGATTGTTTATACAAAATTATCTTGGAGCCACGTTAAATATATTGCCTGCGGAGGCTATGGCTCAAATGTATTACTCTCCGGAGTACACGGCCATGGAAAGCTTTCCGGGGGAGGATTCCATACGAATTATAGACGGGATTATGTACATCAAGACGGAAAATGTAACACGATGAGAGGAGGGCCTGATGGCACTGTTATCAATCGTTTTGCCGGCCTACAATGAGGAACAGAATATATCTAATACAGTGTCCGTGCTGTCGGGGCTTCTGGAGGAAAACGGAATCGAATATGAGCTTATTTTTATCAGTGACGGTTCCCGGGACGGCACCTTTACGGAGATTCGAAAGGCGGCGGCGGAAAACGACAGGATACGGGGAGCGGAGTTCAGCCGCAATTTCGGCAAGGAGGCAGGTATTTTTGCGGGATTGGAGCTGGCGGGCGGAGACGCGGTGGTGGTTATGGACTGTGATTTACAGCATCCGCCCTCGGCTATCCCCCAGATGTGGAAGCTGTGGCAGGAGGGAGCCGAGGTGGTGGAGGGCATCAAGACCAGCAGGGGAAAGGAAAGCCTTGGGCACAGGCTTTCTGCCGGTCTCTTCTATCAAATTATGAGCCGGCTGATCCGGATGGATATGAATGCATCCTCTGATTTTAAGCTTTTGGACCGCAAGGTGGTGGATGTGCTTCTGGAGCTGCCCGAGCGGAATACCTTTTTCCGGGCGCTGAGCTTCTGGACAGGCTTTCGGACGGAAAGTGTAAGGTATGAGGTTCAGGAACGTCAATACGGGGAGAGCAAATGGTCCTTCTGGAGTCTGATGCGGTACGCGGTATCCAATGCCACCTCCTTCAGCACCCTGCCCTTACAGCTGGTGACGGTGATGGGGCTTGTGTCTATTTTGTTCAGCGTGGCCCTGGCCATTCAGACGCTGGTAAAGTATCTCAGCGGCACCTCGGTGGAGGGCTTTACCACGGTGATTCTGCTGATCCTCATCATAGGCGGTTTTCTCATGCTGAGCCTGGGGATCATCGGGCATTATATCGCGCGGATTTATGAGGAGGTAAAGGGGAGACCCAAGTATATTATCAGCAGGGTCACGGACAATGTCCGCGGTCAGGCCGTAGGCGCATGGCGAGCGCAAAGGCGTGAGCATAACCCGGCGGAAAGGCCGCATTAGGATTCTTTCGCGGGTTTGGCAATAAAAGGAGGTTTCAGGATGAAAACAGAAATCAGGATAAAATTTAACGTACCGCCCTATGCGGAAAAAGCGGGAGACTATATTCAGGAATGTGTGGCCGGGCAGAAAATCTGTGGGGATGGTGTATATACCAAAAAGTGCAACGAATGGATCGAGGCCAGGACGGGAACAAAAAAATGCCTGCTGACCACCTCCTGTACCCATGCCACAGAGCTGGCGGCGCTGCTTTCGGACATAAAACCCGGAGATGAGGTTATCATGCCCTCATACACCTTTGTATCCACCGCCAACGCCTTTGTGCTGCGGGGAGCCGTTCCCGTATTTGTGGATATCCGTCCGGATACCATGAATATAGACGAGAAGCTGATCGAAGCGGCTGTGACGGAGAAAACCAGAGCCATTGCCCCGGTGCATTATGCCGGTGTGGCCTGTGAGATGGATACAATCATGGATATTGCGTCCAGGCACAGCCTTAAGGTTATAGAGGATGCCGCCCAGGGGATCATGTCCTCCTATAAGGGAAAGGCCCTGGGTACTATCGGCGATTTCGGCTGCTTCAGCTTCCACGAGACGAAAAATTACAGCATGGGAGAAGGGGGAGCGCTGCTGATCCGGGACGAGAAGTATGTGGAGGATGCGGAGATCCTTCGGGAAAAGGGAACGAATCGGAGTAAGTTTTACCGGGGGCAAATCGATAAATATACCTGGGTTAATTTTGGATCCTCCTATCTGCCCAGTGACATGAATGCGGCCTATCTCTATGCCCAGTTGGAGATTGCCGACGAAATCAATCAGGCCAGACTGGCGCTTTGGGACCGGTATTATGAGCGTCTGGAGCCTCTGGGGGAGCAGGGACGTCTGGAGCTTCCCAAGGTGCCGGAGGGCTGCATCCACAATGCCCACATGTTTTATGTAAAGGCCGGGGATATTGAGGAGAGGACTGCGCTGATCGACTGGCTGAAGGAGAACGGAATTCTTTCCGTGTTCCATTATATTCCCCTGCATACGGCCCCTGCGGGAAAGGCCTTTGGACGCTTCCACGGCGAGGACAGATATACCACCAGAGAAAGCGAGCGGCTGCTGCGGCTTCCTATGTATTATGGGCTGACTGTGGAGCAGGTGGATGAGATCTGTGATGCCGTAAAGAAGTTTTACCGGTCATGAGGAGGGCGGCGAAGCAGCTGGAGCCCATACTGAAGGGTATACTGATGATCGGCTTCAGCGTTCAGGCGGTTCTGGGGCTTTGGTGGATGTGCGCCAATTTTAACGAAAGTCAGTATTTCCCGGAGCCGGAAGGGATGTTGTATCCGGTCCTGTACCGGATGACGGGAGAAATTCCGCAGATTATATATGCGCTCCAGCTGATCTTTGGGTGCTTTGCAGGCCGGCGCTGCCTGGTCCGGCTTCTGCCCGGATGGCGCGCCTGGTGGGGAAGTCTGGTTCTGCTGACCTTTCCCATGGCAATGCAGTGCCATTTGGCGGTACTGCCTCACTCCTTTGTGGCATCTTTGTTTCTTCTGGAATTGACCTTTGCCCGGGAAGCGCTGGAGGAAGCGCCTGCCGGGAGTCTGGCCAAGGCGGGAGGCTGTTGGCTGTTTCTTGCGCTTTTGCTGCCGGAGTACCTGTATCTGGGAGGAGTTCCGGTTATATTTGCGCTTTTGTTTCTGATTCCCCGGTACTGGAAAAATCGCCGTAGTCTGTCCGGGATTCTGCTGATTCCGGCGGCGTTTCTGGGTTTGATCCTGGGGGTGGGAAGCCTTACCGGGCAGGAGAACTGTCTGAGCCGGCAAAGCATATCCCGGGCTTTTTTCAGCAGAGCGGTTTGGCCCACGATCTGGAACGATCACTTTGTCTGGCCGGAGGAAATCCGGGAAAAGGTGGAGGACCGGGTCTGGTCGGTGTCCTTTAACGAAGATCATGTGGAGAGAATCCTGCAGCCGCTTCTGGAGGAAAGCCTTGACGGGGAACAGATCACAGAGTTCTATAATCAGGCGGCCCTGTATTCCTGGAGGGTACACGGCCCCATGATCCTGCGCCAGATGGTCTGGGACGGGCTGGGGTATGGGGTGACGCCCCTGCTTCTGCCGCTGCAGCTGGAGGGGCGGGGCTACGATGCCCATTCCGGCAGAAACTATGAAAATATGAGAAACGCACATCCCCTGCTTACCCGCCGCTATGTGGAATACGGCTGCTGGTGGTTCGGGATGATGCTTGTACTGCTTCTGCTCCTGGCTGCAGTCAAAAGGATTGGGCAGGAGCCGGCGAAAGGCTGTCCTGCCAATATCTGCGCCCCAGAGCCCTGTGAGGATGAAGCCTGCCGTCCCGGGGCCGGGGAGAAAAGGCGGAAGGAGCGCCGGCTTTGGCTGAAGACAACGGTTCTTTACCTGGCGGCGGCAGGGGCACTTGCGGCAGGATATACGCTGCGGGGAGCTGGGCGGATGGACTATAAATATTCCGTTGCGGTAAATGAGCTGTGGCTTATACTGGCGTTGCTGTTTTTGCGAAAGGGGAAGTGCGGTGACAGAGAACAGGTCGGGGAATGACTCTTATGAATGAAACGCCCTTTGAGACCGCGGACAGCTATTATCGAATTTTTGTATACTCTGTGGAAGTATTATAGACTGGATTTGCGTCAGATTGTCTTGAGAAGGAGGAGTGAGATACCTTGGCGATTCAGCTGATAATTCAACTGGTGATCCTTATGGGCGGGCTGATCGTGCTGCCTGTTGTGGTAGGCGGGCTGTTTGTCAATGCATTTTCCGGGGAAAAAAGGTTTCGGGAACCCTTCCGGGGGGAAGTGGTTTTTGGCCTTTTGTTTCAATGGGTGAGTGGTCAGCTGTGTCTATGGGCAGGATTTCATATTTTATGTACGGCTCTGATCCTGAAAGGGGAAAATTTTGATGCGGTGATAAAGTCCTACGGGGTGCTGGTGGTTTCCCTGCTGCTGTTGGCGGCGGCAGGAGAGATCCGGCGGGGCGCGGTATATACCCGTCCCCAGGCGCATGCCAGGGAGCATGAGAAGAAAAAGGATTGGATGCCGGTGGTTCTATGGTGCCTTGCGGGGGCGCTTTTGGTGCTTCAGCTGGTCCTGGCCGGTGTACTGGCATATGAGGAGGGAGACGATGCTTTTTATGTGGCGATTTCCACCGCCACGGAAAGCTCCGATACCATGTATCAAACCCTGGCCTACACCGGGCGTCACACCAGCTTTGATGCCCGTCATGGGCTGGCGCCATTTCCCGTCTGGGTGGCCATGGCCGCAAGAATCACGGGAATACGAACGGTAACTATGGCGCAGATCGCACTGCCGGTGGTGCTGATTGGAATGAGCTATGCCATATATTATTTGATCGGCAAAAAGCTGTTTCCACAGGGAGCCAGACAGGTTCCCATGTTTTTGATTTTTATAGAGTGTCTTGTGCTGTTTGGGGGATATTCCACCTATTCCGCTGAGAATTTTCTGCTGGTCAGAACGGCCCAGGGAAAGGCGGTGCTTGCAAGCATTGTGATTCCGTTTCTGGTGCTTTTATTGCTGCAATTGCTGGAGGATCTTCAGGAAAGCCATAAAATCGGCAGGGCATACTGGGCGCTCCTGGCGCTGACGGCGGGGGCTGGGTGCCTGTGCAGTACCCTGGGAAATCTGTTGACCTGTCTGATGCTGGCGGCCTGCGGTCTGTGTATACTGGTCTGCTACCGCAAATGGAAGGAGCTTTGGCTGATGGCCGGCTGCTGTATGCTTCCCCTGGGGATGATATTTTTGTATATGTGGATAAAATAGGAGGCGGAAATGGCAAACAGCTCTTTTTTGATTTTTGGAAAATTCATGGGAACCGGCCTGATGGTGACGTGGTTTTTGGTGGGGCTGGTATACCTTTTTCTCAGCGAGAAGAATAAAACGCGGCGCATTCTGTTTATCTATATGCCTGTCCTGATACTGCTTTTATTTTTTAATCCGCTGTTCAACCGGATTTTTGTGTGGGTGACGGAAGAGGAGATTTATTTTCGGCTTTGCTGGCTGCTGCCTGTGATCCTGGTAATTGCCTATTCCCTGGTGCGTTTGCTGGAAGGGCTGAAGGGGAAGAGACAGCTTGGTTTCGGAATTTTGGCCGCGGCGCTCATTGCGGTCTCCGGGAAGCTGGTATACAGCAGTCCTCTTTACAGCAGGGCGGAGAATATATACCATGTGCCGGACAGCGTGGTGCATATATGCGATGCCATTGAGATGCCGGGGCGGGAGGTTATGGCGGTTTTTCCGGAAGAAATGCTTTTGTATGTGCGTCAGTACTCTCCGCTGGTATGCATGCCCTATGGAAGAGAGGTGATCATGGGGGTATATAATCGGCTGAATGAGGAAATGGAAAAGGATGTGGCGGATCTGGAGACGCTGGCTCCGCTGACAAAGGAGGCCTTGTGCCATTATATTATACTGCCCGCAGAAAGGGAAATCCTGGGGGAACCCGGCGAGTATGACTGGGAGATGTTTTATGAGACGGACGGATATGTGATTTACCGGGATACATCCTTCCCGCTGACATATTGACGCCCATGGGATATATTGTATAGCCTGCGTAAAGGCCCGCCGGAAGCGGGCCTTTATAAATTGGCTTTGGAGATAATACATAACGGAGAAGGCCGGACCTCAGCCGTTGCTGCCATAACAGGCGGCTGCCAAGGGGAGAGCGTTCTGCTCAGGAGTTCTTGTCAAAGTATTTCAGTGCGGTTACAAATCGTTCGGCCACTTTTTCCCGGCCATCCTTGTTCAGGTGCAGATTGTCAATGAGATAATCACTGGCGTTATCCTCCGTGATGGTTCCATATAAATGGTCGATAAAGGTTACGCTTCTGCTGGAACAGGAGCCATATTGCTTGATGGAATAAGTGGAGAGTACATCCTGCTGTCCGAATTCTCCCGTATAGCGTTTTATATCGCTGCTGATATATTCGCCGTCATCGTCGATGGCATAGGCATAGCAGGGACCCATAACGATAATGCGTATATGCGGATAATATTGCTGCAGTATGGCAATTCCCGCTTCCATATTGCCTGTAAACCGGGTGATGTCCATGTCGTTTTCGTCGCTGTACATCTGATGGCCCAAAAGGTAATCAGTGGCATCATACATGAGAGTGATCACGTCAACCGTGGAAAAATCGATGGACTGAATCAGCTGAATTACCTCATTCGCCTCAGGGGGTGTTTGCTCTCCCAGACTGTCCGCCGCCGCTGTGAAATTGCTCTTCACGTCGATGCCGGCGGCCAGGACGGCGAGCCAGTAAAAGGTATAGGCATCCATGGGCCTTTCATTCGCGTTGAAGTAGGGCCACTCCGAGGCCATGTAGCTTCCGCTGATGGAACAGTTGTATATAGTGGCGCCGGTCATGTCGGCTATCATGCTGGCCAGATTGTCCCTGGAATCTCTGTCGTCGGCAAATGGGGCGTTGCCGAATGCCACAATGGTGAGACCGTCCTCATAGTTTATGGGTATGGGCCGTCCGTCCGTGCCCGTCAGCGGCAGCATCAGATCCAGAGTATCGTCGTATTCGCCGGGTCCATCCTTAAAGATTTCATCTAAGTTGATATACTCTCCCCAATTCCACAGACGGAAGATAATGAGGCCAAAGAACAGGAGTACGGCGGCCAGCAGAACCAGGTGCATATTCATTCGAAAACGCTTTTTGGGTGGTTTTTCATCGTTATCGCTGTCGGAACCGTCGTTTTTATCTCCTTCAGGCTCAAGATATTCCAGTTCATCGTCATCATTGTCTGCGGAGGGATCTTCAGGGGAAGAAGCTTCCTCTTCCGGGGAGGCTGTTTCCTCTGAATCGTCTTCCTCAAAGGATGCTTCATCATAAAAGGTCTCGTCAGGAGACAGCTCTTCTATGGAGTCTTCTTCGTCAGGATCTTCCTCAGAAAAGACTTCGTCGGATGAAAGCTCTTCTTCATTTTCCAGATCTACAATTTCCAGCTCCGGAATTCTGTCAACCTTTTTCATTGTGCTCTGTTCTTTTTTTTTCTTCATAAAAAACCTCATTTCTGAATGAGAAATTACAATATATCATAAACCAAAGTATAACCATTTTACTATTATGTGGATGGAAAGTCCACTTTATTAAGCAGAATTAAAAACATTTAAGAAATTATGAAGAAATAATGATTCAGCTTGAAGTGCCCTTCAGGCAATGCTATAATGTTACAAAATTGTTAAGCATAAGTTACAGCTTTGCCGGATGACAGAAAACCAGCGTATGAAAATAGAAAGGGTACAGGCATGAAGAAATTGTTCAACCGCACCAGGAAGCCGGATCAGGAAAGAAAGGATTTTGATAAGAGTGTCTATGACTGGGATGCGGATGAAGAGTCCATTGAGGAAGAATATTACATAGAAGAGCAGTATGTGGAAGAGGATGAAATAGAAGAGGAGTACGCCGAAGGGGACGAGATAGAAGAGGAGTACGCCGAAGGGGAAGAGATAGAGAGGGAGTACGCCGAGGAGGAAGAGATAGAGGAGGAGTACGCTGAAGGGGACGAAATA
>CAMWUL010000035.1 GCA_947177445.1 uncultured Lachnospiraceae bacterium | reverse complement strand
GGAGTACGCCGAGGAGGAAGAGATAGAGGAGGAGTACGCTGAAGGGGACGAAATAGAGGAGAGTCATTTCGGGGATGATAATGTGCCGGGGCACTGCATGGAAGAAGACAGTGCGGAAGCGTATTATAATGAGGAGGACGGTGCGGAAGGGCACTATGCCGAAGAGCCCGGTATAGGCGAGTATGACGCAGAGACAGAAGATGAGGAATTCTCTTTGGAAGAGCTGCCTTTGGCAGGCGTAAAGAAAAAAGGCAGAGAGCAGAAAATTTCCGGCTCCCGGTCAAAGACAGGGTCCCGGGGCGGCTGGCATCGGCGTCTGCGGGGGATGACGCCAATAGATCGTGTGATTATGGGAACAGGAGCGGCTATCCTGATCTTTGCGCTTATTATTTCCGGACTATATGTCAGCAGAGGATCCTCCACTGGACCGAAATCAGAGTTTGCCAATGTGGGAATGGAGCTGGATGGAATTACGATAATCGGTGAAAAGGGGCTTCTGGCAGTGGCCGATGCCCAGATAGCCAGGATTGCGGCGGCTCAGGTGGTGGAGGAAGAGGAAGAAGAGGACAAGACTTACGATGAGTCCGAGTACCAGAGGCAGGTGACCGTGGCCATGCGTATGACCTCTATTCAGAAGGATCTGAAGATTAAATTTGTGGACCAAAGGACAAATAAGCTGGTGGCAAATGTGCCTTTTGCCGTTAATGTGACGGATCCTGACGGAAACACAAGCATCTGGTCGGATGACGACATGGATGGTATTATTTATAAAAAGGATATTGCGCCCGGCACATATAAGATATCCATGGAGAAGCCGACGGATGAAAAATATGCGGATTATATCATATCTACAGAGGAAGTGTCCACAGAGGTGAAAAAGGATATTTCATATCAAAAGGTAGATGTGGCCGACGAGGTGAAAAAGGAATCTGAGATCGATGCGGCTGCGGAGGATACCAAGATCCAGGAGACGATTGTGGAATCTACTCTGCAGGATACTGTTGCCTGGGTGGAGAGCAGGGTCATCGGGGCGGCATACAACGAAGTGCCGAAGAGCGCCATACCGGATCCCATGACTCTGGCATTACATAAAAGCTTTCAGCGCATGGCCGCCGTGGCAGGCATATCCGAATCTGCCAAAACGCTCCGGACGGGAGAGAGCTTTACGCTGACGGCCAGGATCCAGGCAGAGTCGGCGGAAGAGTCTGTGACAATAGAAAAAATTGTCTGGACCAGCAGTAACCCGGCTGTTGCCGCGGTGGATACGGAGACGGGAATTGTGACGGCAGTGTCGGAAGGGACGGCCAGTATATCCTACAAGGCATCTGTGGTCACTGGTTCTTCAGTCAGCAGCAGTGATGCGGCAGAAAACCGAACCGAGGTTACCGGCACCTGTATGGTGACGGTTTCCGGGAAAGTCGTCGTTTTGGATCAGACCGCGCTGGTCATACCGGTGGGAGGTACGGCGGCAGTACAGGCGTCGGTTTCCGGTTTTGGCGCGGACGAGAAGCTGTCCTATACCGTTTCTTTTGACAAGGCCGATGTGGCGAAGGCGGAGGCAGACGCCAACGGCAGGATCACCGTAACCGGCCTGGCGGCGGGTAGCGCAAATATGACAGTGACGGTGGCCCGGACCGGCGGGGAAGCCGCTTCCATATCAACCACCATACCGGTAACGGTGGGGGAGGGCAGACAGATTTCGCTGGATAAAACAGCGGCCACGGTATACCTGACTGTGCCGGTGACTATCAATGCCGTGGTTACGGGCGCCGGGGCCGGGGAAATATCCGTCACCGCGCAGTCCAGCGATACCACTGTTGCCGTGGTGTCTGTCAATAAGACGGCGGTGACCATTACCGGACAGAAGGCAGGAAGCGCCACAATTACCGTGAAGCATACGGAGAACGGCGCGGAGGTTCAGGCGGTCTGCACTGTGACGGTGAAAGAGCATCCGCAGAACGACGCCACTTCCCGGCTGAAGGACAACAATGGCAATGAGCTTTATGTCCTGGAAAACAATGAATACAGGGAAGCGGTTTACGCGGATTATTATAAGGCGGAGCATTTTTTCATAAAGGGAGAGGTCAGGTATTCCGGATGGCAGACTCTGGGAGGAAAGGTTTATTACTTTACCGCTGAGGGAAACGTGGTCACAGGCGAGCAGGTGATACAGGGAGCCAGGTATAATTTTGCCAGTGACGGTTCTCTGGTGACAGGCAACGGTTCCTTTGGTATCGATGTATCCAAGTGGAACGGAACCATTGACTGGACGGCTGTGAAAAATTCCGGTGTCAGCTATGTAATTATCCGCAGCGGATACAGAGGCTCTTCTCAGGGAACACTGGTGGAGGATCCTAAATTTTCCGCCAACATCAAAGGAGCCACGGCTGCAGGGCTGAAGGTGGGGATTTACTTCTTTACACAGGCAGTGGACGAAAGAGAAGCGGTGGAGGAAGCATCCATGGTGCTGGAGCAGGTGAGAAATTACGCTATTTCCTATCCCATTTTTCTGGATGTGGAGGCCAGCGGAGGCCGGGCGGACTCTATCAGCCGGGAGACCAGGACCGCAGTATGCAGGGCGTTCTGCCAGACCATCCAGAGTGCAGGCTACACGGCGGGCATTTATGCCAACAAGACATGGCTGGAGACAAAGATAAATGCAAACGAACTGAGCGCATATAAGATCTGGCTGGCCCAGTATGCGGCGGCGCCCACATATACGGGACGCTACGACCTGTGGCAGTACCGCGCCAACGGAAGCGTCAGCGGCATCAGCGGAAACGTAGACTTAAACTTAAGCTATTTAGGCTACTAACAGTTCAGCCAGGCCATGAGACCGGCGAAAATCGTGCTTGCACGAATTTTTCGCCGGCCACATGGCCTGAGGGAACGCCGATCTATGAGCAAAGATAGCTTGCGAAGCAAGCGGAGAGTGCCGAAGTGCACACAAGGTGCTGCCAGCAGCACCTGACGAATGGCGTGGCTGAACTGGTGAAAGGTTCAGCCACGCCATGAGACCGGCGCCTTTAAAGAAAGTATTTGGAAAAAAAGCGAATATATGGTAGAATGTCTTTATTCAGAAAAGGAAATGCATGAGCAGAAGTAAAAATCACAGGACAAGGAGAATGGGATGAGGACTTATCTGGTGACAGGGGGAGCCGGGTTTATCGGTTCCAACTATATTCATTATATGTTTCGGAAATACGGGGATGAGATTTGTATTATCAACGTGGATCTGCTGACCTACGCAGGCAATCTGGAGAATCTGAAGGATGTGGAGGCCCGGGAGAACTATACCTTTGTCAGGGCGGACATCTGTGATAAGGAAGCGATTGCCCGCATTTTTGCCGAAAACGACATAGACAGGGTGGTACATTTTGCGGCCGAGAGCCACGTTGACCGGAGCATCCGTACTCCGGAGGTATTTGTCCAGACAAATGTGCTGGGGACGGCTGTGATGCTGAACTGCGCCAAGGCGGCATGGGAGCTGCCGGACGGAAGCTTCCGGGAGGGCAAGAGATTCCTGCATGTTTCCACGGACGAGGTGTACGGCTCTCTTCCCGATGATGACAATGCTTTTTTCTATGAGACCTCTCCCTATGAGCCCCACAGTCCCTACTCTGCCAGCAAGGCCGGTGCGGACATGCTGGTGAAGGCATATATGGATACCTACCACTTTCCGGCCAATATCACCAACTGCTCCAACAATTACGGGCCTTACCAGTTTCCTGAGAAGCTGATCCCCCTGATTATCAACAATGCTCTTCAGGGCAGAAAGCTGCCGGTGTACGGCGACGGTAAAAATGTACGGGACTGGCTGTATGTGGAGGACCATGCCAAGGCCATCGATCTGGTACAGGAAAAGGGAAGGCTGTTTGAGACCTACAATATCGGCGGGCATAACGAAAAGCAGAACATTGAGATTATACGTATCATTCTGGAAACTCTGCAGGAGATGCTGCCGGAGGGAGACTCCAGGAAAGCCTGGGTCAACGAGGATTTGATTACTTATGTGGAGGACCGCAAGGGTCATGACAGACGGTATGCCATCGCTCCTGATAAAATCAGGGAGGAGATCGGCTGGGAGCCGGAAACCATGTTCCGGGAGGGAATCCGCAGGACGATCCAATGGTTTTTTGAGAATGAGGAGTGGATGAAAAACGTCACCAGCGGCGACTATCAGAAATATTACGCCGAGATGTATGAAGGGAATTAAGATTTCTGAGCGAAATGGATTGTTTGTGCCGTCTTCGGCGGCATGCATGGAAGCGGGGAAAGCAGGCGGAAAACCGGACAGGAGAGGTTTTCGCCGCGTATAAAAATGGGAACGATGGATGTCGTTCCCATTCGGTGTGCAATGGGAAGGAGGCATTTTCTTATGAAAGGTATTATTCTGGCCGGCGGTTCCGGTACGAGGCTTTATCCTTTGACCAAGGCGATTTCGAAGCAGATCATGCCTGTATACGATAAACCTATGATCTACTATCCTCTGTCCACGCTGATGCTGGCGGGGATCCGGGAGATTCTGGTGATCTCCACCCCCAGGGATCTTCCTGTTTTCCGGGAGCTTTTGGGAAGCGGAGAGCAGCTGGGAATGGAGTTTTCCTATGCGGTTCAGGAATATCCCAGAGGGCTGGCAGATGCCTTTATTGTGGGGGCGGATTTTATCGGCAATGACAGAGTGGCGCTGGTTCTGGGCGACAACATTTTTTACGGACAAAGCTTTTCCAGAGTTCTGCGGGAGGCGGCTGCCCGGGAAAAGGGGGCCACGATCTTCGGCTATTATGTGCGGGATCCAAGAGAATATGGTGTGGTGGAATTTGACGAGAATGGAAGGGCTCTTTCCATTGAAGAAAAACCGGAAAAACCTAAAAGCAACTATGCGGTGCCGGGACTCTATTTTTATGATAATGACGTGGTGGAAATTGCCAGGAATGTGAAGCCATCCGCCAGGGGCGAGATCGAGATCACCGCGGTGAACAACACATATCTGGAGCGGGGAACTCTTCAGGTGGAAACACTGGGGAGGGGCTTTGCCTGGCTGGATACAGGGAATCATGATTCCCTGCTGGATGCGGCAGACTTTGTGGCGGCTTTTCAAAAGAGGCAGGGACTGTATATTTCCTGCATCGAAGAGATTGCATACAAAAGAGGCTTTATTGACAGGGAGCAGCTGCTGCGGCTGGCAGAACCGCTGATGAAGACAAATTACGGCAAGTATATGGTTGAGGTAGCAAATGGACTCTAAACTGCGGAAGATGGCGATCCTTTCCTCCATGGCAGTGATACTGCTGGTATCCTTGCTGGTGCTGTATCTGAACAGAGAGGATGGAAAGCCGGGAAACGGAACCTCCCCGGGGAACGGATTTTCTCAGGAGGAGACACAGGGGGCAAAGGACAGCGGTGCGCCGGATTCGAAGAATCCGGGAAACGATTCTGCCGGCGGGCAGGTGGGAAATGATTTGTCAGCCTTTTTAAAGGACAGCACATTTTTTGATGAAGAGGTTGATCCCTACCTGGAGGAGCTGTTGAATGACATCAACCGGCTTTCCCTGGTGGTGACTTCTGTGGAAAAGGATCTCCGGATCCAGATTGTGGACAGGGACGGAGAACCGGTGACCGGCGAAAGCTTTTATGTGGAGCTGGAGGGGCTCGGGGAATACAAGGATCTGGACAAGGACGGAATCATATACATCGGAGATCTGGCGGCAGGAGAATACTTTGTGGAGCTGCTGCCCATAGGTGATTATCGGGTGCCGGGCAATGCCACCCGGGTTCGGGTGAAGGACAAGGTGGAGTATCTGGCCATCGAGGATATTTCGCTTTTGATTAAAACGGAAGAGGAGATCGACGCGGAAGCCGAGGATACCGCCGTGGCGGAGGCTCTGGAGGATGCCGACAAGACAGAGGTCAAGAAGCTTCAGAATGCCGCAGGGGCAAAGACCGGTATCGATGTCTCCAAGTGGAACGGCGATATCGATTGGGACAAGGTGCGCAGTGCCGGAGTGGAATTTGCCATTATCCGTGCGGGATACAGAGGCTCTGTGACAGGAAGTCTGGTGGAGGATCCCAGGTTTTTGGAGAATATAAGAGGAGCCGCCGCCAGCGGCATGCCGGTGGGCGTCTATTTCTTTACGCAGGCTGTGAACGAGGTTGAGGCCGTGGAGGAGGCTTCCGCGGTGCTTGAGATGATACGGGAGCACAATATCCGGTATCCTGTGTTTATCGATACGGAAGGAGCAGGCGGAAACGGACGGGCCGACGGTTTGGATGCAGAGACCAGAACCTTGGTGTGCGAGGCCTTTTGCCGTACCATAGAGAACGCGGGGTATCAGGCAGGAGTCTATGGAAGCCGCAACTGGTACAACCATAATCTGTATGCGGACAGGCTGGAAAATTATTGCATCTGGCTGGCAGAGTACCGCAAAGTGCCGGTATATCAGGGATATTACCAGATGTGGCAGTATACCTCCAAGGGAGAGGTGGACGGCATCGAGGGAAATGTGGATATGAATATCAGCTATCTGGGATTAGATTAGTGTGGAGGGAAACAAATGGGCAAGATCACGGTTGAAACATGCGGCATAGAAGGATTGAAGATCATAACGCCGGCAGTGTTTGGCGATGCCAGGGGATATTTTATGGAGACCTATAATTACAATGATTTCAAGGAGGCCGGCATTTCGGAGGTGTTTGTACAGGACAACCAGTCCGCGTCAAAGCGCGGCGTACTCCGCGGACTCCATTTTCAGATCCGGCATCCCCAGGCCAAGCTGGTGAGAGTGGTCCGGGGGGAAGTGTTCGATGTGGCGGTGGATCTGCGCGCAGGATCTCCCACTTACGGACAATGGCACGGTGAGATCCTGTCGGAGGAGAATAAGAAACAATTCTTTGTGCCAAAAAATTTTGCCCACGGCTTTCTTGTGCTTTCCGAATATGCGGAGTTTTGTTACAAATGTACGGATTTCTATCATCCCGGGGATGAGGGAGGCATCATGTACAATGATCCGGCCATTGGTATTCAGTGGCCGATTCCGGAGGGAATGGAGCTTATTTTATCCGAGAGAGATACCAAGTGGGGAAGCCTGGCAGAACGGGCGAAGGAGAGTTGCGTAGATATATGAGGATAAGCAAGAAAAGCGGGATTCTTCTGTTTTCGGCACTGGGACTGTTGATGGCAATCGTGATTATCGCCCATCAGAACCCGGGGCCCGGTGCGGATCCACAGGAGGAGCTGATTAAAAAGGTCATATCCTGCGGCATGATTCTGGCGGCCTGCGTGGTCTTTGCAAAATGGTATGACAAATTTACAACGCTGCCGGTAGAGCTTTTTCAGAACAGGCACCTGATCTGGAAGCTGGCTAAAAATGATTTTAAAAAGAGATACGCAGGCTCTTACATGGGGGCGGTCTGGGCCATGATCCAGCCGGTGGTGACCGTGGCCATGTATTATGTGGTATTTGATAAGATTATGGGGAACGGACTGGACCGGGGTACGGGAGATGTCCCCTTTGTGCTTTTTCTTACCGCGGGGCTGGTTCCCTGGTTTTATTTCAGCGAGGCATTGAACAACGGAACCAATGCCATGCTGGAGTATCACTATCTGGTGAAAAAGGTGGTTTTTAAAATCAGTATTCTGCCTATTATCAAGATCATTGCGGCTACCTTTATTCATGTGTTTTTCGTGTGTGTGCTTTTGGTGGTGGCTGCTGTGTACGGCTACTATCCCACTGTCTATACTTTGCAGATATTTTATTACAGCGCCTGTCTGTTTATTTTTGTGCTGGCGCTGTGCTATACCACCTGTGCCATTGTGGTCTTTTTCCGGGATCTGGCCCAGATCATCAACATTGCCCTGCAGATCGGCATGTGGGCCACGCCGATTCTTTGGGATATCAGCCGGCTGGAAGGCGGCTGGGTTACCGTTCTGAAGCTGAATCCCCTGGTGTATATTGTGAACGGGTATCGAAGCGCTGTTTGCGAGCGACAGTGGTTCTATCAGGATTTTTTTTCCACCATGTATTTTTGGATTGTAACGGTGGTGCTGTTCGGTATCGGGGCGGCGGTATTTAAGCGATTGAAGGTTCATTTTGCAGATGTGTTGTGACGGGAGCTAAAGCGAAGAAGAGCGCTTCGCCATCCTGATTCGAAATCCGCCTTCGGCGGATGGACGGGAGTTTATGAAAGATAAGAATGTACAGGGGCGGGAGGCGGATACTCCGGCTATAGAGGTAAAGGATGTCGTAAAAATTTATAAGCTGTATGACAAGCCCAAGGATCGGCTGAAGGAAGCTTTTGGCTTCGGGAAAAAGCAGGTTCATAAGCTGCACTATGCCCTGAACGGTGTCAGTCTGAATATCCATAAGGGCGAGACGGTTGGGATTATCGGCACCAACGGGTCCGGAAAGTCAACGATCCTGAAGATTATCACCGGGGTTCTGCATCCCACATCCGGAGAGGTGAAGGTGGAGGGCAGGATTTCGGCCCTGCTGGAGCTGGGGGCCGGCTTTAACCAAGAGTATAACGGGATAGAGAATGTGTACCTGAACGGCACTATGATGGGCTTTTCCGAAAAGGAAATCGACGGGAAGCTTCCGGAGATTCTGGAGTTTGCCGATATCGGAGATTATGTCTACCAGCCGGTGAAAACCTATTCCAGCGGTATGTTTGTGCGGCTGGCCTTTGCGGTGGCCATAAATATCGAGCCGGAGATCCTGATTGTGGACGAAGCGCTTTCCGTGGGAGATGTGTTTTTCCAGGCCAAGTGCTATCATAAATTTGAAGAATTCAAGAAGCTGGGCAAAACCATTGTTTTTGTGAGCCATGATCTGAGCAGCATCAGCAAGTACTGCGACAGAGTATTTTTGCTGAATCAGGGAAACCTGTTGGGGGAGGGATCTCCCAAGGAGATGATCGATGCCTATAAAAGGGTGCTGGTGGGCCAGTATGAGATTCATGATAAGGAGGAGGGCCTGCTGGAGGACGAGGAGCTGAATCGGGCGGCGGGGAATGCCGTCAAAAAGAAGCCCCAGGGCGAAGGCTCCGGAGAGAGCTCCAGGCAGGAGAGCGCCGTTTCCTCCGGTCAGGGTATTAATCCGGATGCCCTGGAATATGGTACAAAGCAGGCCCGGATCCTGGAATATTACCTGACCGATGACAGGGGAACCAGGACTACGGCTGTGATCAAGGGAAGTCTGTTCACCGTGCATATGAAGGTGGAGTTTTCAGAGCATGTGCCCGCTCCTATTTTTGCCGTATCCTTTAAGGATGTCAAAGGTACGGAGATCACAGGCACCAATTCCATGATTGAAAAGGCCTATCTGGAAAGCGCCGAGGCGGGACAGGTCAAAAATATTACCTTTACCCAGAAAATGAGCCTTCAGGGAGGGGAATACCTGCTTTCCCTGGGGGTTACAGGCTACAACAAGGATACCTTTGAGGTATATCACAGGCTGTATGACGCATTGAATATCACGGTGGTCTCTGACAAAAATACGGTGGGATATTATGATATGGATTCCGCGGTGAAGGTAGAGGATGCCTTATGAGACTTTTGGGGATTGCCTGAGAAAGTCGAAGGGCGCGCAAGATGATGTTGAAACGCGCAGATGCGGGGGCACAGCCGCCGGAGGAGTCTGCCGGGCTGACGGTGGGAGTTTGACATGACAGAAGAGATTGGAAAGATAAAGCTTGATTACAGCAAATACCCGGGAGAGGATTTTTATTGCGACGGAAGCGTGGAGGACGAACTGCTGGACATTGTAAAAACCGTGCCGCCTTCCGGATACGCAAGGGTCATTGAAGAAAAAAACAGCTGGCCGGTGCTCTACCACCTGTCGCCGCTTCGGGAAAACATCGTGGACTGGATTCCCATGGAAAAAGGAATGAAGGTGCTTGAGGTAGGAAGCGGCTGCGGAGCCATCACCGGGGCTCTGTCCCGGAAGGCGGGCAGCGTTACCTGTGTGGATCTGTCAAAAAAGCGCAGTCTGATTAACGCGTATCGTCACCGGGAATGTGAAAATGTGACGATTCATGTGGGCAATTTTACAGATATTGAGCCGGGGCTGCCCACGGACTTTGATTATATTTGTCTGATTGGCGTGTTTGAATATGGACAGGCTTACATCGGCGGAGACACGCCCTATGAAGAATTTCTGCGAATCCTGCAGGCGCATCTGGCTGAGGGAGGCAGGATCGTTATCGCCATTGAAAATAAATACGGGATGAAATACTTTGCAGGCTGCAGGGAGGATCATCTGGGCACCTATTTTTCGGGGATCGAGGATTACCGGAAGGAGGACGGGGTCCGAACCTTCGGCCGCAGGGGCCTGGAGCGCATTTTCCGGGACTGCGGGGCAGGGGAAGCACAGTTTTATTACCCCTATCCGGATTATAAATTTATGACGGCACTGTACAGCGACAGCCGTCTGCCCGGGAAGGGCGAGCTGTCTAATAATCTGCGGAATTTCGACAGGGACAGGATGCTTCTGTTCGATGAAAAAAGAGCCTTTGACAGTGCGGTGGAGGAAGGGCTTTTTTCGGTGTTTTCCAATTCCTATGTGGCGGTGCTGGGAGGGGGCTTTGATCTGGAGTACGTAAAATATTCCAATGACAGGGCTCCGGAGCATATGATCCGCACGGAGATTCTTCGGGAAGCCTCCGGGGAAGTCTGTGTCAGAAAATACCCTCTGGGAGAGGGAGCCCGGGAGCATGTGCGGGAGATGGCTACGGCCTTTGAAAAGCTGCGGAAAAGGTATGAGGGCGGAAGCCTTATGATCAACCGCTGTACCTTGAGAGAGGACGGGGAGGAGCTGTGGGCGCAGTTTGAGTATGTGCCGGGGATACCTCTTTCCCAATTGATGGATCAGTGTCTGGACAGGGGCGATCTGGAGGGCTTTTACGGCTATTTCCGGGAATATGTGGACAGAATCGGCTACAATGCGAAACAGCCGGTGGCAGATTTCGACCTGATTTTTGCAAATATTTTGGTGGATGGAGACGCGTGGACTCTCATCGATTATGAGTGGACCTTCGGAAAGGCCATCGATACAAAGGAGCTGGCTTACCGGGCGGTATACTGCTACCTGCTGGAGGACGAAAAGCGGAAGAAGCTGGAACCGGAGCGCATTTTAAAGGAGCTTGGCATTACGGAGGCGGAGGCGGAGAGCTTTCAGGAGAAGGAGAGAGAATTTCAGCACTTTGTCACAGGAGACCGTCTGGCTATGGCACAGCTGCGGGAGCGGATGGGACGGCAGGCCATTGCGCCCCAAAAGTGGCTTCACAGATACGAGGACGGGGAGCAGACCCAGCGGGTCCAGATCTATGAGGACAGAGGCCAGGGCTTTCGGGAGGAGGATTCCTATTTTGTAAAGGAGGCCTACCAGGGGCCTGAGCTGATCGAGCTTGAGCTGACAGTGGGCGGGGATGTGAGACAGCTGCGGATTGATCCGGCCTTTGCATCCTGTGTGGTAAAGCTGCAGGAGATGACCTTTAACGGGGAGGCCGTTCCTCTGGACAGGCGTAAGATGCTTCAGGCCAACGGCTCCGTGACAAAACCGGGAAGGGGCAGCGGGGAGATTTACCGTCCTGTTATGGTGTTTTCTACCGAGGATCCTTATTTCAGTATTGCGCTGGACAGATTGGCGCGGCGGGAGGAAAACCGGCTGTATGCGCGGATGGAAATCTACCGTCTGCCCCTGGAGGTGGCCCGAATGATAAGGGCATAGGACGAGGAAAAGTCTTTGTGGAAAGGCACGCGAAAGAAGTGGAAGAGGATGAGCGTCAAGGATCTGGTCAAGGGGATACTTACGGAAAAAGAGAACCGGCGGTACCAAAGCTGTCTGAAGGAGCGGAAAATCACATACGGAGAGTGGCTGAAGGAGCAGGAGAGGCTGTGGATCGAGGAGCCGCAAAAGGGGCCTTCGGGAAGCGGGCTTCATGAAGACGATTCCCGGGAAGAATTTGTTCTCCTGTGTACCGGGGCAGGCAGTCTGGCTGCGGCTGTGCCGGACAGGATCAGGCATTTTTTCAGGCAGCATCCGGAGGCTTTACTGCTGTATGGCGACGAGGACATGGAAGACCGGGAGGGAAATTACTGTGATCCCTGGTTTAAGCCGGACTGGTCCCCTGATCTGCTGGACAGCTGCTTTTATTTCGGCAGCCTGGCCGCATTGCGCCGGGAGCTGTTTGAACGGACAAAGCAGGCGGCGGACGAAACGGTCAGCCTCGCTTTGGAGGAAGAGAAAAGGGAAGGAATTCTTATTTACCGCCCGGGGGATTTGGATGCCTATGAGCAGTGG
The DNA here is from genome assembly GCA_947177445.1 of uncultured Lachnospiraceae bacterium. Lineage (GTDB taxonomy): Bacteria > Bacillota > Clostridia > Lachnospirales > Lachnospiraceae > Acetatifactor. The sequence continues at coordinate 19,345 of CAMWUL010000035.1, read as the reverse complement.
ATGCATCTGTGCGTTGAATTGGCCGGAGGCCGGGAGAGGGGAAGCAGATCCGTGGGCCATATGTCCCAGATCCTGTTTCACTGTCAGGATCCAAAGCAGCAGGAGCGGTTTTGGAAGCCTACTCCTTTTTTGAAACAGAAGGCGCTGAAGCGGCGGGAGGCTTTTCGGTGCCCGCGGATTTCCGCGGTGATTCCTTCCCGGGATCAGCCGGAAATTCTGGAGAAGTGTCTTCGAGGCCTGGCATCCTGCGCAGGAGAGAAGGGCGCGGACCGGATTCCGCTTGAGATCATTGTAGTAGATAATGGCAGTGAGGATCAAAACAGAGAACGGGTGGAGAGGCTGACGCAGGACATTGAAAAAACAGAAAAAATAAAAGTGATTTACCGATATGAGCCTATGGATTTCAACTTTTCCAGGATGTGCAACCTGGGGGCTGAAGCGGCTTCGGGAGAGCTTTTATTGTTTCTGAATGATGACGTGGAGCTGTGCCTGCCGGGCTGTGTGGAGGAACTGGCGCTGACAGCGGATTCCGCCCATGGGGGTGCGGTGGGAATGAAGCTGTATTACCCGGATTCCAGACGCATACAGCACGCAGGGATCACCAATCTTCCCATGGGGCCTGTCCACAAGCTGCAGTTTCTGGAGGATGATCAGGAATACCGGCACGGTATCAATAGAGGATACAGGAATGTGCTTGCGGTGACAGCGGCATGTCTTATGGTGAAAAGGGACCGGTTCGCGGAGGCGGGAGGCTTCTGCGAGGAGCTGCAGGTGGCCTTCAATGACGTGGATCTGTGTTTTAGCCTGCATGAGCTGGGATACCTTAACGTGTGCCGCAACGATCTGTACGCATACCATCATGAATCGCTCAGCCGGGGCGGCGACGAGTCGGCGGAAAAGCTGGAAAGACTTCTGCAGGAACGCTGCCGGCTGTATGAGCGGCATCCGGAGCTGGAAGGAACGGATCCCTTTTACTCGCCCCATTTGAATCGGGACGGACTGGATACCCGCATCCGTCCGGGTTATGTGACCGGAGGCAACCGTATTCAGCAGGTACCGGGGCCTCTGAGAGAAAAAAGCCTTAAGGGCTATCGGCAGGACAACTGCCTTATGGTTCGGGCGGAGGACTGCCGGGACAGAATATTTGTGGGCTTCGCGGCGGTTCTGGGGGACAACAACGCATGTTATGAGACAGAGCTTCTTCTGCGGCAGGAGGAGCGCGTGGAAGGTCCGCTTTTGCAGCGGGAGGAGCGCATGGAAGATTCGTCTTTGAAACAGGAGCCTCCCCGGCGCGAAGGGGTGCCGGCAGCTGCGGCCCTCCCGGTTTATGGTATCCCGGTTCAGGGGCAGTATCGCCCGGATCTGGAGGAGAATATGCCGGATCAGGTTCGGGTGGCCCTCTGCGGAATTTGGGTGGAATTAAAGGAAGGCGTCGTGCCCGAAGGCAGATATCGTATCGGTGCGGCGGCCCGCAGCCGTGTGACGGGCCTGCGGCTGGTGAATTGGACAAACCGATTTGTGCGGCTGTAGCCGCCGGGAGCGGCATAGCCTGGCCCGGTGCAGGAAAACAGAGTAGAAAAAGCGGACTGTAGGAGAACAGTATATGGAAACGATGGATTACAGAGAAGCATATGAGCAGGAGCACTTGAAATGTGCGGATCTGGCGGGCCGGATCGCTGATCTGGAGGCAAAATGCGAGGAACTGGAGTGGAAGCTGGGCCGCATTAAAAACAATCCCCTCTGGAAGCTGAGCAAGCCTGCCAGGGACGGAATCCACTGGGCCATCCGCCAGAAGGACAGACTGTCCAACTGCGGAGGTCCCAGGGGCGTGCTCCGGAAGCTGGATTATAAGAAGAGAGAGCGGGAAGCAATGAGGCAGTTCGGCACGGAGAGCTTTCCGGGCCCGGAACAGGCGGCGGCAGAGCGGGAGACTGTGTTTCCCAGAATGGTGAAGATCAGTATCCTGGTGCCTCTTTGGAACAATACCAGAGAATTTCAGATCCAGATGCTGGACTCTGTTATGAACCAGACCTATCAAAACTGGGAGCTGTGCCTGGCGGACGGCTCCGATCAGGAGCACAGCTATATAGGCGATATATGCCGGGAGTACGCGGAGAGGGCAGAGGGCAGGATCATTTACCGAAAGCTGGAGAAGAACGGCGGCATCGCAGGCAATACCAACGAGTGTCTGAAGCTGGCCACAGGAGAATATGTGGGTCTGTTCGATCAGGATGATATTCTGCATCCCAGCGTGCTGTACGAATATGTCAAAGCCATCAACGAAAAGGATGCGGATTACCTGTACTGTGATGAGACCACCTTTAAGGGCGACGATATCAATCATATGCTGACCATGCACTTTAAGCCGGATTATGCGCCGGACAATCTGCGGGCCAACAATTATATCTGCCATTTCAGCGTTTTCAAAAGGTCTCTTCTGGACGGCGATCAGCTGTTCCGCCCTGAGTTTGACGGCAGCCAGGACCATGACATGATTCTGCGTCTCACGGACAATGCGAAAAAAATCGTACATGTGCCCAGGCTGATGTATTATTGGAGAAGCCATGCGGGAAGCGTGGCCTCGGGGATTCAGGCCAAGCCCTACGCCATAGACGCCGCCAGAGGCGCCGTGGCACAGCATCTGCGCAAGCACGGCTTTGACCATTTTAAGATCGAGAGCACCAGGGCCTTTGAGACCATTTTCCGCATCCGCTATCAGCTCCTGGGTACGCCCAGAATATCGATTATTATAGCGAACAAGGACCATGCGGAGGATCTTGGCCGATGTGTGGCCTCCATAACGGAGAAATCCACCTATGATAATTATGAGATCATCATTGTGGAAAACAACAGCTCTACAGCTGAAGTCCGGGAGCTTTATTCCAGACTTTTGGGATACCCATATGAGCCGCCTGCCGGCGGGGAAGCCCGGGAGTCCCGAAGCAAAGACGGCAGGATTGCCATTGTGACCTATCAGGGCGAGTTTAATTACTCTGCCGTAAATAATCTGGGGGCAGATTGCGCCTCGGGAGAATACCTTCTTCTTCTGAACAACGATACGGAAGTGATCACAGTCAACTGGATGGAGGAGCTGCTGATGTATGCCCAGCGTCGTGACGTAGGGGCCGTGGGAGCCAAGCTGTTTTACGGCGACAGAACCATTCAGCACGCGGGGGTGGTGATCGGGCTGGGAGCTCACAGAACCGCCGGACACAGCCACTATAAGCAGCATCGTCAGAATCTGGGTTATATGGGGCGGCTTTGCTATGCCCAGAATGTGTCTGCGGTTACAGGAGCATGCCTGATGGTAAAGAAAAGCCTGTATCATGAAGTGGGAGGCCTGGATACGGGGTTTGCCATATCCCTGAATGATGTGGATTTCTGCCTGAAGCTGAGAGAAAAGGGGCTGCTGAATGTATTTACGCCTTTTGCGGAGCTGTTCCACTATGAATCCGCTTCCCGGGGACTGGACGACAGCGGCGAAAAGGCGGAGAGGTATAACCGGGAGTCTGCCCGGTTCCGGGAAAAATGGAAGAAACAGCTTGAAGAAGGGGACCCTTATTATAATCCTAATTTTTCTCTGGACAGAAGCGATTTTTCGCTGAAAATACAGAAAGGATAAGGCGCGGACATGCTGTTTAATTCCGTTATATTCATCGCTGTTTTTCTGCCTCTGGCGCTGGGGGGATGGTATCTTCTCCAGAGACTGGACAATCCCTCCCCTGCCAGGGTTTTCCTGATCGGGATGTCTTTGTGGTTTTACGGGTATTATAATCCATATTATCTCTGGATTCTGCTGGCCAGCATGGCATTTAATTATGGAATCAGCGTACTGCTTGAGCGGACGGGCGGCGTAAGGATTCGGCGTTTCCTGCTGGCGCTGGGAATTCTGGGGAATCTGGGACTGCTTTTCTATTTTAAATATTTCAACTTCTTTATAGACAATTGTAATTTTTTGTTTCACGCGGATATTTCTCTGGAGCAGATTGCCCTGCCGTTAGGGATTAGCTTTTTTACCTTTCAGCAGCTTTCCTATGTGGTGGAACGGTTCCGGGGCAATGTGGAACATGCGGGGATTTTGGACTACGGCTGCTTTATCAGCTTTTTCCCTCAGCTGATTGCCGGCCCCATCGTCCTTCATCAGGAGTTTGTGCCCCAGCTTCAGGCCAGGAAAATGAGAAAACCGTCGGCAGATGGGCTTTATGACGGAATCTCTCTGTTCATTCTGGGCTTTGCCAAGAAGGTTCTGCTGGCGGATACGCTGGCGCTTGTGGTGAATGCGGAGTTTGACAATATTGCATACCTGGATGCCCTGTCCGCCTGGGCAGTGCTGGTATTTTATGTATTTGAGCTCTATTTTGATTTCAGCGGCTATACGGATATGGCCAGAGGGCTGGGAAGGATGTTCGGCTTTGAGCTGCCTGAAAATTTCGACTCTCCTCTGCTGGCAGACTCCGTGAAGGATTTTTGGCGCAGATGGCATATGACCCTGTCTCGTTTTCTGTCTTCCTATGTATATATTCCTCTGGGCGGGAATCGAAAGGGGCGGGCCAGACAATGTGTCAATCTGTTTCTGGTATTTCTGGTCAGCGGGATCTGGCATGGAGCCAATTGGACTTTTGTTTTGTGGGGATGCATGCACGGGCTGGCAATGGTGTGGGAGACTGTGTTTCCCAGGCTCCGGTTCCGGTGGAAGGCGGCCAATCAGCTGGTGACGGCGGTATTTTTGACCCTTGCCTGGGGGATGTTCCGGGCGGACACGGTATCCCAGGCCGTGCTTCTGTGGAAACGCGCGTTTACAGGAGGCTGGAACGGCATATTTCTGGGAGTCTGCAACCAGCTGCGATTCCCGGAAAATTATGTGTTTCGGAAGTTTTTGGAGATGTTTGCGCCCGGGTATCTGAATCTCTTTTACGCTGCCAATTACCTGCTCCTTCTGGCAATCTGCGTGATTCTGATCCGGGGCAGGAAGGCCCCGCAGTGGGCCGCTTCCCGGGGGAGAACAAAGACCGGGATATTCTGCCTGGCCACGCTGTTTGCCTGGGCCTTCCTATCCCTGTCCCAGGTCAGCACATTTTTATATTTTAACTTTTAACACCAGTTCAGCCAGTCCATACGAATGACGAAAATCGTGCTGGCACGAATTTTTCGTCATTCGCATGGACTGAGGGAGCGCCAGATAATGAGCATAGGCAGCTGCGAAGCAGCGGAGAGCGCCAACGGCGTGGCTTTGCGAATGGCGCGTGCTGAACGGCAATAAGGCGAGGCGCGTGCTGAACGCTTATATGAGGTTATTTTATGTACAGCAAGAAGAAAAGCCTTTTCTGGCTTCTGGGTCTGATCGCCGGCTGGCTTTTTCTGGCGGCGTTTCTGGTATGGTTTTTTGATCCCTTTTACCAATATCACGCTCCTTTTTTCGGGATGGAGGCTGTGTTTCAGGACAGGGACAACCAGATGCCCGGCAGCGTGAGAAATTTATCCTATGACAGCGTGCTGATGGGATCATCTCTGGCAGAAAACTTTGACAGCAGCTTTTTGGACAGACAGTACGGATGCCGGACTCTGAAGGTGATCCGGGCGGCAGGCTCGGCGGCAGATCTTTTGTATTATCTTGACATGGCCCGGGAGACACATGAATTGAAGAATGTTTTCTGGTGCCTGGATCTGACGGCGCTGGACGCCTCCCCGGAGCATACTCTTTCCAATGAGAATGTGCCCCGGTATCTGCATACGGAGGCGGTGCTGGATGACGGAGCTTATTTGTGGAATAAAGATATATTATTTCAAACCATTCCCCTGAATCTTGCCTACGGAAAAATGGGGCGGAATACGGGCGGACATGCCTACGATTGGTCTCAGGGCAAGGAATTCAGCGCCCGTATGGCCATGCTGGCCTATGAAAAGCCCGAAGAGCGGGTCTTGACTGAAAGAGATTTCACGGTACAAAGGGAAAATGTGCTGACGAATCTGGAGCAGATCGCAGAACGGATCAAGGGACATCCGGAAACCATGTACCGCTTCTTTTTCCCGCTGTACTCCATGAACTGGTGGGACTGTGCCTATGTGAACGGCGAACTGGAGGAGAAATTCTATATTCTGGAGCAGACCCTGCCGCTTCTTCTGTCCTTTGATAACGTGGAGGTATACTATCTCCAGGATGAGGAAGAAATAATCTGCAACTTGGATAATTATATGGATATGGTTCATTATTCTCCGGCTGTCAGCCAGTATATTTTGGATAAGATGGCGTCGGGGGAGGGCAGGGTGACCCGGGATAACTGGCAGGAGGCTGTGGAGAGGATGCGCGGGCTGGCAGGGCGTATCACGGAAGAACTGATCTACCGCTATTATCCCCGTTAAAGGCGTGCTTAGGAGGTGGGCCTGCGCAGAGGACATTCCGACATGCTGATTTTGTTTTTCAGCATGGGACGCCCACAGTCCATCAGATAATCCTGGAGAATGGGAAGAGACTGGGAGGAGGTGGGACCGATGATAATACCGCCCACCAGATCCGCCAGGCGCTTGTTCAGCCTGGCGCACAGCCGGTTTAAATCCAGAGGATAGTATTTTTTGATCCGTTCCGCCGCCACATGGTACCGGGGCTCGATGGTAAATTCGTCGGATATGAAGGGAGAGACCACAAGCCGGACCTCTCTTTCGCCGGCAAAGGAGGGATGCTTGAAGGCGGCGGACTGAACCCAGGCATCGTTCATCAGCTCCTGAAGATGGGGCAGCTCCTCCGAGAAAGCAGGAGAGCCCTTTACCAGCCGGTACAGCTCGTCCGCGATCCGGTGTCCCCGCATGTCCTTTTGGTAAAATACCTTCTGGAGAGACACAACGCCGCCCATCATTCGCCGCATCAGGTCTTCATGAAAGGCGATGCATACTCCCTGGCCCAGATGTCCGTATCTCTCCCACTGGGAAGCGTCGTCCCGGTATCTGGAAAAGCAGGCCGCGTAGGCGGAATAATGGAATTCCTCTTCCATTTCCTTTCTAAAAAATGCTTCCAGCCTTCTGCTCTTTTCAATCTCATCATTCCTGCGGAGCTTTTCACACACCGCCCGGCAGATGCCGTTCATGAACAGCCTCATTTCGGAAGCGTCGTTCATGTTCAATATATTGTTCAGCCGCAGCTCCCCGCAGCGGATGATTCCATCAAAGGCGGCAAAATCTGTATAGTGATAAAGCATTTACGAAACCTCCATATTATCGTTACAGGCTGTTTAAGACTTTTTAATATCCCCCGCTTTCCACCGGTTGAAGGCCATAGGGTAAACGGCCACGATCACAAAAAGGATAATGGCATATCGGATGACCCGGATTCCGTAGGACAGCGCTGTGGCGGAGGAAAGCAGCTCCGGGGAAAAGGGAAGCTTTAACAGGGTGTTCAGTCCGAAATAGATAACGCCGCCCACAGCCAGCCGCAGGATACAGCCAAGGGGGCTTTTGGTATTTTGAAACCGCACATATTTTTCTTCAAATAAATTGCCTGCAAAAAAACCTATGGACATGCCCAGCGCAGTAAAATAATCCGTAGTCCGGCAGTACAGGCATCCCGGCAGGGAGATCAGGACCATTACCAGATAAAATACCCACTTTTTTGAGAATTTTTTGCCCAGCCAGGGAATAAAGAAAATGGTAAACAGGCCCAGCAGCCAGCCGCAGAGTACGTCGGTGGGATAATGAACTCCCAGGCAAAACCGGGAACAGCCCACCAGAAGGGTGATCACCACAGCGGCTGCGGTTACAGAGCGCTTTTTGGAAAATCGGGCAATGGAGCCATATACTGTGGCGGCGTTGCTGGAATGTCCGCTGGGGAAGGAGAACCCCTGCATATTGATGTCGTAAATGTCGGCGCCCGCGTCCACCGGCTTCAGGCATTGTACCTGTGGGTGGTCAAAATAGGGACGCCGCCGCATGAAGACATTCTTCAGCATGGGATTCCAGAGCCCTGCCATACAGAAGTTGGTTCCCAGGTAGATTCCCATATTTTTATCGTAGCACCAATAGACAAAGCCTAAAACCACCACCATGACCAGCTCTTCTCCGAACAGGGTGGCAAAGGAAGCGAAGCCTGCGGTGAGCGTATTCATATGGACCTGGAGCCAGTGCATCAGCGCCGGCTCCCATGCGAAATAAAATGTGTTTCCCATTCTGTTGATCCTTTCTCCGGGGGACGGGACCTGCGGAATTTTGAGGGTGTCATGTGCAGGTGCTTCCGGAATACCTTGTTGAAATAGCTGATGCTGTTAAAGCCTGCCATACCGGCGATTTCGCCCACGTCTGCATGTGTATCCAGCAGGAGAGACGCGGCGATGCTGATGCGGAAATAATTCACATATTCAGTAATGGACATACCCGTTACCGATTTAAACAGTCTGCACAAATGCCCTTCGCTGATATGAAAGGCGCGGGACAGCTCCGGAAGTGTAACAGGCGATTCGTAGTGTGCCCGGATATACTCGATTACCGATCTGACTGCTGCCACTCCCTGGCCGGAACATTCCGCAGGACCGGCGGCGCTGGTATCCGCATGGGTATACATCAGGTACCAGACTGCGTAGAGCCTGATTTTTATCAAAAGCTCGAAGGCGGTTTCCTTTTGCCGGAAGCAGTCCCGGATATCCAGAAGCAGACGGTGAACCCTTTGCTCCCATTCCTCCATGGGAAGAATGTGCTCCGGAAACAGGACCCTGCCATGGCTGACGCTGTCAATATAACGCTGCTGGATTACATCGTTGACAAAGCTGTTCAGCAGAGCCGGATGAAAAACTATGGCGAAAAAGTGAAAAGGGACATTCGGCTGTCCCGTAAAGGAATGCAGGCAGTTGGAGGGGATAAAGAGGATACTGCCCTCCTTTACCGGGAAGACGCGTCCATTGATATGGGCCTGGGCAGTTCCCCTGGTCACGGTCAATATTTCTATTTCATCATGCCAGTGACAATTCACCCGTTCCCGAAAACGGCTGTCCGTCTCCATTTCGTGTACCATAAGGGGAAACAATGCGTCTCCGTGGGGAAGCCTTTCTCTGAGCGGATCCTCCCCGGCAGGCGAAACCCGCTCCGTCCCTGCGTGCGGCTGATCTTCTTTCATACGAAATTCTCCCGTGATTTCATCAAAATCGTTCTAAAATGCGTTAGATTTATTATAGCTTTTCCTTTTATTTATCAGTATATTGCTATTATAGACAAGTGAGAGAGGGATTTCAACTAAAAAAGAATGAAGAAAAAGGAGGACACAAAGCATGATTTTTATTGAGTCAGAGGGAAGGCTGGAGGCCCGCCGACAGACGGAGCGCCTTCGGATCGAGGCCTGGGGGCAGGACTCTCTCAGGATCCGGGCCACGCGGAACATGGACTTTACCGGCAGAAACTGGGCGCTGGAGGAGGAAATACCGGAAAACCTTCAGAAAGCGGAGGTTGTCCTGGAAAATGACGGCAAGGCTGTGGTCAGAAACGGGCGGCTCAGCGTCCGGGTGAATCAGGCGGGAGTGCTTTCCTTCTACCGGGACGGAAAGCTGTTCCTGCGGGAATACTACAGGAATTATTTTGGGACGGAGAGCCGGGAAAGCTGCTGCCTTAAGGTGGTGTCCCGTGACTATAAGCCCATCATTGGCGGAGATTACGCCCTGACAGTGCGCTTTGAAAGCAACGACGGGGAAAGGATTTTCGGAATGGGACAGTATCAGCAGCCCTATTTGGATCTGAAGGGCTGTGTGCTGGAGCTGGCTCAGAGAAATTCCCAGGTCTCGGTGCCCTTTGCGGTGTCCAGCGCCGGCTACGGATTTCTCTGGAATAATCCGGCGGTGGGAAAGGCTTCCTTCGGCAAAAACTATACGGAATGGCGGGCCGAGGCCACAAAGGAGATGGATTATTGGATTACGGCGGGGGAGACGCCCGCGCAGATCCTGGAGCGCTATACGGCGGTGACGGGACGGACGCCCGTGATGCCGGAGAGTCTTCTGGGACTGTGGCAGTGTAAGCTCCGCTACCGTACCCAGCAGGAGGTGCTGGAGGTGGCGGAAAAATACCGGAGCCTGGGGATTCCGCTGGATGTGATTGTGATTGATTTCTTTCACTGGCCCAGGCAGGGGGATTGGAGATTTGACCCGGAATACTGGCCGGATCCCAAGGCTATGTGTGACAGGCTGCATGCCATGGGGACAAAGGTGGTGGTGTCCGTCTGGCCTACCGTGGACCGGAAAAGCGAGAATTTTCAGGAGCTCTATGAGAGGGGACTATTGATCCGCACTGAGCGCGGCAGCATCCAGACCTATGATTTTCAGGGGGACTGCCTGGTGATCGATGTGACCAACCCCGAGGCCAGAGAATATATCTGGGAAAAATGTAAAAAAAATTACTATGATTATGGGATTGACATGTTCTGGCTGGACAACGCTGAGCCGGATCTTGCGGTCTATGATTTTGATAACTATCGATATGCCTTGGGATGTGCCCTGGAGGTAAGCAACCTCTATCCTCAGCTGTATGCGAAGGCCTTCTGCGACGGCATCACGTCTCAGGGCAGGGGGAATGAAATGCTGCATCTGGTAAGGAGTGCCTGGGCAGGAAGCCAGAAGTATTCCACCCTTGTCTGGTCCGGGGACGTGCCCAGCACCTTCGAGTCCCTGCGGGATCAGCTGAGCTGTGGCCTGAATATGGGACTTGCGGGAATTCCCTGGTGGACCACCGACATCGGCGGCTTTATGACGGATGACGTGAAGGCTCCGGCCTTTCGAGAACTGCTGCTGCGCTGGTTTGAGTTTGCTGTCTTCAGTCCCATTCTGCGCCTGCACGGAGACAGGGGACCTCATAATATTCCGCCCCTTTCGGATAAGGAGTACGGCGGGGGAAGCCTTTTCACCGGCCAGCCAAATGAGCTGTGGAGCTATGGAGAGGAAGCCTTTGAGATCATGAAAAGACAGCTGGACCGGAGGCTGGCGCTGAAGCCCTATATACAGGGACTGATGGAAGAGGCCCACAGAAACGGGTCTCCGGTTATGCGCACCATGTTCTACGAATTCCCCGAGGATGAAAAATGCTGGGAGATAGATGATCAGTATATGTTTGGGCCGGATTATCTGGTGGCTCCCATTCTCCGGGAGGGCGTTCGGGAGAGGGAGGTTTATCTTCCGGAGGGAACCTGGAGGAGTCTGCGGGAGGAGAAAGAATACGCCGGCGGCCAGACCGTTTTGTGCCCGGCGCCCCTGGAGGATATTCCGGTTTTCAGGAGGGTGCGACAGGCTTAAAGCCTGTCGCCCTCATAGAAGCAATAGCTGCGGTCCTCGTCCCCCTTGATCTGGTAAAGAGCCTTGTCCGCATTGCGGTAAAGATCCTCCGGGAAGCCATTCTCGGAAAAGGCGATTCCCACGCTTAAGGAAACCTTGGGCAGTCCGTCTGCAGGATGCTGGAGCGCATGGTTGATGCTGTTTACTTTTTCTTCTATGACAAATTTCATTTCGGCGGTGATATCCATCACCACCACGGCGAATTCATCCCCTCCGATCCTGGCGGGCAGGTCAGAGTCCCGAAAGCTGTATTCCAAAAGCGATGCAACCTTTTTCAGCACCTGATCGCCCGTCTCATGGCCGTATTGGTCGTTTATTTTCTTGAACTGATTCACATCGATAATCATCAGGGCCAGAGGGGCGCCTTTTCCATTCAGAAGCTGCCTGCACTGGTCGAAGGATCCCCGGTTGGCAAGGCCGGTCAGGGGATCGTGCTCTGCCCGGTTGCGCAGCATGAGGATATTGGCGGCGGTGGCTTCATAGATTTGGTTATAGGTCAGCGCCATATAGCGGAATTCATATGCACCGGACACCTCCAGCTGTTTACCGTCGCTGATGTTGCGGATGCAGACCTGCATGGGGAGCACGACCAGCCGCAGAATGGCAACAAAAAGCAGGATTGTGCCGACAAATAATATGCCGATGAGCACCTGCTGCCGAACCAGCGCGCTCTTTAGAGCAGAGATACTGTCCTGCTGCTTCTGCCGGATCTGCTCCATCACATTGTCCAGAAATGCGGTAATATTTTTTTCCGCCTGATTTTTCACATTTTGATATTCCGCGCCGAAAACCATTTCCCGGGCCCGCTCCAACAGCCGGGCAGAATCCGCCCCCTGGTCCTCCGGAAGCAGCTCCAGACCGGAAAGCTCAGGGAAGCTGCTGATGTCGCAGCCCTGGGAATCCGCGGCCAGCCGCATGGCATAGGCTTCCCAGGCCGTCAGCTCCACGGCCTGATCCATGGCGGCCTGCAGCAGGGCGGAGGTGCTGTCGCCTACCGGGTATTCCCGAAGCCGCTCCAGGGCGCTGACCCTGTGCCTGCCCTCCGCAACTCTGGCAAAATAATCTGATATATGCCGGGAATCCAGAGTCGTCGTGTACAGGCGCGCCTGGCTGGTGAGATAGTCAAAGCTCTGTTCTGCCAGAGAAACATATTTTTGACAGTCAATATATGCGTCTGTGGCGGAAAGCATGGTGTCATATTGGCGGGATGCCTGGAAGGTGATACAGATGAGAAGCAGGTAAAGCAAAACGGATACGCAGATCATCACATAGTTCAAGGTGCGGATCCGAATTCCCGACTGTGGTTTTCTATTCGTATGTTTTAAAGCCTGAGCGGTACTTTCAATCATAAATGATCCTCCAAGCCAAAGCTTTTATGAGTAAGAGGGCTGAACGGCTGTGCCTGCACGTTTAAAATGGAAAAAATTTATGTGGACGAAATATATGTACTTCTTTTATTATATAGGAAAAGGGTAAAAATTTGTAGCTTTTTTTTACGGAGGGTACGGGAATGAAGGGCAGTGTTATGGAATATCGGCATCGGATGCGCTGGACGGACTGGCTGCGTTGGGCGTTGGCTATTGTAGGAAAGACACAGGGGAAAGGACGGATTCTCGTGCTGACGGCGATTTTGGGAATGCTGGGAGTTTACCTGACGAAGCTGGGCCTGGAGCAGGGAGCGTTCTTCTGGGCAGATTCCGCCTGGTCTCTGTTGGTTTTTCCCATATTTCTCTGCTTCCCCTGGGTGCTGACGACAGTCGTCATATGGTGGCAGAGCAGCCGTCATCAGCCGTCGGAGGAGCTTGTGCTGCGGCTGGAGGAGGACCGGATGATTCTGGAGGGAGCCGGCACCAGAGAGGTTTTGCTGGAGGACCTCTGCGGCTGTGAGTGTGCCGGAGGGCTTTTATTACTGAAGCACTGGGGGATTGGTGAAGAGGTGCACTACAGCCTCCTTCCCAGACGCGTTTTTCGGGAGCCGGGAGAGGAAGAGAAATTTCTGAAGGAGCTGGAGAGGAGAGTTCGGGAAGCCAAAGAAAGAGGCCGGAAGGAAACATACCCTTCCGGATGCTATCAGTATTCCCTGGACGAAGAAGGCCTGGCGCATATACTGGCGGTCTATCAGGCCGCTGATCGCAGGGGGCGGCGAAAGGAAGCCCGGGCCGGCTTTTTTTTGGCGGCAGGTGTGTGTCTGATCGCTGCGGCGGCTCTTTACTGGCTCTTAAGCTGGCAGGGACTGCTGCTTTTCCTGCTTCTGGGAATGATGGCCCGGCTCTTTATAGGCGGACGCAGCTATAGTGAGCAGGACTTTCTGGAAGCGGTCAAAGCCGGAAAATATAGTGGCATGCTGGGGGAGTGGAAGGTGGATCTGTCGGGGGATCTGATCCGTGCCCGCGTGAAGGATCGGCAGTGCCTGATTGGCTGGAAGGGGCTGAAGGAGGTGCTGCTGGTGGAGGATACCTATGTGTTTTGTTATAAGAGTAACAGGGTCAGCCAGATCAGCGTGCCCGTGAGCGCTCTGGCCGCTTCCGCCAGGGAACAGGAGTTTTTGGACCGCTGTGCAGAACAGGGACTGAAGCTGCCCGGGGAGGCGGTACAGATCCAGAAGGAGAAAAAACGCAGTGGCTTCGGAGGCAGAAAATTTTTGCGGATCGCCCTGACAACAGCGTTGATTTTCCTGGCGTTCCGGAGCCTGTGGCCCCGGCTTTCGGTAAATCCGAAGCCTGTTTCTCTGGAGGAGCAGCGCAGAATTCTGGAGGAGCTTGGATTTGTGGTTCCGGGGGAGCTGATGGAGGAGATTGGGCAGTGGATGGAGGAGGAAGAGGCCTACAGAGAATATGTGGAGAAGGCACCATTTTATGAACTGCTTCTGGGACTTGGGCAGCCCCAGTGGGATCAGGAGACCTGGGAAGTGACGGCGTTTCCCGAGCAGGCCTATTGGTTTGACTGGGAGGCCTGGGATGTGTCAGCAAGCTATGAGGAAATCCTAAGGGGTGTGGAAACCCTTTCGGGAGGTGAGCTTCGCTTCGATCAAATCGTCACGGACTGGAGCGGCGCCGACTGGGAAAATGGGACAGGACGCATTAAAATGACCTTTACCTGCAACGGAAAACCCTGCAGTATGACTCTGCAGGTATCCAACGACTGGCTGGACAATTCTGTGATCAAAAAGTTGAACGGGATCCTGGCAGGGCTTCCGGGCCGGGAAGGGGACGAGTGGATTTGCGCCTGTGACGACGGAGGACAGGGAGTCATCCTTTTCTACCATGACAGGGCGTGGGCCCGGGAGTTTGAAAAGCGCACGGGTCTTGAGCTCTACTTCCGATAAAATACATAATAATGCGCTGTCTCCAGCACGGAGTAGGAATATCCCGTGAGATCTTTGTCGGAAAAGATGCCGTGCCAGCCGGAGCCTTTGTTGCACACCAGGATTTCTTCACCGGTATATTTTTCCGGCGCCCGGAAGTGGAGGTTTTGGTAATCCTGGAGAAAACCGGATTCGCTGCAGTGGCTGGCAAATTCATCGGGGGGCACAGGATTTGACAGAAAATAGAATTCCCCCACCTCATCCAGCACATAGATTTCCCGGCTTCTTTGCTCCGGGGTCAGCAGGGAGAGCGCCTGATCCACGCCGCCGTAGATCTGAAATACGGCGGTGTCCTTTGGGAAAAAATACTCGCCGGCAAAGCCGGCAAAGGATGCGCCGTAGCATACCGTCAGAACCGCCGCCCAGGCCAGCCTCGCAGGGTGTTTTCGAAGCAGTCCGCCCACTGCAAAAATACCGTTTACGCAAAAGAAGGCCAGGGCGATGAATACCCCGTTAATATGATAATTATAATATCCGCACAGGAGAAACATGAAGCCTTCCGCCAGGGTGAGAAACAGCAATATCAGGTCCGGACTTAAGCATTTTTCCCGGAGATCCTTTACGGATCTGAGAACGCTGTGGATGAGTCCGGCCGCGATCAGCGGAGGGCTGAACAGATACATGGTCCAATAACGGTCCGAGGAGCCGTATTTGCCGTCGGAGGTGAAGGGATAGGTGAGGTTTCGCAGCTTTCCCAGCATGGCGGACAGTGAAAAAGTGACCTCCTCGGTGCGGTTGGTGATCATTTTTGGCACGGAGAAGAAAGGGGTTGCGATGGGATCCAGATCAAAATAATTTACGGCAAACACCAGGATCAGGGGAATGGCCAGGAGCCACAGCGGGACGGCCAGAAACAACAGCTGCCGGAAGCGAAGGAAGCGTCCCTCCCGTCGGTAAAAAAGGTAGTACAGCCCCCACAGCACGCAGAATACGGAAACGACCAGGGCGGCGATAATGTAGGTGTAAAGGGTGACGCCCAGCAGGATTCCTGCCAGGGCAAAATAGCCGTAGAGCCTTTGGCCAGGACATCTGTGGGCCTTTTTCAGAAGCCGCACCAGGACATACAGGGACACGGTCAGAGCCCCCAGCATGGAATTGCAGTCCAGGGCAAAGCGGCTGTTCATGATAAAGTAAGGAAAGATGCCAAGCAGCGCCAGCCCGGCCAGCAATCCCTTGTCCCCCCATTTTTCCCTCATAAGCAGGGCGCCAAAGAGTACCGTAATGATCCCCATAAGGGCAGCAGGCATACGCAGGGTGACTATGCTGAGACCGAAAAGCTTCACCAGCAGGGCGCAGAAATAGGTGTAAAAGGCGCTTTGCTCTCCATAGAAATTAGAGGGGCAGACAGGTAAAAAATTGCCGTACCGATCCGTTCCGAAGCCGGCGATGGACCAGGCGTTGAGCCCCAGCCCCGCCTCATCGATATGCATGCCCAGAGGAATCGCGGCAATGTGACAGATTCGTAAAAGAGAAGCCGCCAAAAGGAGAAGGCCGGCCCATATATAAAGTCTGCGTTTACTCATCTGTTTTCCCTCCCGTGGATGATATCCTCCGCTGCCTGGCGCTTGGTGATGCACAGGTTCATGGCCTGCCTTTCGATATAGTGGTGCGCAGCAGGCTCGTCCATGCCCTGCTCGTCAATCAAAATCCATTTGGCCCGGTTTACAAGCCGGATTTCTTCCATTTTTTCTTCGATGGACAAGGTCTTTTTTTCCATTTTCCGCAGGCGTTCTCTGGCGCTGGCCAGCCAGCTCAGAGCAAGAGAGAGAGCCTGCTTTGAGGTGGGCCTGGGCAGGGTAAAGACTCCGTGGGGCACTACCTTGTCATAGATTCCCATATAGATTTCGGACTTCACCAGGAGCAGCGCCACCGTGCCGGCCCCGGCGCAGACATCGATGGCAAAGCGCACGCCGGTGTCGTCGGGAAGCGGTGAGTTGACGATGACAAGGTCAAAAGGCCGCTCTGCGAATATCCGCCGCGCCGCGCTGACACTGGAAACCGTGTGAACCCGGGAAAAGGCGGATTCCGGGAGCAGCGCAGACAGGGCGGAGTTGATGTTCTGTGACGTCGAAGCCACCAGAACGCTGTATGCTCGTTCTTCCAAACTCATTGTGATCCTCATTTCTGTGACGTCCTGTGCAGCCTGTTCACAGGGAAGAGCTGCCCCGGCGGCATTTATCTGCAGCAGTAGGCTTCCCGGATGGCGGAAGGTATGTGGTCACTGATAAAGGCGCTGCCGGCGGCTTCCCGCGCCTGCTCCAGGTCGGCGGGGAGACGCTGCAGTCCCAGACTGTACAAACGGGAAGAATCTGCCTGATAAAGGTTTTCATTCACGGGGGACATCAGGGGCCGGTGGTCTTTTATGCCATCCAGACCGGCCCGGATAATCAGCGCAAAGGCCAGATAGGGGTTTGCCCACGGATCCGGCGAACGCAGCTCCGCACGCCGGTATTCTCCTTCTGCGGCGGGGATTCTGATGAGCTGGGAACGATTTTGGGAGGACCAGGAAATATATTCCGGAGCCTTACATTTGCCCAGACGCCGGTAGGAATTTTCCGCAGGATTTAAAAACAGGGTCATTTCACGGATATGCTCCAAAATGCCTGCGATCATGGAGCTCATCTGGTCGGAGCCATCCCGGGCCTTTACGGATATATTGATATGGAAACCGTTGCCCGGCTGGTCGTTCAGAGGCTTCGGGCTGAAGTCTGCCGCCAGACCGTTTCGATGGGCGATGGTCTTTGCCACGGTTCGAAAGGTCATGGCCTGGTCCGCCGCAGTCAGCGCATCCGAGTAACGAAAATCGATTTCGTTTTGCCCGGGACCCTCCTCGTGGTGGGAGCTTTCCGGGCAGATGCCCATCTGTTCCAGGGTCAGGCAGATTTCCCGGCGTATGTTTTCGCCCTTGTCCTCCGGCGCCATATCCATGTATCCGGCCTCATCGTAGGGGATTTGCGTAGATCTGCCGGCTTCGTCCGTGGTAAACAGATAAAATTCCTGTTCTGCTCCGAAGAAAAACTGAAGGCCGGATTTTTCGGCGTCCTCCACGGCCTTTTTGAGAATTCTCCGGGTGTCCTGTTCAAAGGGCTGTCCGTCAGGCCGGACGATATCCGCAAACATGCGGACTACCCGGCCATGCTCCGGACGCCAGGGAAGGAGGGCCAGCGTCCCGGGCTCCGGGCGCAGCAGCAGATCGGAGCGGGTCTCGTCCCCAAAGCCTGCCACGGAGGAGGCGTCAAAGGCGATCCCATAATCGAAGGCCCGGGGAAGCTCCTGGGGCATGATGGATATATTTTTTTGCCTGCCGAACACATCGCAAAAGCTCAGGCGGATGAACTTTACATCCTCCTCCCGGACATACTGCATCACTTCCTGCTTCGAATAATTCATTTTTGTCCCGAATCCTTTCTGGTTCATTTTTACAAGCAATATATACCGGATCCCGGGCCGTGTCAAGAAGTTATGGTGTGAACTATGGCGCTGGTTGTTGACAAATCTGCCAAAGGAGCGCATAATCAGAACGAAAAGGGCAAGGGTGTCTTGAAGGATTTTCAGAGGATATCCCTGCCCTTTTTGTCTTGGGAAGATACAGTTCGTGATACGAAGCCCTTCGGGCAGGAAATTATTTGCAAGGAAAGGTATGGGGGAGCATATGACAAAGTATATTTTTATCACAGGAGGCGTTGTGTCAGGTCTGGGAAAGGGAATCACGGCGGCCTCCCTGGGGCGGCTTTTGAAGGCCAGAGGGCTGAAGGTGGCGGCTCAGAAGCTGGATCCGTATATCAATGTGGATCCCGGCACCATGAGCCCTTATCAGCATGGGGAGGTGTATGTGACCGAGGACGGCACGGAGACGGATCTGGATCTGGGACATTATGAGCGTTTTATCGACGAAGACCTGAATCAGTTTTCCAATCTTACCACGGGAAAGGTATATTGGAACGTGCTGAACAAGGAACGCAGGGGAGAGTATTTAGGCTCCACCGTGCAGGTTATTCCCCATATCACCAATGAGATCAAGGACTTTGTGTACCGTGTGGGGGAAAAGACAGATGCGGACGTGGTGATCACCGAGATCGGCGGCACCATCGGTGATATTGAATCCCAGCCCTTTATTGAGGCGGTGCGGCAGATCTCTCTGGAGGCGGGACGGGAGAACAGCCTGTTCATCCATGTGACGCTGGTGCCCTTTCTGCGGGGCTCCGACGAACACAAATCCAAGCCCACTCAGCATTCCGTGAAGGAGCTGCAGGGGATGGGGATTAATCCCGACATCATCGTACTTCGCTGTGACGAGCCTCTGGAGGAAAGTATTTTCCGCAAGATTTCCCTGTTTTGCAACGTAAAGCCGGACTGTGTGATCGAAAACATCACCCTGCCAAACCTGTATGAAGCGCCGCTGATGCTGGAGCGGTCTCATTTTTCGGAGGTGGTCTGCCGGGAGCTGGGAATAGAGGCGCCGCAGCCCCAGCTGCTTGAGTGGAGGCAGATGGTGGAGCACAGCAAGGTTTGCTCCGGGACCGTGCGCATCGGCCTGGTGGGCAAGTATGTGGCGCTGCATGACGCCTACCTTTCCGTGGCGGAGGCCCTGCGCCATGCGGGATATTACCATCAGGTTCAGGTGGAAATCAAATGGATCGACTCGGAGGGGATCACCCGGGAAAATTACAGGGAGCAGCTGGCAGGGCTGGAG